>JAILBP010000226.1:0-5903 GCA_024680835.1 Lachnospiraceae bacterium | reverse complement strand
TATTTGGAGAGGAAATCATAATTCTCGAAATCGGCTATTCCGAGCTGTGCAACGTTCTCTCCATCCTGAGTAATATAACCTTTCTGATCGATCTTAAAAGGCTGGTTCGGATCCAATCTTATGTAATTGGCTTCCGAAGGGTCTCCATTCATGGCGCCGTTCATGTTGAGTATGTAATCTCCGTCCTTGGTCACCAGAAAACCCTCCCTGGTAACTGAAAATGCGCCGTCTCTTGTATACATACAGTTTGTCTCACCCTGCTTGGATGTGTAGGACACGGCAAAAAAGCCATTACCGTCCAATGCCACGTCATACTGGCTGTCCGTGACCTGAAAACTGCCCTGGCTCCAATCCGTATATGTCTCTCCGATCTTAACGCCCAGATTCGCATCGCCCAAATGCCTGTGAAGCCCGTGTGTAGACTGATCCTTGATCTTCACAGCCAGGCGGTCGTCAAACGACTGGGCTGTCGCCGCTTCCTTTTTATATCCGTTGGTATCGGCGTTGGCCAGATTATTGGTCATGACATCGAGACGGTTCATCTCGTTTACCATGCCGGTCCAGCCTGTGTATAAACCTTTCAGCATAAAATGTACCTCCGCAGTACCTGCAAAAATACATCCCTGTATGCCATAAAACCGCGTCCCTGCGGTTTTTTATCCTCTTCTGACATGAGGTTAAACAACCTCACTTTTTTTATCGGCTTTTTTGCAGTAATCTTTACATTTCTTTTCAATTTTGTCTCACTATTCGAAGCCACTTTACGTGCATTCTGCAGACTCGCCCCGGTGTCTCTACTCTGCCCGGCAAGCCGGAAGTTCTGCCCTGCCGGGCTTTACTGCCGCTATCGCTGTCGCCTGCACCGTGTCGTTTCTATATCATATTTTATATTTTCGTTATGCAAAAGACAACATCTTTTTTCATGAAGATACGACCGTCTGTGCCCGTCTCATAAAAAATCAGCAACCGTCAAAAGACAGCTGCTGTAATATGATCTGTATATTTTACTCTCCGCGTTTCCCTGCCAGGAAATCAACGAATCGTCCTGTTCCTATGGCAACGCACTGCATTGCATCCTCCGCCGTCATGCAATTGATGCCGGTACGGTCGCTTATGAGTTCCTCAAGACCTCTCAAAAGCGCTCCTCCTCCCGTCAGGACCACGCCTCTCTCAGCCACATCCGCCGCCAGCTCCGGCGGGGTCTTTTCCAGAACGCCATGTATTGCCTCTATAATGCGTCCCGTAGCCTCGCGCAAAGCCTCCTCTGTCTCATCACTTGTAACTGTAACCGTCTTTGGAAGTCCCGTCACAAGGTTCCTTCCCCTGACATCCATCTCAAGGTTCTCTGCCAGCGGAAAACAGGTTCCGATCTTTATCTTGACATCCTCCGCGGTCCTCTCTCCTATCAGAAGATTATGTTTTTTCCTCATATAACGCACTATTGCATCATCAAAATCATCTCCGGCGATCTTGACAGATGCGCTGACAACGGAGCCGCCGAGAGAGATCACCGCAATATCCGCGGTACCGCCGCCTATATCCACTATCATATTGCCGCAGGGCTTTGAAATATCAATGCCCGCGCCTATAGCTGCCGCTATCGGCTCCTCTATGATCTGGACTTCCCTGGCTCCGGCCTCGTATGTGGCATCCTCAACAGCCTTTTTCTCAACTTCCGTAACGCCGCTGGGCACGCATACTGCTATACGAGGTTTTCTCAGGGATCTTCTTCCCACCGATTTCTGAATGAAATACTGGATCATCTTTTCAGTAACCGTGTAATCCGAGATAACACCCTGTCTCAAAGGACGCACTGCCACGATGTTTCCGGGGGTACGCCCCAGCATGAGCCTCGCATCCTCACCTATCGCCACTATCTTATTTGAAGTGCGGTCAAAAGCTACCACTGATGGCTCTTTTAACACAACTCCCTTCCCGTTTACATATACCAAAATGCTAGCGGTACCAAGATCGATACCTATATCTGTTCCTGCCATATTAAAAAACTCCTTGTAAAAGATCGAAAGACAAACGTGTATAACAATGCGGATAACAGGACTTGAACCTGCACGCCGTAAGGCAATAGAACCTAAATCTATCGTGTCTGCCAGTTTCACCATATCCGCAAAGTGACAGCCCTACTCCCGGTAATTGCTGAGCAGCACTATCTTCGGCCAATATTTTATCACTGCCTTACCCAGAATCTGGGATTTTTTTACATACGTATATTCCTCAGCCTCTGCCACCGACGGCGCAAGCCCCGCCTCAACAGCCTCCTCTGCCCAGAATCTTGCGTCAAGAGAAATATTGCGGTTATCACCGAGGCAGAGATAGCATCCCTCCGGAACATGGAAATCATAACCATCATTGTCATGTTTCCATTTTTCGGGAAGATAATCTTCCTTTAAGGGTATATCCGAACCGTCTATATATATCTTTCCGTTGTCGATCTCCACATGCTCACCCGGAAGACCGATAATTCGCTTGATGTAATTATCCGTCTCATCCACCGGATATTTGAATATCACAACATCGAACCTCTCCGGCTCCGAAAAAGCATACGATAATCTGAAGCCAAAGAGCCTGTCCCCGGGTTGGATAAGATTCTCCATGGACCCCGACGGTACAGTAGCGTTGATGAGTATGACCTTCGTGACAAACAATGACAAAAGAAAAGCTGCCACGATCACCTCAACCCAGCTTAATATTTCACGGATAACGTCCTTCCTGATATCTGAAGCCTTGCTCCCGGTCTGCGTTAAATCACCGCCCGGATCCGCCGTTGTTTTTACCGTATTATCACCGTATTGTGTATTTTCCGTACTTTCCAAATTATCCATTTTCTATGTTATATCCAATCGATATTTCGACTTATGCAAACAATGCATCGCCGAATCTGTAATATATCACAGATCCGTCCCATATTCAACCGCCATTTTAACAGTTTCTGCCCAGTTTCTCCAAAAAACGCTTTGTATTCTCTGTCGCATTTCCCTTAAAAACACTGCTTCCACTGACAATAACATTGGCCCCGGCCTTCAGCACCTTATCAACATTGTCCACGGTGACTCCGCCGTCCACCTCTATGTCGGTATTAAGACCTTTATCACTGATCATCTCTCTTAAAACAGTGATCTTGTCCAGTGTATAATCTATGAGTTTCTGACCGCCAAAACCGGGATTAACCGTCATGATCAATATCATATCCGCCATCTGCAGGATATTCTCCACCACGTTCACGGGGGTGGCCGGATTCAGGGCTACTCCCGCCTTGAGTCCAAGTGCTTTGATACTGCGTATGACCTGATCCAAATGTGTTGCTGCCTCAGCATGTACCGTGATGATGTCCGCCCCTGCCTTTGCAAAATCCCCAATATACCTGGCCGGATCCTCTATCATCAAATGTACATCGAGAATCTTGTCTGTGCATTTTCTGATCGAACTCAACACCGGTATTCCCATGGAAATATTAGGCACAAAACATCCATCCATAACATCATAATGAATGTAGTGAGCGCCTGCTTTATCAACTTCCTGTATCTGTTCTCCCAGTTTCGCAAAATCCGCCGCCAAAAGCGACGCGGATAAATAATTCATTATGCGCCTCCCTGCAATAATGTATCCCCGAAGCAGCTCATTTAAGCTCCCGCCCTTTATCAACTGCTGATTCCGGCTCCGTATCCTACCTCTTTAATGTTTTCATCATAACAACTGAAACCGCATCCGCTTGTGATGCCGTTATTCACGCCGCACACACCGCCGACGTATGATGTGGGCGAATTTTCATCCGTTCCCATGTTGACCGTGAGCTTACCGTTATAGGTTGCCTCGGATATTACGGCTCCTTCCGGATTTTCTCCCGCAATTCCTCCGACATAGGCAAAAGATCCGCTCTCTGCCGTCGATGACATGCTGATGCTGACATTCATGTCCACCTTGGCAGTGCATCTGTAGATCTGACCGTTATTTTCAGCCACGACTCCTCCAACCCTCGCCGTCACAATGGATAAAAGAGAACTGAGCGTCATCCTGATATCTCCGGAACAGTCACATCCCGTGATACTGCCATAATTGGTAGTAGCTATCAGGCCACCCTTAAGGTTGTTTGTCTTGGTAATACTGATGGCGGCATCGACAACGCAATTTTCGATAACACCGTAATTATGCACTGCAAGAGTCGCTCCTCCTCCGCTTATCAGCGCATCCGAAAGAGTTATACCCGATACGCATCCGGTCTCTCCGATATAACCGAAGAGCGGCTTCGACGACATATAATTAGCGATTGAAAACCTCTGAGCACCCACTGTACCGCTGACTGTACCTTTAAGCCCTGCCGCAGTCGGGAAGAGCTCTCCTATTTCCGAATTACCATTTAAATCTATATCCGCATACTGCCTGAAGTAGATTCCTTCATCATCATACTGCGGTATCAGCGACAATTCCGCTGCCGTTCCGAACCTGAACGGATTTTCAGCGCTTCCGTCACCGCCCTTAAAGGGAGAAGCCTGCATGATACGGTAATAGTCTTCCAGCCTCTCTTTTACTCCTGTTGCAGTGACTCCAACCGTATATCTTCCATCAAAAGGATTACCTGCATTATCCGTGCCGTCCCAGTTTACCGTAACTGCTGTATTTGCCTGCACGCTGCCAACATAGATAGTCTTTAACAGCAGACCGCTCTCCGAATATATCTCCACATTACAGTCATTTGAAGCGCCGCTCAAAGAGAAACTGACACTCATACTGTTTTCATTCGGTATAAAATACCTGGCACCCGTAGATATCACCGGCTCATCGATGCTGGCTACAACAGGCACCGATTTTACCTTAACCTTCAATACACAGGTTTCGTTATTCATCGTATTGGAAAAAACAACCTTTGTCGATCCTACCTTTTTAGGTACTACTTTAACCGCAAGATCATCGCCTATCCAATCCCCCAGCATCACAGAACAGATATCCGAATCGGCAACCTTCGATCTTATGCTGCCGTCATCCGTCAAAAGAGTCAGGGTAACTGTCTTGTCGCCGGTCACGTCAACCTTGCTGTCGCTTATCAGAAAGGTTCTGACCTTGACTTTTGCGGTAAAGCTTTTCTTGCCGACCATCGCCGTGATCCTGGCATTGCCGGAACTGATACCTTTAACTACACCCTTCTTGGAAACCTTGGCTATGGTCGGATCCGAGCTCTTCCATTTCACTTTTTTGGTAGTTCCCAAAATCGAAAAGCCAACCTTTTTTCCTACTCCCACGGTGGCTGTCGTCTTATCCAGCGCGACATCCGCCCTGGTTTCCTTAAGTCCGACTCCCGCCAATATAAAGATCATAAGAAAAGCTGCGCAAATAATAGATCTGCAGCGTCCTCTTTTATCCATGAAACATATCCCCCAAAATCTGTCGGTAAACAGTCGCCACATAAGCGGCGACTGTAAATTTACTGCCTGTTATCAATGTTTTTCCGCGAAATATCAGCCTTCCTCCAGCAGACGGTTCATGGCTGCGATCAAAGCATCTATGGATGCACGGATGATATCCGGATCTATGCCTATGCCAAAGAACTGTTTACCTGCATCATTCTGTATACCCACATAAGCTATGGCGCTGGAATCCGAACCGTCATTTAAGGCATGCTCCTCATAGCACATAACCTGGAAGGATTTGCCGAACTTTTCCTTAAATGTATTGGATACAGCGTCAAGACGACCGTTTCCGAAGGATTCCACCAGTGTCTTGGTTTCTCCTTCCACGATATTCACTGTAGCGGTATAACCGTTATTTTCCTGACGGAAATGACATCCCTTAACATCAAACACCGGTGTGTAATTCTGATATCTCTTCAGGAAAATGTCGTAGATCTGTGCTGCATTAAGCTCAGCATGTGCCTTGTCCGAAGCATCTTTGAC
>JAILBP010000198.1:0-9767 GCA_024680835.1 Lachnospiraceae bacterium | reverse complement strand
GTTTTGAGCTGGGAGAATATGACCAAGGGCAAGCCGGAGGATTATAAGCCTACTGAAGAGGAACTTCAAAAGAGCAAAGATGATCTTGAGAAGACAAAGGAATCCATTCAGAAGTATTTAGACAGAAACAAGGATAAGGATCTCAGCAAACATCCCAAGACGAAAGCCCGCATGGAGGCAATGCAAAAGGCTTACGAAAATGTAGATAAGAGGCTGAACAGGGTAAATAAGGCCCTTGACGCCAAAAAAGAACTTGACGGTAAAGAAAAAGAGAAAGAAATAATAGAGCGAAACAAACAGAGAAAAGAAGAGCTTAAAAACGCCAAAGGTGTTGACAAACACGTAGGAAAAGGTGTCTTAGCGGCAGAAGAAAGACTGGGACGTCTTTCACAGAGAAAAGAATTCACTGCAAAGGATCTAAAGGATGCCAAGATGGCGATGGCTGCCCAGATTTTAGAGGCAAGGCTTAAAGCTCCGGGCGGAGAGAAGTTCAAGGAGCAGATTCCGCCTACAAAAGACGGATATGCGAAGGCTGTCAAGCAGATAGCAAACTCGAAGGCATTCAAGCAGGTAATGCCGGATTCCAAGATCACGCCGGAGACCTGCAAGAAGATGATAAAAGATCCGAAGGCTGCGGACAACCTGATGTGGACCTTCAATACCAAGCTTATAGAGAATAAGAAGATCAAGGAAGCGATAGTAAAGCAGCAGGAAAAGAAGAAAGAAGTGGAGAAACCGAATCTTCAGGCACAGCAGCCGGCAAAATAAATTTCCAGAAAGTGATCATTTGTCCCATTCGTAAGAAACTCTTACGGATGGGTTTTTTTATGCTATTTTTAATAGACAGGGACGAATAAAAAGTGATATAATAAGATTTCGAGTACTATCGTTATTTTATTGGAGGCACATTATGCAGAACTTGAGCAATACACAGTATTTTAAGGCAGTCACCACACAGCAGGTCTCAGTATCCGAGGTCCTGGAGATGGTATATCAGGCACTTTCCGAGAAAGGCTACAATCCCCTCAATCAGATCGTAGGTTATATTATGAGCGGGGATCCTACATATATCACGAGCCACAAGAACGCCAGGAGTATCATCATGAAGGTTGAGCGTGATGAGCTGGTGGAGGAGCTTTTGGATTTCTATATCAGGGGCAAGCTGGAAAAGTAATGGGAAGACTTTTGGGACTGGATTTCGGAAGCCGTACCGTGGGAGTGGCGGTCAGTGATCCTCTGGGCATTACGGCTCAGGAGCTCACTACCATAGTAAGACCCAAACCCGGAAAGCTGAAGAGAACATTGTATGAGATAGGAGAGATATGTTCCGAATATGATGTGGACACCGTTATATTGGGCTATCCCAGGAACATGGACGACACCGAGGGGGAGCGCTGCAAACTCACGGCAGAGTTTGCCCGGATGATCAGGGAGAAGCTTAAGCTTTCCGTGATATTGCAGGATGAACGTCTCACCACGGTGGCAGCCGCTGAGATACTGGATGAGTCGGGAGTCAAAAGATCGGAACAAAAAAAATACATCGACAGGGTCGCAGCTGCCATCATATTGCAGGAATATATGGACAACTGCGGGTGCACAGAAAAGACAACGGTCAAAAAGGAGTGAGATTATGAGAGAACGTCCGGATGTTATCGTACTGACAGAGGAAGAGACAGGAGAAGAGTTAAAAGTTAAGGTTGTGGAGCAGACGACCTTCGGAGGAGCTGAGTATCTTTTGGTGACGGAGGATACTCTGGGAGAAGATGAGGCTTATATCATGAAATACATGGGAGGAGACGGGGATGATGCTATCTACGAGTTCGTAGATGACGATGATCTGCTGGAGTCTCTCGGTGAGATATTTGAAGCCCTGTTGGCTGAGACGGATGAGGAGGATGAGTGAAAATGTCCATATATACAGCCATACAGAAACACAGGATACGAAAGAGGATTTAGATGGATCAGGTTAATACAAACCTAAAGATCATACCTTTAGGTGGATTGGAACAGATAGGTATGAATATCACGGCTTTTGAATACGGCGACAGCATCATCGTGGTGGACTGCGGACTGGCATTCCCGGAGGATGATATGTTCGGCGTGGACATGGTGATACCGGATGTAACATACCTTAAGGATAATATAGACAAGGTAAAGGGGTTTTTCATAACCCATGGACACGAAGATCACATAGGAGCGATACCCTATGTTTTGAAAGATGTAAATGCTACATTGTATGCCACAAAGCTTACCATGGGCATCATAGAGCATAAGCTCGAAGAGCACGGAATGATGGATACGGTAAGGCGCAAGGTGGTGAGCTACGGAACCCATATCAATGCGGGAGAGTTCAGGATCGAATTCATACGTACCAATCATTCGATACAGGATGCCGCCGCATTCGCCATATATTCACCCGCCGGCATAGTGGTGTGCACGGGGGATTTCAAGGTGGATTACACACCGGTATTCGGAGATGCCATAGATCTTCAGCGCTTCGGTGAGATCGGTAAAAAGGGCGTTCTGGCGCTTATGTGCGACTCTACAAACGCGGAGAGACCGGGCTCCACAATGTCCGAGAAGTCGGTTGGTAAGGCGCTGGAAGCTATATTCGACGAGCATATTAACAGCCGCATCATAGTGGCTACCTTTGCATCAAATGTTGACAGAGTGCAGCAGATCATCGACCAGGCGAACCGTTACGGCCGTAAGGTTGTATTGGAAGGCCGCAGCATGGTGAACATCATCAATACTGCCAATGAACTGGGATACATTAATGTGCCGGATAATACGCTGATCTCCGTAGATGAGCTTAAAAACTACCCGGACGAGAAGACGGTGCTCATAACAACAGGCAGTCAGGGCGAGTCCATGGCTGCATTGTCACGCATGGCAAACGGTACACACAAAAAGGTTTCCATAAAGCCCAAGGACACCATAGTATTTTCTTCGAACCCGATACCGGGCAATGAAAAGGCTGTCACCAAGATCATAAACGAGCTCCTCAAAAAGGGAGCGGATGTCATATTCCAGGATGTGCATGTATCAGGGCATGCATGCCAGGAGGATATAAAGCTCATATATTCCCTGCTGCATCCGAAGATCTCTGTTCCTGTGCACGGAGAGTATAAGCACAGGCGCGCACAGGCGAAGATAGCCGCAGAGATGGGCATTCCCAAAGAGAACATTTTTCTGTTGAATTCAGGGGATGTGCTGGAGTTGAATGACCAGACTGATTTCGCAAAGGTCACGGGACAGGTTCAGGCAGGAGATGTGCTGGTAGACGGTCTCAGAGTCGGAGATGTGGGCAACATCGTATTGAAGGACAGACAGCGCCTCGCAGAGGAAGGTGTTGTCATCGTGGTGGTGTCTATAGAGCAGGGAGACGGACGCCTCATAGGCGGCCCGGAGATCATATCCAGAGGCTTTGTGTATGTGAGAGAAGCGGGAGACCTGTTAGAGGAAGCCAGAAATCTCATTTTTGAGACCATGATGAAACTGGAGGATAAGAGAGTCCATGACTGGGGGCGTATCAAGCAGCAGATAAAGGATGATCTTGGCAGTTTTGTATGGAAGGAAACGGGCAGAAATCCCATGATCATACCCATTATTATGGAGGTTTAATATCTCATGAAGCTATCAAAGGTTGCTCTGAGACTATTGAATATCAGCATCATAGCTATGGTGTGGCTGTTGGCGATACTGCTGTTGTACCGCGTGGGACTCTACGCCTACAATTTCGGATACAGGGTTTATACGGAACCTGCCATGGCTAGCCATGAAAACAGCAGAGATATGTTGGTCACCATCAATGACACCGATCTTTCCTCAGTCGCTGAGGTGATCTATGAAAAGGGACTGGTGGATGACGAGCGACTGTTTTATGTTCAGCTTCTGATCTCGCAGGCCGGTATCAAAGAGGGTTCCAAGGGTGAGATCAAGGCGGGGGTATATACCATGAATACCGCCATGACCTACAAGGAGATCATAGCCACTATGTGCTATAGCTCAGAAGAGACAGAGGCTGAGTCATGATAGTGGAAGACAGACTTTTTACTTATATTTCGTCCCTGGACGGTGAGTTGCCGGAATATCTGGATTCCATAAGGCAGCAGGCGATGGACGGAGAAGTTCCCATAATACGCAGGGATATGCAGATGCTAATGAAATGGCTTATGGCATCCTACAGACCGGAGCGTATTTTGGAGGTTGGCGCGGCTGTGGGGTTTTCGGCACTTCTCATGGCTGAATTCGATAGGAACGCGCATATCACCACCATAGAAAACTATGAACCCAGGATCGTAAAGGCAGGGGAGAATATAGCTTCATCGCCCCACGCAGACAGGATAACACTGCTTGAGGGCGATGCGGCAGAGGTATTGCCGGGATTATCAGACGCCGGAGCCACATTTGACTTTGTATTCATGGATGCCGCAAAAGGCCAGTATCCCGCACTTTTACCCATTGTTTTAGACCTAATGGATGATGGTGCAGTTTTAGTGACGGACAACGTCCTCTTTGACGGTGACATCATTGAGTCAAAGTATCTTATAAAACGCAGAAACCGCACCATACACACGAGGATGCGGGAGTATCTGTATACACTTACACATACCGATGACCTTATCACCACGGTACTGCCGGTGGGCGACGGGGTGTCCCTGTCAGTGAAGAACGGCAGGTGATACATGATATTATTAGGCTATAAGACGAGTGAGGCAGGATCACATGCATGTGCACGGAAATTATCCTGCCATACAGAGAGGAGAGCTTCATGAAGAAGCCGGAACTTCTGGTACCTGCCTCGAGTTTAGAGGTTTTGAAGGTGGCGGTCATATTCGGCGCAGATGCCGTTTATATTGGAGGGGAAGTGTTTTCCCTTAGGGCAAAGGCCAGGAATTTCAGCCTTGAGGACATGGCAGAGGGAATCCGTTTTGCCCATGACAGAGGTGTTAAGGTCTATGTCACAGCCAATGTCATAGCCCATAACGGCGATCTGGCTGCTGTGAGAAAATACTTCGGTGAATTGAAAGAGATAAAGCCGGATGCATTGATAATCTCGGATCCGGCGGTTTTCACCATAGCGAAAGAGGTAGTGCCGGAGATAGATATTCATATCTCGACACAGGCCAACAATACCAATTACGGTACATATAATTTCTGGCATTCCCTGGGAGCATCCAGAGTAGTGAGCGCAAGGGAGTTAAGTCTTAAGGAGATCAGGGAGATCAGGGATAATATCCCGGATGACCTTGAGATAGAGACCTTTGTCCACGGCGCAATGTGTATCTCGTATTCGGGAAGATGTCTTTTATCAAGCTTTTTCACCGGGCGTGACGCAAACCGGGGCGCCTGCACGCATCCCTGCAGATGGAAATACAAGGTTAAATACGCCGAGATCGAGGAGGACACAAGACCCGGCGAGATTATGCAGGTGTATGAGGATGAAAATGACGGTACCTATATTTTCAACTCCAAGGATCTTTGCATGATAGAGCATGTGCCCGATCTTGTGGATGCGGGCATTGACAGTTTTAAGATAGAGGGGCGCATGAAGAGTGCACTCTATGTGGCTACCGTGGCGAGGACCTACAGGAAGGCCATAGACGATCTTTTTGTATCAAGAGAGCGCTATGAGGAGAATATGCCCTGGTACACGGAGCAGATAGCAGACTGCACCTACAGGCAGTTCACCACGGGATTTTTTTACGGCAAGCCTGACGGCAGCACACAGATATATGACAATAACACATACCGGATAGGATTCGTGTATCTGGGAGTTGTTGAGGAAGTGTTCGATCCCTCGGATGACGGGACCGGCCACACAGCCTTTATACATCAGCGCAACAAGTTCTGTGTCGGCGATGTGATAGAGATCATGAAACCCGACGGCACCAATGTTGAGACGAAGGTTTTGGGCATGACTGATGCGGAAGGTGTTCCGGTGGAGAGCTGTCCCCATGCCGGACAGGAGATAAATGTGAAGCTTGATGCGAAGATATCAAGGTATGATATTCTCAGGATCAGGGGAGAAAAGAATGAGTCATGATGACGGGTCATTATGGCTGTGTATATAAAAGGAGGAGCGAAATGAGTGATTCAAAATTTGTGGGGTATGTGGGAACTTATACGCATGAGAATAGTATCGGTATCCATATTTATGACATGGACATAGATCACGGAAAGATGTACGAGAGAAAGGTTGTTCCCATCAATAATCCTTCATATCTTGCATTTTCCACAAACAGAAAGTTTCTGTATTCCATCGCGGATGAGGGCGTAAAGGGATTCAGGATCCTGCCGGATGGTGATCTTGAAGAGATCAATTCAATGTGGATCGGCGGCATGAGAGGCTGCTATATCGAGATCGACAAAAACGATGAGTACCTCTATGTGGCGGGATATCACGACGGCAGGGTCAGCATGATGAAGCTGAATCCTGAGACCGGAGAGATCGTGGCGCTCTGTGACGGCGTATTTCACAAAGGCATGGGCAGATGTATAGCACAGCGAAGCTCAAGACCTCACGTAAACTGTGTTCGTCTCACACCGGAGGGAGATTATCTCATGGCTGCCGATGGCGGTCTTGATCATATCAAGATCTATAAGATCGATAAGAGACTGGGAAAACTCAGAAATCATGATATATTGAGAACACAGCTAGATTCGGCACCGAAGTCTTTGAGATTCTCGGCTGACGGCAAGTTTCTCTATGTTCTGTGCGAGCTTTTGAACTGTGTGAATGTATACAGATATGAGATGACAGATGACGGTCCGGAGTTTGAATTCTTGCAGGAGATCACCACAACAGACCCCAAGGATGATGATATCTGCTCAGCGGTTGCCATGGATATCGCACCCAGCGGAACACATCTTTTCGTGGTAAACGCCGGAGTGAATTCCGCTGTAATATATAACATAGACAAAGAGACAGGACTTTTATCTCTCATGTGCAATTCCCGTATCTCGGGCGAGTTTCCGAAGGGTGTCAGAGTTATGCCCAACGAGGAGCATTTCGTGACATTAAATCACGAGAATAATGAGATCGTGATGTTTAAGATCAATTACGAGAAGGGATATTTCCTGCTGGAGAGCAAGCCGGTACCGGTTGACAAGCCGAACTGCATGAAGGTTCATACCATACAGGGCTGATCAACGGGGAGATGACACGATGCCGGGACGAATAGGTATAATAGCAGAATACAACCCCTTTCACGAAGGACACGCATATCATATCTCAGAGGTGAGGCGTCGCTTTCCGGATTCGGATATAGTGGTATATATGAGCGGTGATTTCGTGCAGAGGGGGGAGCCTGCGATTGCATCAAAATATTACAGAGCAAAGAGAGCGATAATGGGCGGTGCTGACATTGTGTTGTCACCGCCTGTTTTTGCATCTGTGTCATCTGCAGGAGAGTTTGCGCGTTATGGCATTACCGGACTTCTGGGTGCAGGATGTGAGGCTGTTTCCTTTGGATGTGAGGACACGGACATCTGTGAGCATGTGGGGGAGATAAAGCTTATCACGGAATATGAGAGATCATCGGAATACAATGACCGGATCCGGACCTGTATGAGTTTTGGAAAGACTTTTCCGGCGGCAAGGGAGGAGGCGCTGAAACAGGCGGGAATCCTGCCGGACAGTTTTCTTGAGAAGATAAAAAAGCCAAATAATCTTTTGGCATTTGAGTATATCAGGGCACTGTGCGAAAAAGATCGTGAGAAAAATATCGGACTCATTCCTGTGGAGAGAAAAGGCATGGGTTATCATGAAGACAGATTTACACCGGATGCTATGGTTGGAAAAAGTGATGGTTCAGAGTTCCCTTCTGCCGAGTTTATCAGAAACAGAATAAAAGCTTTAGAATACAGAGAAGAGGATGGCAGAGCAAAGGATGTACCTGCAGAGCTTGCGGATTATCTGACAAAGCACAGACAGGTGTTTGCGGATGATCTCTCGGATATGCTGTATTACAGGATCGCGGCTTCGGATCCATGCGAACTGTCCAATATAAGGGACTGTGACACAGAGACAGCAAACCGCATTAAAAATCTCCGGACACAGTATGAGGATTTTTCACAGTTTGCGGAACTGGTCAAGACAAAGGATGTGACATATACCAGGATCAGCAGATGTTTTATCAACATATTACTGGATATACGAGATAATCCGGCGGAGCTACCCTATATGTACGCTCTGGCTTGTGATAAAGAAAAGAGATATATCCTATCTGATATATCTGACAATGAGGAGGTTAAAATCCTGCTGACAGGAAAAGATGAAGCTGCTCTTATGGAAAAAGGATCCGTGGATGTGGCCGCATCACTTAAGACAGACAGGCTTGCCCAGGAACTGTACACGCGTCTTGCATACCGAAAGGGCTGTGACAGACTGCCCGGAAGATTCAGAGATTATATTTTCGTGTGAGTTTTAGTGGTGTTATTACTCACAGCTTATCAGGCAGACAATCCTGTACGCCCTCACTTTTTGCTCATATCTGTGCAACCCAAAGAGTCTTTTCGGGGTGTATATAATGACGTAATATATAAAATCTTATCGTGTGGGATTGTGGGGATTCGTCATAATGGATACCGCTTGCGGTGGATCAGTTACTAAAATCGTTAATAAGATAATATTAAAGTGTACGTGTACAACCTGTGCATGAAAATTAAGGAGGAGCAATATGGCCGATACAGTTGCAGATATTGATATTACAGATCCAAAGAATATCCGAAAGCTTTATGACAGACTGACCGACATTCCGTCCCGTGTCAGATTTTTAATCGACCTCAAAAAATATCAGACTGCCTGTGATGAGAATAAAAAGCCGGTTTCCAAAGAGCAGGCTGATATGATAGATGAGCTTGAAGCGTAATTCTGCTCCAAATATATAACCAAGGGAAATACTGACACCAGAAAGAAGGTTTTTGAGACGGTAGGTTTATTGAAGGCTGAAACAGCTATAAATGCTATCGTGAGTATAACAGGCAGTTAAATAAACTGCCAAAAAATGAATCTATGCGCTCCAAAAAAGCGGAGTGGCTTATGAGGCAGACTTCCGTCGGTATAGAAAATCAAATAATAAATCAAATGACCACGAATATCAAATCGATATCAGAAGGCGATGATCAGATCCGTTATGATACTTACCATGACATGGGGATTAACGGAAGTCTCACTATGGAGGAGTTCGCATTGAAATGCGGTGTAAGGAAGAAAGACATACCGGCTTTTTTGCGAAACAGAAATACAAGTGCTGATACAAACATTGTCATGTACTACAGTGGAAAATATCCAAACGCCAGAAAAGAGTCTCTGGGAAATGTGATCGGTAATGATGTTTTGGAAACCCTTAATAGAAACTGGATCTCAAATGTGACGAAGGATTATATAGCTTCAAAGAATCTTTCTTCGGACCGGATGAGAGTGTTCGACCATGTTTCTGTCAATAACAATCTGTCACCTTCATTTGAGGAGATAAAGGACTGGATCGATGACCGTGGTAAGAAGCTTGCAATAGAGGATAATCTTGATGGGCTGAAAGAGTTGGCAGGTATCTTTTCCGAAAGAAATCTGAAGGGAAAGAAAGTGTACTCGGAAGATCGATACCGTCAGGATGAAGAATTCAGAAAAACATATAATGAACTTTCTACATTGGAGGAAAAGCTTCGGTTTATAATGGATCTTGCAATGTATAATGACGGAAGAAATGAAAAGTTCGGTAATGTCCTGAAATTCGATAATCTTTACAAGGAATTGATCAAAG
>JAILBP010000169.1:0-11836 GCA_024680835.1 Lachnospiraceae bacterium | reverse complement strand
GCTGTACAAAAATCTCGGCAGGGAGAATACAAAAAACTATGCCATGAAAAAAGAGATATCCAAGTGGGCAAAAGCCTACAAGAAGAACAATAAAAGAAACATTTGGGAGTGATGAATCATCGTGACGAAGTCATGATTTGTAATGGTTATGAACGATTTGGCACGCTTCGTAAACGAATCGTGCCAATGTATTAGTCGTTAGGAGGAAGATATGGAATACAGTACAAAAATTTCGGAAAGGATGTGGAACCAGCCGGATAAAGGTGAGCTGGAAGCAGAGAGAGAGCAGACTTTCATCGATGATATCGTTCAGAAGTCGCATATAGAAAAAGAGCTGCTGGCCAATATCGACGGGATAAAGACAGCCTTTGACGGCGGAGCGGGATGCGGGCGTTTTTCGATCCTGTTGGCAAAACATGGGGTTCACGTAACCCACTTTGATATATCCGAGCCCATGATCGATAAGGCGAAAGAACTGGCGGAAAAAGAGGGAGTGCTCGAAAGAATAACTTTTGTTAAGGGAGCGCTTGAGGATTTGTCGGAATATGGAGATAATACATTTGACCTTGTGATGTCCTTTGATTCACCCATATCCTACACTTATCCAAATCAGGAGCGGACCATTGCGGAACTTGTGAGAATTGCAAAAAAACGTATTATGATCAGCGTGTCCAGCCGGTTGGGAGCACTGCCCTATTTATCAAATCCGATCCAAAAGAATCAGTTTATCCTGGATAAGGATAGTAAGGATGGTTGGGTTCAGTGGTGCATAAACAGCCGGGAGAAAATGATCGAAGGTTTTTCTCTCAATAGAGATGCCCTGTGGAGAACATACGAAAACGGACTGCTTTGCGACGTGGAAGAGTCAAAGAAGGCTTATGATAACGGCGAAACACCCTGGAGCATAT
This sequence comes from Lachnospiraceae bacterium, assembly GCA_024680835.1. Lineage (GTDB taxonomy): Bacteria > Bacillota > Clostridia > Lachnospirales > Lachnospiraceae > RGIG6904. The sequence goes on along the minus strand of JAILBP010000169.1, from coordinate 10,928 downwards.
CGTATCATTTTATGCCGGATGAACTGGAAGGAATACTGAAAAAGAACGGGGTTAAGAACATATCTCTTGCCGGACCGGGAGCCTTTGCCAGGACCATACCTAATGAGATCCTGGTAAAGATCATGGGAGATCCGGTCCAGAGAAAAGACTTCCTTGAGTTCTGCCACGAGTATGACAGCAATCAGTACGTCTGCGGCATGGGAAAAGATAATCTTTTCGCTAAGGGAGATATAGAATAATGGATGTTTTTCAGCTTGTAGATGAGGAGGAAAAGAGATGAAGTATGAACAGAAGATTACACTGAAAAACGGGAAAGAAGCCCTGATCCGAAACGGCGAGGGAGCAGATGGTGCAACTGTTTTTGAAGTGTTTAATCGTACACATGAAGAGACGGATTATTTGTTGTCCTATCCTGATGAAAACAGTTACGATCCGGAACAGGAAGCACAGTTTCTTGATAATAAAACGAACAGCCCTGATGAAACAGAGCTTATCGCCATAGTTGACGGAAAGGTTGTGGGGACTGCCGGGATCGATGCGGTCGGGAAAAAGTACAAGGTAAAACACAGAGCGGAATTCGGTATAAGTCTGTTGAAGGAGTACTGGGGCCTTGGCTTGGGAAAAGCGTTGACAAAGGCTTGCATTCAGTGCGCAAAAGAGGCAGGATATGATCAGCTGGAACTTAGTGTGGTAGCTGAGAACGACAGAGCAATGTCTTTGTACAGGAGTCTGGGTTTTGTTGAATTCGGACGCAATCCCGGAGGCTTCAATTCGAGAATATCCGGCTATCAGGAACTGGTTTATATGTTGCTAAAGTTATAGGTGGATTTCGTTTTGGGATAGGAAGCAGAATAAATGGAAAGCATAATTTTGGAAAAGATGATAATACGCATAGCAGATAAAAACGATATCATCGATCTGCAGCAGCTGTATTATGAGTTGGAGAAGGATGCCGTAAGATTCCAGCCGGAACATTTCATCCACGGAGACCGGGACGAGGTGTTTTTCGATGCGATCTTTAATAGCGGCAATCAGGACATTATTGTTGCGGAACAGGATGAAAAGATCGTCGGATTTGCGCACGTGATGATATTAGAGCAGAAAAAAGTTCCCTGCCTAAAGCCTGAAAGGGTAATATATCTGCAGGATCTGGATGTCTCGGAGGAGCTTCGGAGTCAGGGGATTGGCGCGAAACTCATGGATGCGTGCAAGGATTATGGAAAAGAAAAAGGTGCGGATTTTATGAGAACGCAGGTTTTCCCCGAAAACGTGAGAGGCATGAGCTTTTACGAAAGAGCAGGCTTTTCGGAAAAGATGAAAACCATAGAAACCTATCTGTGAGGAGCGGGAAGATACAGTATGAATACAAGAGAAGAAGTATTAAACTTTGGGTGTTCTTTTCCGAATACCTATGTAGACACGCCCTTTAGAGACACTAACTGGCAGCTGGTCCGTGAAAAGAACACAAAGAAAGCTTTTTTGTGGACGTATGAAAAAGACGGCTATCTGAACCTGAATTTGAAGGTCAATCCCGAGTGGAGAGACTTTTGGAGAAAAACATACAGATCCGTCATTCCGGCATATCATCAGAATAAAGAGCATTGGAATACGGTTATTCTCGACGGCTCGATACCGGATGAGGACATTAAGAGGATGATCGCAGAGAGTTATGATCTGGTCACCGATTCGCCTACTAAAAGGATTTATGAAGCCGTCAAAAGGATTCCCAAGGGCTGCGTGGCTACTTACGCGCAGGTTGCGGAAATGGCCGGTGACAGGAAAATGGCAAGGGCTGTCGGAAATGCTCTTCACAAAAATCCTGATCCTGCAACTATTCCCTGTCATCGTGTTGTGAATGCCAAGGGAGAGCTTGCGGGAGAGTATGTTTTTGGCGGAGCCTGGAAACAGGCGGAAATTTTAAGGTCAGAGGGAGTCGAGTCGATAGACGGAAAAGTCGATCTGAGTAAATATCAGTATAAGGTGTAAACAGGAGACGAAAATGCCGGGATTATGACCGCTTGATTTTTTCTCAAGTCTTCATTGTTTGATTTTTTTGGAGGAACATTTTACACTATGATCAGAAAATGAACTGCAGGCATTTTCCGATGATTGAGATCAATGAAAGGACATTATTCGGAAAAGGAGAAAAAGATATGGCAAATAATCTGGGATCAAACATAAGGAGCTTTAGAAAGAGCAAGGGATTTACACAGGAAGAGCTGGCGTGAATGCTGGGAGTAACACCTCAGGCTGTCAGCAGATGGGAGTCCGAAGCGGGACTGCCGGATGTTTCAATGATCGTGCCCATAGCGCAAACACTTGGTATCACAACGGACGCTCTTCTCGGATATCAGCAGCAGAGTCAGGACGACAGGGTAACACAGCAGATATTTGAGAAAATGGCTGAACTTGAGGATGTTTCCAATCCGGGAGGCAGCGAACTCAAGGTAGTTGAGTATCTTGCTGAGGAAGTTGTCAAAAACCCGATGAATTATACTGTAGTGCTTAAATATGTTCAGCGTGTTGCAGGACTCAGCTACTACATTGATATGGAAAATCTCCTGGCTGATGAACCCGAACGTGCGCAGGCGATCCTTGCGGACGGCATACGAAAAGGCATCAATATTATCAGATATTGCAGCGAGATCAAGAAGGTTAATAAAGCTCACCAGGCACTGGCCTGGATTTATATCCACATGAAGGATTACGATAATGCCAGAGAGCATGTTAACGTTCTTCCCAGCCTGGCGGGACACTGTATACGTGAAGATATGAACCTGTCTCTCGTATTCTTTGAAAAGGGTTATGATGCGATGAAGGACAGTGCTGTAGAGCTGGGAATGCACTTGTTTGAAATAATCGCGAGACAGACCGAAAAGCTGACAACATTTTACTGCTATTTCGGAGCATTAAAGGAGGCGATAGAAATATGCGACTGGTGTGAGTCTGTCATCAATGCTTATACGGCAAGAGAGGGAGTTTTCTCGGACGAAGTGCGCAACTGGGCTTTGAGGAAGCTGAACTTCAGTAAGATAAGCGCATATGTACGTGCCGGTCAGAAGGAGAAAGCGGAGGAGACCAGAGATAAGTATCTTAAGTATATCAGGGAAAACAATGTTTTTACCGGAGAAGAACTGAAATCGGTAGAGAAAGAGTTTACGGAAGGAATCTATATTTTGTAGGAATGAAAAAAAGTATATGATAAGTCCGGACCGGCTGCGGTTCGGGCTTTTTTGACCATGGCGAAACCCGTTTCTTGAATAGTGTGATGATTTGGTATATAGTATTTGTCAGGGCAAAAAAAGATGGAACAGAAAAACGCAGGAGAACAAAAATGTCAGAGATATGGGATGTATATACGATTGAGAGAAAGAAAACCGGAAAGACCTGTATTCGCGGAGAACAGAAAAATCTTTCGGATGATGAGTTTCATCTGTGGGTAATGGTCTGGATCAGAAACCCCGAAACAGGGAAATATCTGATATCCCAGCGCGCTGCGGATAAAGAGACGGATCCGCTGAAATGGGAGACGGTTGCGGGGCATTCCATATTAGGAGATTCCGGCGTTGATGCGGCTGTCAGGGAAGCTTTTGAGGAAGTGGGGATTCGGTTTGATCCCAAGGACGCTTTCGCAATGGCTACAAAAGTGGCTACTACAATAGATGGGAAGCGACATAACTGGATTCGGGACTCCTTTTATTTTGAAACCACCCGGGAGCCGGATCTTGAGAAGGCAACCACAAAAGAGGTCATACAGACCAAGTGGGTAACCTTTGATGAATTTAAGGAAATGTACGAGGGCGGAGATTGCTGCATGAATATGGGCGATCTTTACGGATTTGTGGCAAATCCGGTGCCTTCGGACAGATACCGTGACATCATAGGGCAGACGGTAAAGGGAAAAATAGATCGACCCATGGGAAGCGTTCACCCGCGTCACAAGGATCTGTATTATCCGGTAAATTACGGTTATGTTACGGGGGTTATCGGCGGAGACGGCTCGGAGCAGGATGTTTATCTTTTGGGTGAAACAACACCTGTTACGGAGTTTACGGGAAAGGTTATCGCCGTTTATCACAGATATGATGATAACGAGACAAAATGGATCCTTGTTCCCTGTGACGAGGACGGTAATGTTCGTGAGGATATCACGGTTCCGGATAACGATGAGATCTATGGCCGGATCGCTTTTCAGGAACAGTTTTTCAACGGAGTTTTGGTAAGATAAGATGAAGGAAAGAAAACATAAAAAAATCAGTGTAGTCAGCACAATACATTACGTTCGCCTGTTTTACAGATCGGTGCTGTTTATCCTGTTAGTGATCAGTTACATAAGGTTCAGGCTTTTCAATGAAGAGTCCATCATCGACAGTGTAGAAAAAATGCCGACCATTATCATCGTTACATGGGCGGTGTTTGTGGCGGAAATGATAATGCGGTTTTTCCCTCATAAATATGAGAGCCCCGGATGTCAGAAACAGTTTGCGCGCAACTACATAAAGTCCGGCAGCACGGATATTTCCATTATCGACAATAATGCAACGGTAATTGTTTTTGCTGATATGGGTTGTGTTTAACGCTCTCTTCGGGGCGCTGCATATGGCAGGGATCCTTGATGACGGTATCATGATATTGCTCTGCAGCGCGTATTCTATCTGCGATATCATCTGCATATTGTTTTTCTGTCCTTTCCAAACCTGGTTCATGAAAAACAAATGCTGCAGCACCTGCAGGATATACAACTGGGATTATGCAATGATGTTTACGCCCTTGTTTTTCATTAAAAAAAGCTACACCTGGAGTTTGCTGGTATTGTCGGTTGCCCTGCTGATACGCTGGGAAGTGACATTCTATATGCATCCGGAGCGTTTTTCCGACAAAACCAATGACTATCTGCAGTGTGCAAATTGCACGGAAAAACTGTGTGCTCATAAGAAACAGCTGAAATCTTTGTGGATTCAGATCGAGGAATACTCGGCGGAACGTATCAAACGCCTTATGAAATAAGGATGATCCACCGGACAGAGCGCCGCATGAAAAGGAATTTATATGGATACTGAAAGAATAAATAAATTAAGAAAAGAATGGGAAGCCGAGGAAAATGTGGCTCATATCCACGGGTGGGATTTCTCTCACATCAACGGAAGATATGAAGAAAAAGATGAACTACCCTGGGATTACAGGAAGATAATAGATGAATATCGAACCCCGGAGATGAGGCTGTTGGATTTTGACACCGGGGGTGGTGAGTTTTTGTTATCCCTTAAGCATCCCTATGAGAACACGGCAGCCACCGAGGGTTACCCGCCAAACGTGGAGCTTTGCAGGGATACGCTGCTGCCTCTTGGGATCGATTTCAAAGCCTGTGATGATGCGTCGGATATTCCTTTTGACGACGCATCTTTTGACATTATGATAAACAGACACGGAAGCTTTGATCCGGTGGAATCCTACAGGCTTCTCAAACCCAACGGACTTTTTATCACACAGCAGGTGGGAGCTCAAAACGACAGAGACCTGGTGGAGATGGTGATGCCGGAGGCTCCGAAGCCGTTTCCGGAAATGGAATTTTCTGTACAAAAGAAACGGTTCGAGGAAGCGGGTTTTGAGATCCTGCGTGCAGAGGAAGTATTCAGACCCATAAGGTTTTACGATATAGGCGCCTTTGTCTGGTTTGCGCGCATTATCGAGTGGGAGTTTCCGGATTTTTCCGTTGCCAAATGTTTTGACAGACTTGTTAAGATGCAGGAGCAGTTGGATAGGGACGGAAAGATAGAAGGAACCATTCACAGATATCTGATAGCTGCCCGGAAACATTGACAGTTCGACAAGGGAGAAAAAGCAGATGGTTATACTGATCACAGGCGCTTCACACACGGGTAAAACGCTGTTGGCGCAGAAGATGCTGGAAAAACATAGATATCCCTATTTTTCCATAGATCATTTGAAAATGGGACTTATCAGAAGCGGAAATACCGAATTGACGCCGGAGGATGACGACAAACTAACGGATTATCTCTGGCCGATCGTTCGGGAGATGGTAAAGACCGCCATAGAAAACGATCAGAATATGATCGTAGAGGGTGGATACATCCCCTATGAGTGGCGAAAAGATTTCGATGAAGATTACCTGAAAAACATAAGATTCATCTGTCTGGCCATGACGGATGACTACATTGATGCGCACTTCGACGAGATAAGAGCTCATGCCTCGGATATAGAAACCAGACTGGATGACAGCGATTGTACGGTAGACTGGATAAAAGCAGGCAACAGCAAAATGACAGAAGGATTTAAGAAAGCCGGCGAACCGGTCGAACTGATAGATACAGATTATGAGCGTGTTATGGAAAATATTCTAAGACAGTGAAAAAGGTTGGGGAGTTAGTAAATGAATCTTATTATTCTGATAGGCAGCGGCGCGGTCGGAAAGATGACCGTCGGTCAGGAACTGATGAAAATAACGGATTACAGGCTGTTTCATAATCATCACATGATAGAGCCGGTGATCGAGATATTCGGAAAGTATGACGGCGCACTAGTAAACAGGCTGCGGGAAGATGTCTTTGAGGCTTTTATGAGGACTGACTACAGCGGCCTGATATTTACCTATATGTGGGCTTTTGATATTCAGTCGGACTGGGATTATATTAAGTATCTTACGGATAAATTCGAGGCCGCCGGAGGCAGTGTTTATTATGTGGAACTGGTGGCTGACAGAGAGGTTAGGATCGCCAGAAATAAGACGGAAAACCGGTTAAAAAACAAAGCGTCCAAGCGTGATGTGGTGATCTCTGAGGATCGTATGCTCAGAGAGGAAATGAAATACCGCCTTGTCAGCAACGAGGGCGAAATTCCCTTTGAAAACTATATAAAGATAGATAACACCAATCTCGAGCCGGATGAGGTTGCGCGCATGATAAAAGAACGTTTTCACCTTCCGAGCCCCGGCATAACGGAAATGATGAACCGCGTGAAGCTCGAAGTTGTCAGGGAGGACGAGATACCTTTACTTTTTGACATGCAGGTTCAGAGCTTCATGCCCTTATATGAAAAATATCATGATGATATGTCCCCTGCTGTCGAACCTATCGAAAAGGTTCGGGCGAAGACTCTGTCGGAAAACAGAACGTTTTATTTTATCGTAAAAGACGGGGCAAAAGTCGGTGCTATCAATGTGGGACGCAAGCTTTCGGACGCGGAAGAGTCATGTTTTTACATAAGTCCCATTTTTATACTTCCGAAATATCAGAATCAGGGAATCGGCTATGTGGCCATTCAAAAAGTTTTTTCGCTGCATTCCGATATCAGGGTATGGAAACTGGATACTATCCTGCAGGAGCCGGCAAACTGCCATTTATATGAAAAGTGCGGATTTGTGCGCGTCGGCGAGGAACATATCATAAACGAAAACATGACTCTTATCGATTATGAAAAAAGATAATCTTCGCAAAGGCGTTCAAATCCGCAGTGAACGGCATTGAATATATAAATTTATTACTTCTCGTGTTCCATGCGCCATTTGATGGTTCGTCTGAGGTAGCTGACATAATCATCGTTCTTGCACATGCCCTTGCCTTCCACGTCGGAAAGCTTGGCAACGTCCTGACCGTTACAGAAGGTGGTCTTCATGACGATGTTGAGAGCGGGGACATCCGTGTCGTTGGCAATGTAGGTTCCGATACCGAAAGCGACTTTTGCTCTTCCCTGGAAATGTCTGAAAATATCATTTGCTTTTTCGAAATTCAGACTGTCGGAGAATAAAAGTGTTTTGGTCAAAGGATCGATACCCAGTGATTTATAGTGCTCTATCATCTTCTCGCCCCAGGCGATGGGATCGCCGGAATCATGTCGTACACCGCTGAACAGCGTAGCCTTTGCGAGATCAAAATCCCGAAGGAAACAGTCGGTTGTGATAGTATCGGTTAACGCAATACCGTTTTGAACACCGTATTCTCGGACCCATGCCTCGAGGGCATAGTGGTTTGAGTAGGCGGGATTATGTTTGTGATCACCCTGTCCGGTACACATGATCCATTCATGGGCCATTGTTCCGACGGGAGTGATACCGAACTTTTTAGCAAGGTAAACATTTGACGTTCCCACAAAGTTGCTTGCGCTGTGCATGGTATCGTTGAGATGGGAGAACTTCTCAACCGCCAGTTCCTGGGCTTCTCTTGAAAGTCTTCTTCTGAGACCGAACTCAGAGAATACGCCGAGGTAGTATTTTCCGTGTTTTACGTCTTCAAACTTCTGATCAAGACGTCTCTTGAAACTCTCAAGAAGTTCATCATAGTAGTAAGCCATTCTGAAGAAAACTTCGTTTACGATGGCAAGCGTTGGGATCTCGTACATTGAGGTATTGAGCCATGTGCCCTTGGCTTCGATGGCAAGTCCGCATTCCGCATCATCTGTGATAGAGAAGTCCTCGTATCTCGGTGACCAGATGCGTAGGAAGTTTACGAAAGAACCCTTGATCCACTTGATATTGTCAAGGTATTCGAGCTCATCTTCCGTGTATTTGAGAGTGCAGAAGTGCTGGATCTGCTCTTTGATCTCGTCCACCATTTCTGCCGTGAATCTGACATCCGTGTTTCTGCACTTGAAAGTCCAGGTGGTCATATATTCGGGGAATTGATGATAGATCGCCTGACCCATGCTGTACTTGTACATGTCGGTTTCAAGAAGGCTTGTGATAATAGGTGCGAGTTTCATAAAGTTCTTCCTTTCGTCTTAAAATAATCCAAAAAATTATGAACTGTATATCCTAATGTGTTCTCTGCTTTATATAACATCTACCTGACAGCCGGCCATGGCATTAAGCGCAGTGTTGTGGCTTTCGGGCGTAACGCCGGCGCAGAGGTCTTTGAGAACCGTTACGTTGGTTTCAAGAGCGTTTGCCTTGATGACCATTGCGTTGCTGATGACGCAGATATCGGTACATACGCCCACGAGTGTAACGTCGGTGTAGTTTTTCTGTGCGATCAGGCTGCCGAGTTCTGTGCTTCCGAAAGTGTATTTGTCAATATAGCTGACTATGCCGTCTGCTGCGCGTTCGTCAAGGGCTTTTTGAATCTCGGGAACTATTTCCCAGCCTTCCGTGCCCTTAATGCAGTGAGGAACGGGAAGACGTCTTCCTTCCTGAGTATTCATATATTCTTCCGTGTGAGTGTCGCGGGTTGCGATGATCTCGCCGTCGAAAGTCCTTACAAGGTCAGCAATCTTACCAACGATCTTCTGACCTTCGGTGTTTGCAAGTGCCCCGGTGATGAAGTCGTTCTGCATATCAATTACAATGAGTGCTTTGTTCATGCTGTGTTCCTCCTTTATCATTTTAATATATAGGATACAGTACAATAAAACATAAAGCAACGGGAAAATGCGCGAAAAGTAACATAAAAAGTATGTCTTGTCGGCGACTTGTGGATGTTTTATAATAGACGGATGATGAAAACCGAGAGAAGGATAAGTCTGGCGGAAAAAGCAGGGATCTATTACACTGTTCATCTGGATGAAAACCTGAATATCGCGGACTTTAACCGCCTGGTTTCCGAGGCATATTTGGAAACCGTAAGGCGTACTATAAATGTTTCAAAAAAACTCCTCGTTTTGCGCGACAGGTACGGCGACGCCGGTCAGCCGTTAACTATAAATATGCACATGCATCATGGCATTTACATAACATTGCCGGATCGGAAAGTGCAGATGTACGACCGTGATTTTGATACCTACATGAAGTCTTTTGAGGCATTTCGCGCAAGCTGCGAGGAGTGGATCGCAGACCATGATATAAAGATAGTTAAAGAAGACAGTGTGATTTTGCAAATACACTCTCGGTTAAAAGAGGACGGACGGAAGGCAGCGAGACAGAGCTGTTGGTCGCTGTTATGGACACGGGTATCGGCATCCGTGAAGAAGATAAGGAAAGGCTTTTCGTTTCCTTTGAGCGTCTTGAGGAGACAAAGAACAGACATATCGAAGGAACCGGCCTTGGAATGTCCATCGTTATAAAGCTTCTGGATCTCATGGGAAGCAGACTTGATGTGAAAAGTGAGTATGGGAAGGGATCATGTTTTTCGTTTGTATTGCGGCAAAAGATATCCGATCCGACTCCGGTAGGTAACAGGCAGGAACGTTTCAGGGAGAAGGCGCTCGAGCATAAAAATGACAAATTGATATGTGCCCCCAATGCGAAGATCTTGGTGGTCGATGACAACGAGATGAACCTTAAGGTGGCAAAGGGCTTATTAAAGCTGTGCGGTATCAGCCCGGATATGGTCATGTCAGGAGAAGAGACCATCGAAAAAGTGAAAGAACAGCATTATGACATTGTCCTGTTAGATCATATGATGCCGGGGATGGATGGTATCGAAACATTATCGAAGCTGAAACGCATGGATCTGATACCTGAAAATACCACTGTTATCGCCATGACGGCAAATGCGGTAGTGGGAGCGAGAGAAGCTTATCTTTCTGCAGGTTTTGATGATTATATCTCAAAACCGGTGGAGATCGGTCAATTGACAGAAAAGCTGGTGGCATATCTGCCTGCGGATGCATATGTTAAAACTGAGCCGAAATCGGAAGTCTCTGAAACCGGAAGCAGCGAAAACAAAATGTTTTCCGTGGACCCGGAGCAGGAAGAGAATGTCACCGGCGGATGTTACGATCGCGCATTATTGGAGAAGTCCGGATTTGACACGGCAAAGGCAATGACATTCTGCGCGAATGATGAGTCGTTCTACTTTGAGTTGCTGGATGATTTCGTCGGCGCATTTAAGGAAAAGTCCGAGGAACTGCAAAGGTTTTATGAAGCCGAAAACTATCCGGATTACAGGATAGCGGTGCATGCTATGAAGAGCACCTCAAAAACCATCGGCGCAATGGGACTGCCCGAGATGGCCTTTGAGCTTGAACAGGCCGCTAAA
>JAILBP010000163.1:0-4589 GCA_024680835.1 Lachnospiraceae bacterium | reverse complement strand
ATTAAGCCATGCAACTGTCTGTGCATCCTTGTCGCTCATAAGGCCTGCGATGGGCAAGGGCAATTCTGCGAGCACCTGTCCATTTTTCACGGCTACGCTGCCTCCTTTAAGCTCACGCACACGATTGGCTGCCACCGCCATGTCCTCGTCATTGTCATGAATGTGGTGACACCTGCAACGATCTCTGTTTTTACATTCGTTTTGTGTTGTTTCAGCTTAAATAGTTTTTCAAGCATCGGATTGTCCTCCCTATAGTGTTGTTTAATGCGAATCCGCTATTCCACTTCTCGCAGTTTGTATTCGGTATCTTCGTCTATCATATCTATCATGTATTTTGCTATAACGGGGTCGAACTGTGTTCCCATACACCTTTCTATCTCTTCCCTGACCTCATGCTGGGGACGGGGAAAAGAGTATGAGCGTTTTGATGTCATGGCATCGTAGCAATCCGCAAGACAGATGATCCTGGCCTCCTCCGGAATCTGCTCACCCACAAGACCGTCCGGATAACCTTTTCCGTCATACCTTTCATGATGCCATCTTGCGCCCTTGGAGAGCCACGGTATCTCCGTGATGGTTTTGAGTATATCCCATCCTATTATGGTATGCTGTTTGATGGCAAGATACTCCTCGTCTGTAAGCTTTCCTTTTTTATTGATGATGTCTTCCGCAATACCGATCTTTCCGATATCATGCAAAAGCCCCAGCTCGTATATCTCGTCCTGTTCTTTCTCGGTCTTTCCCATCCGTCTCGATATCTCTTTTGCATACTTTGCGACTCGCTCGGAGTGACCGTTAGTGTAATGGTCCTTTGCATCAACCGCCATGGAAAAAGCGAGCAAAACCTCATGTGAAAGGTTTTCTTTTGCCTGCAAAGCCGCTTCTCTCTCTTTTGCCTCGCTAAGCTCGGCCTTTGTCTCAAGAAGATCCACATAATCCGGCGTTTCCAGTGACAGTAGGATAACCAGCGAACCGATGGACGCAATATAGAGCGTTATCAGCACATTGTCAAAGAACAGCATCTGGAGCAGGAACACCACCGCACATACCACAATGGCCATTATCATTGTGCGAACCTGGGTGCGCCCGTATTTTTCCCTGTGAGTGATCATGTAAATGCTGGCGATAGCAAAAAACAAAATAGGGAAACCGTATGCCACCGGCACAAAAAGGATCTCGTGGATATAATTGCCTGCTTCATCGTAGGTAAAAACCCATCCAGTCAGAGGGTTTGTAAACAGCAGCAGAATATTGATACCCAAAAGCACTGCGTTTATCCCCTTCCGGATCTTCAGGCTGCTCTTATCCGATTCCGAATACGCATATACATAATGGATGAAGGCGTAAGCCGTGAGGGAAGTAAACATGGAATCGAGAATATTAAAACCATAATGAGTATAATTGGGAACACGATCATGCGCACTGGTCACGATCGCAGTGATAACATCGATAAAATCAGCCACCATTACGAGAAAAGCGAACCTTCTGTACGCAACGTTGACAGGAGTCATATGCTTGTATCGCAGTACAAGGTACAGATAGAGAACAATATTCAGCGGGATCACCGCTACTTCAAGTAAGATATTGTAATCCATACTCATATTCCCTCACCCCCTCGTGCTGTTTTCTCCTGTCCCATTGCGCGTCTGTATACTCTTTCGACATTCTATCACAATTAAACGACTCTGAAAATGCCAAAATACAGCAGAATCCCCCCCTTAAAGCCGATCAACTGCTGAACAGATTTCTGTATTCTCCCGGTGCCATACCCTTTTCGGCACGGAAAACACGATTGAAACTTGGAATGCTCTGAAATCCGGAAAGCATCGCCACTTCGGTGAGAGACCTTCCTTTCTCGGCCAGCAATTCCGTTGCTTTATCTAGTCTGATCATATTCAGCCACTTGCTGTAATTGGTACCGGTGATACTTTTGAATATTCTGGAAAAATATTCTTTGCTGATGCCCGCCATCTCAGCCATAGCCCCCTGCGAGAGATCGTCTGCCGTAAGATTGTTTTTGATGTAATCCGTGACATGGATCATTCTCCGCAACACATCATCATTGTAATTGTCGTACGGATCAGACTCCAGCTCCGGCAAAAACTCCACCCGATGTTCATCCAGCTTCAGCATGAATTCCATCAGCAGCATGCAGCATCGTAACTCCCGGTCCTGCTGGTCCGAGAAAAATATTTCCTTCATCTTTCCGGCGATCACATTCAATTCCTTCACAAGTTCGGGATGAGCATATATGCATAAAACATGAAGATTTCTGTAAAAATGCATTATCCTCTGCAGATCAAAAAGCGAATTCATGAAGGAATTGCTGAACTGGATCACCAGTGATTCTTTTCTGTCCGCATCCACTATCTCATGGACTTCCATCGGCCATATTATCACAAAATCACCCTCCACCAGCTCATATGTGCTCTGGTTGACACGGTAAATATTTGTTTTTCCCGGTCCGACGAGCATTATCTCGCCATAGGAATGCCAATGGGCCGGATAACTTCTCCGGTCATAACCGGTCGACATGTTAAATGCGCTTCTGTTGTCAAAATCATATATTTCATACTGACTGAAATCCATATGACCTCCCGTTAATACCGAATGATAACTATAGAATTCATTACATCTGTCCGGGCTTCGCAAACGGTCCCGGCAGGATCTTCCCCGTCCTCTTATTGCCGAAATAATCTGTATCAAAGCGGATGGATGAACCGTCCGGATTTTCGAAGCGCTGCTCAGGCTCAAACGCCTTGCCCAGCACATCACTGTCTATCATCTCCACTGTGAAGTCACCCATAAGATCATATATATTGGTGTTCAGAGTAAAACTGCCGTCCTCCGCAGGCGTAAGTTCAAAGAAAGCCTTGTCGGCAGAGTTGACGAAATTATGTTTTTCCTTTGAATAAACATTGGCTCCGTTAAAATACGCATTGCCATCGATCCAGACAGGAAGGTGTCCGAAATGATATTTTGCAAGAGCGCCCATATCCGGTTCCGTATCCATCATGAAATGACTGATCCACTCTTCGTAGTCCGGGAAAATGTCAAAACCTGCCGTACCCGCATGATTGTAGTCAAAGTTTTGTGGCGTTTTGGTCTCATCGATAGGATAAGTCTGGATCATGATATTATTATATACCCTGTCATCCCCGTGTAAGATAGTCATAAAACCGGCAACTTCCGTTCTGTGTCTGATATGATACGGTGTATATCTCGGCTCACGCTGTCCGTTTTCCACGGAATCAACTCCCGCATTCAGATAGCTTATGGACCCAAGCATAAGGTTATGCACAAAAGCCAGTCCCTCGCTCGGCATAACACATGATACCTCGGACATCATGATATTGTTGTCTATCAGCGTAGGACCGTGTCCCACCTCGATGAAAACATCATTGCTGAACATAGCGCCCGCTGCAGGCTCAGCATTCTTCGGGCGCTGGTTTGCATACAGAAGGTTTTGTGATACACGGGCTCCCTGCGCTTCCCAATCAAGCCATACTCCCATTATGCAGTTATGAATGTGGTTTCTTCTGATAGTCACATCGATAGCTGCATGAAGCTTGATACCGGCAGTCTCTGCTCCGCCCAACTGCTGTGAGTTACAAATATGATGAATATGACAGTCCTCGATCGTAGAGAAAACAGCACCCATTCTGCCTACGATGCCGGTCTGTTCGCAGTGATGCACATGACACCTTCTGATCAGATGACTGCCGATGTTTTCCTTGAGCCAGCCGTGATACTGTCCGCGGCATACGGCGTCACGCTCCATCTGAGTCGGACTCTTAACATGCCTGGTATAGAAGTACATGTCATTTTCTTCGTCGCGGTATTTGCCAAGGGAGATTCCGCAGCAGCGGCTGTTGCTCACCTCGCAGTCCTCTATGATCCACCCTTTGCTCCAGTGAGGTCCTATCAGTCCGTCCTGATAAGCAGCGGGAGGTGCCCATGTGGTGGCACCTTTAGTGATGACAAAACCGCTGACTGTTATGTAATTAATTCCGTTTTCTTCCGGCATAAAGCAGTTTCTTCGAACGCTGATTTCAACTTTTTCATTGTTGGGATCCTTGCCTTGGAAATTAGCATAAAGGATCGTGCTGTCTCCGTCCTGCTCCGTAAACCATTTGTATACGGATTCCTCCGGCACCCACGAGTGCGGGTCAACCGCACCTTCTATACATTCGTCCAGAGTTGCTGTCTCATACATCATAAGATCGTTTATGAATACAGCGCCGGTATGACGGATCGTCGGCGCAAAATACCAGTCTCCGCATACATATGTGGTATATGGATTGTAATCACCGAAACACGCATTGGATATCTTCGTCTTCCATACATTCCCCTGATACAAAGTCCAGTCACCTGCGACATCGGCTCCGGTTATGACAGCACCCAGCGGTTTTTCCGATTTGTAGGTTATGCGTTCCGATTCCGTACCAGCATTGACAGGGTGCACTGATTCACGGTAAATGCCCGGTGCGACCAGCACCGTATCTCCCGGGGAAGCGATGGCTGCCGCTTCCCCGATACGCAGGAAGGGTGCTTCTTTGCTGCCGTTACCCTCTGGTTTCGCGTTAAGA
>JAILBP010000154.1:0-3547 GCA_024680835.1 Lachnospiraceae bacterium | reverse complement strand
TCGCCTACGCTCATCTTGCGTTTCGCCAGCATCACATCGATGTTAAATACCAGACGTCCTTTGACTTCGATTTCTTCTATATTTTCAAGATCAGTTTTATTTCGTCCCATGCTGCACCGCCTTTCAGATAGTAAGCTCGTTCTCTTCCTGTATCAGCGCCGCCTTCACTACCAGATGCGAGAGGGCTGCTGCGCACACTGAAAACGCCGTGCCTATAAAACATATCAGTAGCACGATGCCCATCACAAAGGGGTGAGACATATCCTTCATCAAAAAGATCACATTAATGATGAAAAAGTAGATCACGTCAATGATGGCAAGATATGATATCCATTTGAGATATTTGGCGTTCTCTTCCGAAAAAGATCTGTCCCTGCCGATATTACCGGCTATCAGCCATCCGAGAAACAGCGTGGCATAGCAGGGGATGGCGGTGGTCCATACCAGGATGTGCCATGGAAGCATATTTCTTTCCAGCATTGAGTTCTGCTGTACCAGATAGGCGGTGATGTGGGGAATAACTCCGAAATAGATAATAAGTCCGCATATGGCTGCGCCAATGATGATAAACTTAAGCCAGAATGAAAGTTCTTTTTGTTTCATGTTGTCACCTCCGTGGTGTTTCAGTTGTGATCCGACCGGGGGTGGTTTCTGATGAGCCCCGGCTGTTGATTGTGTACTTCAGGTATTTCCGAAGCAGGGATTTTCTTTTGCAAACCGGAATCTCGGATTCCATTTCAGCCCCCTTCAGGTACGTCAGTTGCGTTTTATGTTGTGACTATAACATGGTATTTTTATTTTGTCAATATAAAAATATCGAATTACGATAAAAATATTATGCAATTCAAAGAAAGACAGCATAAATCTGCTGTCTTGTAACTGTAGAATGCTGTGATTGGTTTCGGATCAAAAAGTTTGCAATCAAAAAAGGAGACGGTTTGCACCGTCTCCTTATTTGATATCCAGCTCGGGAGGTATGTCGATCTCATCGGAGACATACTTCCCATTCTTTTTTCTTTGTCTTACACATTCCGTCAACAGATACTCGATCTGTCCGTTGACGGAGCGGAAGTCATCTTCGGCCCATGCAGCTATGGCGTCGTAAAGCTTGGCTGAAAGTCGAAGTGGGACCTGCTTTTTGTTGTCTGCCATGGGCGAACTCCTTTCGTATGTTTATGGTTGAACGTAGCATAAAATGTAGTCATTTGATATACAGGCGGCAAACGACAGGAACTTGCGGATCAAAGACCGGTAGTTTTGTCGTTTGCCCGGGAATATTCTGTGTCTGATCAATACAGACTGCCGGAGTTCACAATGGGCTGAGCGTCTTTGTTGCCGCACAGTACGACCAGAAGATTTGATACCATTGCGGCTTTGCGCTCCTCGTCGAGATTGACGATCTCTTTTTCATTCAGACGCTCGAGAGCCATCTCCACCATGCCGACTGCACCGTCCACGATCATCTTTCTGGCATCGATGATAGCTGAAGCCTGCTGTCTCTGCAGCATTACAGAAGCGATCTCGGTAGCGTAAGCAAGATATGTGATGCGAGCTTCGATGATCTCGATGCCGGCTTCATCAACTCTCTCCTGAATCTCGTCTTTGATCCTTTTTGCAACTGTCTCGCTGGAACCGCGAAGGCTTCCTTCATCAGCAACACCGTCACCGGTGGTGTCCACGCCGGGAGCCACATCATAGGGATAGAGTCTTACAATATTTCTGAGAGCGCTGTCGCACTGCAGAGAAAGGAAATTCTTGTAGTTGTCAACATTGAATGCAGCCTTAGCGGTGTCTACGATCTTCCAGGTTACTGCGATGCCGATCTCGATGGGGTTGCCGAGGCAGTCGTTGATCTTCTGACGGCTGTTGTTTAAGGTCATGATCTTGAGGGACATCTTTTTTGAATATGCGTTCTGAATAGTTGCTGCGGTGCTTTCCACATCGCCGCTCTGTTTCAGATTTGTGGCTGCTGCAGGGTTAACTGCGGAGCAGAAGGGATTCACAAAATAGAAACCGGGCTCTTTGATGGTACCCACATATTTACCGAAAAGAGTGAGAACCAGAGCTTCCTGAGGTCTTAAGATCTTAAGACCAAGCCACAGGATCCAACCCAAAAACATATATAATACAAAAAAGATCGTGAGTGGAAACAGTGCTGTTTCCGATGTGATGATGGTACCGGGTATTGCGATGATGTACAACAGGATGGAAAGGATAAGAACCAGCATTCCGTTTTTCTTTGTGGTCAAAATTTTCTCTGTCATAAGAGCACCTCCTTATTTTATGTGAAGTGAGCAGATCTGTATGGCTCACCTCAGTTGTCTGACTTTGCCGTGATGACTCGACCATTGCCATCCCGGGTTTCACAAGATCAATTCTTTGTGATATCAGAATGATATCATCATAATTTCTTTTTGTCAATATGTTTTTTTCAAATTATGAATAAGGTGAGAGGATTTGTTTCGTTTTTGTTGTAAGAAAGGGGCTTCGGTGGTATTATAAGCGGGAGCGTAATAGCGAAAAAAAAGATGGAGGACAAAAACATGACACTTGAGAAACTCAGACAGGACATGATAGCAGCTATGAAAGCAGGCGATAAGGCGAGAAAACAGTCGATCTCGAATCTTGTTTCGGCAGTAAAAAAGGTGGGGATAGACGCCGGCTGCAGGGAGGACATTCCCGAAGAAATGGTGGATTCTGCCATCTTGAAGGAGCTAAAGACCGCAAAAGACCAGATCGATACCTGCCCTGCAGACCGCACAGAACTGCTGGCGGAGTACAAAGCCAACTACGAAGTCATCAGCGAATATGCGCCGAAGCTCATGAGCGAGGATGAGATCAGGGCATATGTTTCCGAAAACTGCGCAGAGGCTCTTGCTTCCAAGAACAAGGGCATGATCATGAAGACCGTCATGGCAGCGCTCAAAGGAAAGGCGGACGGCAAGATGATCAATACTATAGTGGCTGATATGTGTAAGTGATCATAGTGATATGAAAAAAGGACGGATCATCCGTCCTTTTTCATTGCTGTTAGTGCGGAAAACCAAATATAAAGGAATGGGTGGCCAGGAGTAGTACACATTGGTAGAGGAAATCTTACCATTTCAGGATCAACAAGAAGTATGATAAATGTAAGTGTAGCATCAGGATCCTTGGTATCTTCTGTTCCGGTAAATGTGACGGAAGCGAGGAATTCGGAATAGCAAAACTGACGGACGCTATATTTTTCGGTTTTGAACCCAAAAAGTGCAAATATCGAAAAATATAGCATTGTTTTTCGAGACGGAACGTGTTATATTTTTCGATAAAGAAGAAAAAACGACTCGAAATCGAAAAATATAACATAAACTACAGGAGAAAACTATGATAATAGGAAGAGAATATGAGGCGAGGAAGCTTAATGAGTATTATAACAGTGAATCAGCTGAACTCATTGCATTATACGGACGAAGAAGGGTAGGGAAAACTTTTCTGGTTGATGAAGTGTTTGAGAATCGTATAAGTTTTCGGCACTCTGGGTTGTCACCTGTGGATGAAAATGAAAAAA
>JAILBP010000105.1:0-7659 GCA_024680835.1 Lachnospiraceae bacterium | reverse complement strand
CTGCGGTATTACGGATGTGGCAGATCTTCTGGTGATAAATGACGGATCGAAGGATGCGACTGTCAGAGAGGTGGTGGACCGCGGCTACGCGTATATAGACAATACCTCACGCAGGGGATACGGCAGCGCGCTGAAAGCCGGCTACAAGTATGCCTATTTTCGCGGTTACGGACAGGTGCTGCAGATGGATGCGGACGGACAGCATGATGTGAGCAATATACGTACTCTCATCAATGCGTCACGGGAGCGGGATAAAGACGGAAAACATTGGGATATCATTATCGGCTCGAGATTTATGGAGGGCAGTGTCGCTTACCGGGTTCCTTTTTTGAAGCTCACGGCGATCCGGTTTTTTTCCCTGATGATAAGACTTGCAACCGGAAGTTTTATATCGGACCCTACCAGCGGACTTCAGATAATACGCAGGCGGGCGTACAAATATTACACGTTGCCGGGGCGTTTTGATGATGATTATCCGGACGCCAACATACTGATACAGATGCTGCTGGCAGGCTTTAAGGTCAGAGAGATCCCTGCTGTCATGCATGAGAGAAAAGAAGGTGACAGTATGCATTCGGGATTAAAGCCGATACTGTATATGCTGAAGATGTCGGTGGAAATTCCGCGGGCCGTGATAAACGGGAGGAGAATACCGGGACGGAGGATGAGATGATATTTGGCAAAAGATTTAAGTGCAGTTCGATTGCCGAGTCACATGATATTCCCGTAAACCCCGGCAGAGGGTTTTATAAGCTGTTTTATGCAGAGCTTGGAGCGTGTGATCTCAGACAATTTGACGGTGTCGATCTGTCGAGGGTGAGCCTGGTGCTGTTAGTCATAGATATAGCATGTTGTAAAGACAGAGCGCTTGATGATGGTGATATTGAGGCGATACGCTCTGTTATGGATTATTTTATCTCCAAAGATAAGCGTTTGATCCTGAGATTTTCCTACGATCATGACGGCAGGGGGATGATGCGCGAGCCTGATCGCATAGGGCTGGTGTTAGCCCATGCCCGGGCGCTGGCGGACCTCATACGGGAGTATAAGAGTCATATTTTTGTTTATCAGGGGCTTTTGGTAGGTGACTGGGGGGAGATGCATTCCACCAGATATGCGGACAGCTCTTTCCTGGAAAAAATATATGATGTCATGTCGGGATCGGGAGTGGATATTGCGGTCAGAAAGCCCTCCCAGCAGGAATTATTGCCTGTTAGGGGGAATGTTCGTCCCATACTGTTTAATGATGCCATGCTGGCGGATGAGACGGAGCTTGGTACCATACGAAGTGACAGAAGCCAAAGAGATGAGCAGATCATCTTTAACGTCAGCAATACTGCGCCTTATGGCGGGGAGATGGTGTACGGCACCGGATTTGCCGGTCGTCAAAAACCTGAGGTGCTGACGGATATGCTGAAAAAAAGGCATATCACGTATCTCAACCGGGACTATGACATGGCGATGTACGATCTTCTGAAAAAGGTGAGTGTATCCTGCGACGGTTACAGAATAGATGCCTTCACTTACCTTTCAGAGAATCTGGGATACAGATATGTTATAAAAAAAGTGGCATACAAGAATAAAAAACTGATGATATATGTGGAGAATAAAGGGTTTTCAAAACCTTACGTCCCTATAGAAATGCATCTTGTTTCGGAAACGGGTGAGAGTGTAAGTCTTACTTCACATATCATATCTGATATGGAGCCAGGGGAGACAAAATGTTACGTTTTTCCGGTGAAGGACGGATGCTTCGGAGATATTTTTGTGTGTGCGGATACTGTGGATCTGAGAGAGAGAGTATTTTTTTCGAATGTGAGCGACGGGAAGGGATATGTTTTTGCGGGAAGCCTGAAAAAATAATCGCTCCGGGAAGATAAGATGGATAAGTTAAGCGTTTCATTGTACTGGATATGGGAATATATACGTGTCTTTGCGGGATACATGCTGGTAATGTATCTCTGGCCTTATGTTGTCTTCAGAAAGTATCTGAGAAACAGAAAAGCCGGATTTGTGATGGCATTCTGCAGCACTACCATGGTGGTGTTACTGAACGTTGTCATAATGATGCTGGGATTACTCAGGATCCTGAACGGATTTACCTTCAACCTGTTTTTTTACGGAGTCTTTATATACGGCTGGATCAAAAACTTCGGACTGCCGTATGATGCAATGCAGAAGACGGAGTACTATCTCAGAGGATCCATGGGCTTTAAGTCTCTCATCGCCCACGGATTCGACAAGCAAAAAAGCAGGATCAAAGATTTTTTTGTATTCGCGGAAGAAAAGACCAGAGGACATGTTGCGGAGTATGTGTGGTTTGCGCTGCTTCTCATAGTGACGCTGAGGTATTTCAGCTTTGGCCTGTTCAAGAGCTTCGGGTATGGTTTTACGGATCTTTACACCCATACAGAGTGGGTTTACGGTCTGGTGAAAGGAAAGATATTCAGCGGCGGTATTTATCCTGAGGGTATGCACTGTTTTGTATATGCGGTGAGAACGGCTTTCGGGATCAATACGTACAGCGTGATGAGGCTTGTGGCCAGCCCGCATATCATAACACTGTTTTTGTCCATGTATCTCTTCTTTTGCGAGATATTCAAAAACAGATATACGCCGCTTATCGCCATGTCGCTTTTCATGATGCTGGATATCGCAAGTCGTGACGGCGTGACATCCATGTCCAGACTGATGTATTCCCTTCCCCAGGAGTTCGCTTTCTATGCCATGTTCCTGTGTATTGCTTACGGGATACGGTATTTCCGCAGCACAGAGAACAGGGTGGAGAGGATAAAATACGGATACTGGAATGAGGATCTCTACATTTTCATGATGGGACTTGCAGTGACACTGTGTGTGCATTTTTATCCCACCATAATAACCTTTTTCATATTCGTTGCTTTCGTGATCCCCTTTGCCGTGAGATTCTTTGATCCAAAGAGACTGGTGCCCATGGCAGTGATAGCCTTTTCGGGCCTTGTGATGGCAGCCATACCCATGGGCATAGCCTTTGTTTCGGGCTTTGATTTTCAGGGTTCCATTGCGTGGGCCATGGGCGTGATGGGAAAAGACACAGGGTATACCTTTAATCCCGCAATGGTACTGGACTGGATCTACAGTGTGGCTTTCGAGGGAATATTCAGCGCCGGGAGGGCGCCGGTCATAGCTGCCGCCTGCGTCATTGCCATGGCTTTGGGGATTGGCGGTACGTTAGTGATCCTTGTATTGAGATTCCGGAAGAAATCCGAGATCCCGGTGGATCATTTTGCAGGCTATATAGGGGCAGTGCTGGCGTTTCTCATCCTCTCGGGAATGTACAGCGCAAGGTTTTTGGGACTGCCGTTCCTCGTGGATCCGCCGCGACTCATCAGCGTTATATTCATGTTCATGGTGGCGGTTCTTGCGGTGCCGGTGGATGCTGCTTTCATGCTGGCGGACAGAATCCCGGATCCGAGGGTGATGAAGACCTGTGCGCCGGTGACGGTGATAGTAATATACCTGATCACTAAGTTTGCGGGAGTATTTCACGGTAACCTGTACATGTCCATGACAAGGCTTGACGAAGCCGTTATGGTGACGCAGGAGATAACATCCAGGTATCCGAAGTTTTCATACACCATCGTGTCACCCACCGACGATCTGTATCAGATGGTGGAGTACGGTTATCACGAGGAACTTGTGGATTTCATAAACGGGGCATATCTTTATGATTATCTGATACCCACGGAGAAGATATTCATATTTTTGGAAAAGAAGGCACTGTGCTACGGTCAGGATCATTTTTATGAGTATCCTGCGCTTTTGGCAGACAATAAATATCAGAACATGGACTGGGATTATCCCACCGTGGGAGATGATATTTATGCGGTACCCATATCGGACGAGCTTGTGGACGAGGAGAAAACATATTATTTTGGCAGCTCAGAGAATTACAAAAATGTCGCCATAAGGACAGAGTTGGAATCAAAGCTTGCCAGATGGTGCAGGGATTTTGAAGAATACTATCCCGGTGAGCTGAAGGTTTTTTTCGAAAATGATGATTTTGTGTGCTATTACATTGAGCAGAACACGCAGAATTTCTACTATCTGGGACTATGGTCCGGTGAGATGGAGTGAGAAAGCTTCAGTGAGAACAGTGGGTGTCAGGTGACAGAAGTCTGTTTATGGGATCTGATATGGAGCCGGAGTTTGAGCAATGCGTAAGGTGGATGAGATACAACAGTATGTTTTGAATATATTAAAGACCACGGTCATGGGGGTAGGGTCCACTTCTGAGCTTCTGGACGAAAACGGGGTTATCAGGATTCACGATCCGGAAGATCCCCATGGTTTTGATGCCTTTGCAAAGATAAGCCGGGTGTTGGAGACGCAGAAGATTCTGCCCCTCACCTATGATTTTTGGAAGGCCTCGTCCTACCGGTTTGATGCGCTGGATAAAAAGACGGCGGAATGCTGTATGGATTTCTATCAGATATTATCATGTACCTCCGGCGTAATGCGCTTGTTTGAGGAAGAAAAGATCGGCTGCGTGCTGTTGAAGGGAATATCCATCGCAAAGCTTTATCCCGGTCCTGAGTACAGGAAAAGCTCCGATGTGGACATATTGCTGGCTGACAGAAATGATGCGGACAGAGCCTGTGAGCTTTTGGAAAAGAATGGATTTGTCCGGGACAGTGAGCCACACTCACTCCATCACATTGAGTTTATGTCACCGGGAAATGTTCTGCTGGAGCTGCACACGGAAATGGCAGAGCCCTTTGATAATGAGAACGCCAACAGGCTTTTAAATGAGCTTGCGGCAGCAGGCTGCGGGAGAAGAAAAGAATTTGTTTATGCAGGTGAATCGACATATATATATGACAGTGCAACTCTGGGCTTATCCATCGTGATACATGCCCTGCAGCATTTTATGCGAAAAGGTATGGGGATAAAGATGCTGCTGGACTGGGCTGTATTTTTACAAAACGAGGGTTTCGATGAAAAAGTTGCCGGGGAACTGAAGGGTTACCTGAATAAGCTTAAGATAGCGGGATTTGCTGATGCCCTGACAAGGCTTTCGTGTTGTTATCTTGGGGCGGATATCTCCAAGGCATCGATGTTATGCGATGATTGTCACAGTCCGCTCAAGGATTGGGAAGATGCTTTTCTGGTGGACATGTTCGAAGGCGGAGAGTTCGGAAAAGACGGGGACAACCGGATGGTGAATCTGCGTGGAACGGGATTTGGGGATTATTTCAGGGAGTTTCATCACCAGATGCATCTGAATTTTCCTGTGGCGGGAAGAGTTTTCCTGATCTGGCCCGTGCTTTGGGTGGTGACTCTGGTTCGTTTTCTCGTCAACAATCGAAAACTTCGTGGTATTAAGACCGGTGATATTTTGAAAAATGCAGGCGAGAGGGGAAAGATAGCGGCCGGCATGAGGTTGTTTGAATAATAAGAGTCAATATATACTGTGATTCGGGGATTGTGAGAGTGCAAAGCACGAAATAATCCGTGAATCATCTTTTGATATCCGGATCATGGCATTGACTGTGAAGAGTAGATTTTTGGGAATGAATCTATGAGAGAAGATTACGACATTGATTTTGTGCTGCTGTGGGTAGACAGTAAAGATACACTCTGGCAGGAGAAAAAAAGAGAATACGAAAAGTCGGGTGAATTTCCATACAGGGCTTCGGAATTCAGGGATTACGGGGCGCTCCGGTACTGGTTCAGGGGCGTTGAAAAGTTTGCTGGCTGGGTCAGAAAGATACATTTTGTGACTGACGGGCAGATACCCGGGTGGCTTGATGCGTCATCGGAAAAACTGAACATTGTAAAACATTCCGATATCATGCCGGAAGAGATCCTGCCGGTTTTCAACAGTAATCTGATAGAAGCATATCTGAACAGGATACCTGATCTTGCGGAACATTTTGTATATTTCAATGACGACATGTTCCTGACGGACAGGGTAGGGCGAGAGTATTTTTTCAGGCAGGGGAAACCCTGCGA
Source organism: Lachnospiraceae bacterium (assembly GCA_024680835.1). Classification (GTDB taxonomy): domain Bacteria; phylum Bacillota; class Clostridia; order Lachnospirales; family Lachnospiraceae; genus RGIG6904. Next base: position 1,665 of record JAILBP010000105.1, on the reverse strand, counting down.
TATGCTGGCGTTCCAGCCTGTGGTGGCGAACACGGAAAATCCCGTCATGACCTATATTTATACCAATAATACCATGGCGCTGGCAGAGCATTTTGATAAGAGAGAGAACATAAAAAGACAGCCCCGAGCATATTTTAAGATAGGCTATCCTCCTCTCTATTTTTTCTATAACATTTTGGATTCGATGATACCGAGATTCACGGGATTTTTTACGGCACATAATCCGTCCCCAATGTTAAAGTCCGTCATGGACGAGGTGTGGAGGGAAGAGCCGCAGGTCTTTGAAAAGATGAAGAATGCGAGATTCAGAAGCTCCGGAGATGTCTCGCAGTATTTATTCAGAGAGTGGGCAAAGCTGTCGGGAAGATTCACGCCGGTCAATACTTTGCGGGGATTCAGATACGTGAGCACGGATGAGAATTGTGACAGGATCTGCAGGTTTATCACAGGACAAAAGCAGAAGGCCATTTGCATAAATGATTCGGGTACAAAAGCCGAAATTGAAGATATGAGCCGGGCACTCACCGGTGCATTTGAAAAGATACTGCCGGAAAGATCCTCGTTTGAATTGAAATGAATGCAGGCTTTTGATGTTAGCAGAAAACAGGTGAAATCGTATATGAAAAAACACAACAGGTTGATACTGACAATATTAATATCATGCACGGTCCTTCTGACATCCTGCAAAACGGCAGACAGACCGGTGATCCGGCACAATGTGCTGGTGCCGGATCACGATGTAAGCGCGGATGAGTATGCCGGGGGAGAAGGTTCCTTTGGAGGTGAGTTTTCGCAGGAAATCCAATATGAGAAAAAATCATCTTACATGATCTATTACGGTGCTCTGGATCGGGATATCATAGAAAATGCCAAACAGTATGAGCTGGTGATACTGCATCCGAGAATGGGAAATATCACAAGAGAACAGGTTCAGGAGATAAGGAGCAGCGGTACCATCGTGCTGGGATATATTTCCATAGGGGAGGATCTCAGAACTGCCGGTTTGTCGCCGGAAGACATGCTGAATGACAGTAGATATACCGGAGATAAGACGGGACCGAGGGTTGATCCGAGAACTGCGGGAGATACGACATTTGATAATGTTGATCTTCTTGGAAAACCGTCGGACGCAGGAGTGGGGTATGCATCATATTATCTGGATGATAACGATCATAACGGCAAGCCTGACATAAATCCGATCTTCAATTGTGCTTTTACCAATATCGGTGATCCCGCATGGTACGATGTTCTCCTGGACATGACAATAGACGGTGAGGATGGTATTCCGGGCATCAGGGAAATACTGAATGAGGACTATGGCAGAGGACTTGGCTGCGACGGCCTTTTCCTAGATACCATAGATACCTGCGCTCCCAACAGCTATACCTCCGAGGCGGACGTGAACATGACCCGGTTTGAGTGGACTGCCACGGGAGTTAAGGAGTTCGCCAAAAGACTGAAAAAAGATTATCCGGATAAATATATTTTGCAGAACAGGGGGATCTTTTTCTATAATCCATATCTTCCACACTACAAATACAATCCGAGGCATTTCGTGGATTATGTGATGTATGAGAGCTTTATGTTGGATTCCAATTCCACATCTGCCTTCAATGAAAATTATTACGGTGATAACAGATACAATTACGCACCGAAGCTCATGGC
>JAILBP010000097.1:0-2325 GCA_024680835.1 Lachnospiraceae bacterium | reverse complement strand
TCGCCGCACTCAGCGACCTTTGCGGTAGCATCGCCACGGCGTTGTGTCGGATACGCTTCCACATCGAAGCCTTCCTTTACGAATATATCTATTATGTCAGCAACATGGGCTTTAACAGTGGTCTTGCCTGAATGGGGGTTAAATATAAAAAGAAGTCTTTTTCTCATAAGCTGTGCACATCCTTTCTCTCGGTAAATGCTGTCGGTAAACGAATGGAAACATCTCAAACGATATTACAAAATGCGGGTTTGTGCAAGTATATTTATTTACGTTACTGTTCGCAGCGAGTATCCGATATTCAGTCGGGTTTGCCTGCAAGCAGTCACCCCAACCGAATATCGGATATTGAATGTGAATAGTATTTTTTTTAAAGAATTCATGTAGAATAATTTATGTTTTTTTAGAGTCTTTCACGTGCTATCTTCTTCTTACCGGTCACAGTTATTTCGATCAAGGGTTGGGTATTGACTGTGAATGAGACTATTTACAAACATGGAAAGACATTGATGCCGGTAACTGATATCAATGTCTGAGGAGGTAAAACATGAAAAAACACTATCTTATGAGAAAGTGTCTGGGGCTTGGAATGGCGCTTGCACTTTCGGTTTCGTCGCTGGCGGGATGCGGTGCGACACCGGAAACCGCAAACCCTGGCGGGGACACTCAGGTGACAGAGGAAGTACAGACGGATGCAGGAACTGAATCCGGTGAAGCTGATGAGCCTGTGACCGAAGAGGTGACAGAGGAAACAGGGGCAGAAGAAACCGGGACAGAAGAAACCGGGACAGAGGACACAGTGACCCATATTGATGATGAGCTTGCTGTCCTGTCGTCAAAAGAGCTGGCTGTTATGATGGGTAACGGTTTCAATCTCGGAAACACCATGGAGGCCTGCGATAACAGTGATGATTACAAACAGATACTGGAGAATTCCGGATCGCCTGAGGAAGCGGTAACTCATTACGAGACACTCTGGGGACAGCCGGTCACCACTCAGGAGATGATCGATGCCATACATGACGGTGGTGTGGACACCATCCGTATCCCCGTGGCATGGACCAATATGATGGATTTTGAGAACGGAGATTATACTATCAACGAAGCGCTGCTCGCACGAGTAAAAGAAATCGTTGATTACGCTTATAATGATGATATGTTTGTCATCATAAACGATCACTGGGACACCGGCTGGTGGGGAATGTTCGGCGCTAAGGATGAAAAGATCCAGGAAGAAGCCATGAAGCTCTATACCACCATGTGGACACAGATCGCCGAATACTTTAAAGACTATGATCTTCATCTCATATTTGAGGGCGGTAACGAGGAGATCGGAGACAGACTCAATGATGTAGATAATCCGGTTGTCAATAATAAGGGCGGCATTCTCATGAAAGACCAGTGCTATGAGAAGGCTCTTGAGATCAACCAGACATTTGTGGATATCGTGAGAGGTACCGGCGGCAATAACGTGGAGCGTTTCCTGCTGATCCCGGGTTACGGCACTGACATAACACAGACCCTGGACCGCAGATGGCAGATGCCAACGGATACCGCAAAAGATAAGCTGTTTTTGTCGGTTCATTATTACACTCCATGGAATTATTGCGGCACATCCGGTGAGTCAAGATGGGGAACCGCCAGAAATGTGGAGGAGATGAACACCCTCATGGAGAAGCTTTCCAAGTACACGGAGGAGGGCTACGGCGTTATCATCGGAGAGTGCGGAGTATTACCGACCAGTGCAGGTGATATGAAGCCTGACTGGCAGACATGGTATAAAAACTTTTTTGCAAACTGTGATCTTTACGGATATGTTCCTGTCAACTGGAACACAGGAGATTTTGTAAAGAAGGCAGACGGAAGCTGGATAGATGAAGAGTTTAAGCAGTTCTATATAGATCACAGCAGAGATTCATATGATGCGCAGGGACTGACGGCAGATGATATCACAGCAAACGCAAAGACTGCCATACAGGAGGTTATCGACGGTGCTCCGGAATCCTTTACAAAAGAGGAAATATTGACTGGCGATGGTAATGCGGTAGCATGGATCATGTGGAGTTCCGGAGACTGGAATCAGACATATAGCGTGGGCGATACTTTTGATCCGGATTCCGCTACAGAGGGGCTTGTGGCAAAGAATGCACAGATCACCGGTGAAGGAACATATACCGTAAGTCTGGATTTCACCGGGACAGATAAAGGATTTTCAAGCGGTACTGCATTCTCAGCTATTGGTATTTCAAACGGTGAGGATCTTTTCCCCGGATATCTTATTGAAATCGAATCCATAAAAGTAAACGGTGAGGATTACAGGACATTCTC
>JAILBP010000027.1:0-6298 GCA_024680835.1 Lachnospiraceae bacterium | reverse complement strand
AAGAAACTTGGTTTCGGAATGATGAGACTTCCTGAACTTGCTACATCCGGAAAGTTTGGAAACATCGATATCGAGCTTACCAAGAAGATGGTGGATTACTTTATATCCGAAGGCTTTACTTACTTTGATACTGCCTGGATGTATTGTGGGTTCAAGAGTGAGGATGCTGCCGGTGAAGCACTGGTAAGCAGACATAACAGAAACGAATTTACGCTGGCCACCAAGCTTCACTCGGGATTCTTTAACAGTGAGGAAGAAAGAGAGAAAGTATTTAATACCCAGCTTGAGAAAACAAGGGTGGATTATTTTGACTACTACCTTCTTCATGACCTCGGAGAGGATATATGAATGCAAGATAGCAGTTTTTGGGCAAATGAAAATAATTTGCCTGTATTTTAACAAGATCAATATTGGGTGGACTATACGGGCATAAAAGCGGCTTCTGTGGAAGCCGCTTTTTTTATGTCCATTTTTCGAAGATACAGTAAGGTTGTGGCTTTCGAGTAGGAAAGCTTAGCAGTGATATTTGGGGCACCAGACATCTTTTTGGGTGTTCCGTAAAATTCACGGCACACAAAAAGCGGTGAGATAATGGTCGTACAGTGAGTTGTATAACAAAGGATAAAACTTTTTGTTGTGCCGAAGACCTGTACCTTGACAACTTCATCCGCAAATGTCCGGACGGCCAACCGGAGAAGCAACGCCACGACCTGCATGGACAGCGAGCGTGCCAGGGAATAGTTCGGTTCAGATTGCGACAAATGATCACTTTTTCACAATTAAGAGACAACGCAAAGGAGGAACCATTTATGGATGATCAGAATAGAGAATTAACACAAGAGGAAATGGATAAAGAATTTAAGAATATGATGTTTCAGGCTTTTTCCGAGACGATACCCGGAGTTCACATGGATGAAGATGGATTTATCGTAGTTCCAACTTTGAGCCGAAGAAAAAGACCCTCTGGTGGTACACCAAACAGCAATTGCCAAGAGAAAGGGCACAAAAAGCGGTGAGATAATGGGCTTACAGTAACTTATAAACCTGCGGTCAAACGCATATGAAAAATGGAGGAATAGCCATGGAACACTACTCATTGAAGCCCCGACAAATATTTACATGCAGGAGAAAGGTTTTGACAAACTGTCGAGCATAAAGTTTTAGATTTTTTATGGACAAAATATCTGTAAACCGCCCTCTGTTCTTGGTCAAGGGCAGGTACGCACACAATAAGAAAAGGAGAGACAACTATATGAGCGAATTCAAAATCATCAAGGACGAAACCAAACGTATTCTTGTAAAAGGACACGAGATATCAAATGATCAGTTCGAGACCGGTCTCAACAATCATGATCTTGTCATAGGAGCATCCTGCGCCGGAAAGACAGGGTGCTATGTGGCATCTAACCTTCTCGTCGCTTCCAATAGTATGGTTGTGGTTGATACCAAAGGAAGGCTTTTCGGAAGGTATTCCGATTATCTCAAAAAGAAGGGTTTCAAAGTACGTAAGATGGACTTTATACATCCGGAAAGCAGCGAATCCTACAATATCTTAGGCTTCGTGCGCAAGAGCAGATACGGAGCCGGTTACAATCAGAAAGATCTCAAGACCATTGCAAATATGCTTATCCCGGATGGTATGGATGAAGAAAAGATATGGCCGGAGGGTGCCAGACTCCTCCTGATTAGTATAATGGCATATGTACTTGAAATGCTGGTTCCGGAAGATCACAACATGCGATCTGTGGTAAAAATCTATCAGCGCATGGCTCCGGAGTTTTCGAACAAGGCGAATGAGGTCAGCTTCTTTGAAGATCTTAGAGCCGAAAACCCTGAGAGTTTTGCGGTATCAATGTATGATATGTTCAGAGCAAACGCAGGTGCCGATAAGATGATGGCGTCTTTCAGCATGTTTGTGGGGAATGCGCTTGAGCCTTTCGTATATGATGATCTTTCTGATTTGTTTTGTGGAAAAGAACAGATACGATTTGAAGATCTTGGCCGTGAAAAAACAATACTTTTTGTTAATGTCAGTGATGTCGATCGTTCAATGGACAATGTGGTCGGAATCTTCTATCAGCAGATGATAAACGCTTTAGTTGACGAGGCAGACTCTCACCCGGATGGACGCCTTAAGGTTCCGGTCAGGATCATAATGGACGACTTTGCTTCAAACTTTGTTATCCCTGATTTTGACAAGCTCATCACAGTTTTGAGATCGAGACAGATCTATGTCAGTATTCTGCTGCAGGATTATAACCAGTTAGAAACCATGTATTTGCCCTCACAGGCTAAAACCATCTTCAACAACTGCGACTGTAAGATACTTATAGGCGGTCAGGGCAGAGATACAGCGCTGTTTGTTGCAGACATGGTCGGGTGTGTTCCCGAGACTATCATGCGTCTCAAGGGCGACCAGGCCATGTTGGTTGTCAAAGGACGGGAGCTTGTTGTTGCAGAGAACATCCATCCTTATGAGATGGATCGTGAATTCGGTTTATGATAGACCACAGTTTGGTTCGGAAATTCAAAGTAAAAAAGTTGAGAAACCAGTTATACATGTGTATATCGCATATAGATAATGGAGGAAAAATATGAAGACTGCAATTATCAAACAGAGCGCAAGAGGTTATGATCACATTTTACCGGAAGAGATGCTCTATTCTGAGCGTAAGGTTTTTTTCACGGAAAGCGTTACAGCCGAATCCGCTGCTCAGCTGATCCAGACTCTGCTGTGTCTTGAAGCTGAAAGTGAGAGTAAGCCTATAACACTCTACATCAACAGCCCTGGCGGGGATGTGATAAGTGGCTTGGCTGCCTACGATACTATTGTCGGCTTAAAGTGCCCTGTCCGCACGGTATGTATCGGTATCGCCGCAAGTATGGGATCATACCTGTTTCTCGCAGGGAATGAACGACTAATCCTTCCACATTCTCAGGTAATGATCCACGACCCTCTTATCAACGGTCTGAGCGGAGTACAGAAAGCTCTTGCGCTTGAAAAAGAAGCAAACAAGCTTATGAAAACAAGAGAGATGCTTGGACAGATAATGTCTGAACGCACCGGAAAAAGCATAGAGGAGGTGTATGAAAAGACCAAGGATGATACATATATGAGTGCTGAAGAAGCTCTTGAATTTGGCATAGCAACAGAAATCTGTGATCACGTTTGATGATCCTAACAAAACAGGAGGCTGTCATGAATATGGTATCTCTTTCCGAAGCGCTTGCGCGAAACAGCCTTGATCGAGCCGTAAACCCGGTTGCGGTAAGGCAGCTTGCACTTGATTTTTTTAACACTACGATTGAAGATGTATTCCCTGATGAAGTTCAAAATGGTCCCACCAGAAAAGAATTTTTAGAGATTTTTGATACAGATGACAAAGCTATTTCCATGATCGATGCTTTAAAGAATTGCAGGCAGAAGGCGATGGAAACCGGAAAGCTTGATGATCTGTTTCTTATGGCTGTTCTTGGTTACATCCCCCAAAAAAAGCATCACCGGCTCTTTGACCACAACCTGTATGACTATCTGGAACTTTCCGGTAATGCCGCGGCATATAAACCCTGGTTTCAATATGATTACATGTTATACAGGGAGAAATACGGTCACTTTCCCAACGTTTATAACGTGTTAGGGAATATGTGCATTCAGGTAAGTGAAAACGGCATTGATCCGGAAGGTCTTAACTGCTGTTTTTTTTGCGAACCGCTGACGGGTGTCATAACATCTAACGGGATCGAACGGCCGTTTTTCAGATCCGGGAATGATCCCTGCAAGACCTTGCTAATGGCAAATCGTGTCTATATCCTGATGACGCAGATACCCTATGACCTATATTTCCGTACGGCCCCCATCTTTGATGGGGGGAACCCGTCGGACGTGAGATATCACATGATAAAACAGAAAGAAGGTAAATTGCATGAATCAAAAAAAACTGGATGAACTCCTTAACAATACCCCCATTATAGGCTATAATAACAAGGATATGGAAATATATTCAAATGCCGAGAGTAAATATGAAACGGAGGCTATTATGCGGGAATCTGACAAAAATGATCCGAACAGAGTCAAATACAGAATATACACATTAGAGCAGTCTATGGATAACATACGCAGTGCAATATTTGGACATACTATAAGTTTTCGAGGCTATGTGACAGATGCTAAAGGGAAGCTTAGTGAAAAAAAGATCCAAAAATTTATTGAGAAGATGCTTGACGCTTATCCTCAAAAGGACGGGCTCTCTGCTGAAAAACGCCGTTTTATCGAGCTTTTCCTGTACTGCGCTATAGTGGGACCATCCTGCAGTACACGTTATGAGACAATAGTCTTTGATTATTGTGTGGATATTTCTGAATCATTCAGCGATCTTATCAGAGCCGCTAAAGATCCGGGACTTTACATCAATGACCCTGTAAAATTTGCTTCAGACGAAGAGTACGATTCTCTTATGCCTGAGTATGCATATGGTTTTCTGTCTTCGCTAAATATGGCATGGCACAGACTTTATGAAAAATCCCCGGACGATTATTATACCGCGGAGCAGAAAGAGGCGGCTGCAGCTGTCTACGAGGATATGACAGGATATGATTATGAGACCGGACGATCTCTTTATGAGTACGAAGTAGAGGAGAGTGTTGACAAAGCCGATGAAGCCGGCGTATTGAATGCTTCTTCCGCTACATCTTCTTCAGACGAAGATGTCAGCACGGCCTCAAGAATACGTTTTACTGATACAGATACGGATAATGAACCGTCGGTATATGATGAACCGCCGGTATTTGATGAGCAGTCTTTATATGAAGACATGACAGAGGAAATCTATGATTTCCCGGAGCCTGACTACGAATCACTTGAGGCGGAGAAACAGGCCACGATAGAATATTTTGTAGAAAAATGGTCGGAATACTTAGGCAATCTTCCTCCCAATCACAGACTCGGTAAGAAATATAAAGAATTCAGAGACATGTTTTTCGTTACAGAACATTCGGATCTTGCTCAGATCATCATGGAAATGGCTGAGTCATTCCTTATATCCGAAGACCTTTCTCCCTTATGTATGGGTAACGAGTACGGTATCATAGCAAACACTCTCGAAAAGAGCGTACATACCATTTCCAACAAGGTCAAAGCGGCTGAAGATCTGAGCAAAAAGAGGAACAATATATGATAGGCAGCAAAGACGAGCTTATCCGACTGATGTGGGAGGACTGGAAGGAAAAACGGGAAGAAAGCTTTATCTTTTCACGCTTTCGTGACCGCAAGTATAGTGAGGCCAGTGAATTTGCAGATTCGGGCGGAGATCCGAGGACTGTAAAGGATCATTATATCTGCCTGATGGGCGCCAGGCTTCTATACGAACAGGGTAAGCTCTCCGAGGATTGTGTTTTAGATATTTTTAAGAGAATAACCGCTCGAAACGGTAAAATTCTGTCAAAATACGAAAACATCAAGAGTGTGGAAGACGTTCGAACAGATTTTGATCTTTGCCTGTCCGGCATTCTGAAGGGCCTGATCACTGATTTTTTTCGTAACGAAGGTTATACCCGTGAAAACTTTAAGGACGCAGATGGTACGATCATCAAAACTGATCTGAAACGTGAAAAAAGGCGCACATATAACGATTATGTAGAACTTGCTGCTGATTTTTCTGATTATCAGAAATACTTCGGTGATGATAAGAGTGCCAGCAACAGCCCCAATACCTGTAACGCAGATATTTTTGGGAAACTAAACGATGAGGAATACTTGAAAAAGTGCAGTAAGCTTTATCAAAGCCTTAAGTCCGGCAAGAATGCATGTTCCGCATATATCCCGCTTTATCTCGACCCTGAAAGCGGCGCCGGCATATATCTGTTGGGATCACAGCACATAGCGATACCTTCGACAGATTTATTGCCCTGTATTATGTACTTTGAAGGGTCCACCGAGGAAGCGGAACGCGAGCTTTATTATGACGAAAGTATATATGGCCCGGATAAAGGCGAAAGGTCGAACATCGATTTTTTGCAGCCGGTAATGACGATAAAAAAGTATTCAACTATTACAAACGCAGTGAGCGCCTTCAAAAAACTCCTGCACGATCGAAACAGCCTTCTCATGGGCTATAAACAGCTGCACTATCTTCCGACGGGAGAAAACATCGCACCTGATTTCCGTATGTATTTTGACGATCCGGCAGAAACAGCTATTTCGGATGATGAACTGGTTCAGGCAAGAGCGTATATTAACAAGGAACAAAAAGCTCTGGAAAAGATGAAAAACATGCCACTAAATAGAAAGAGTGCAAGATAT
>JAILBP010000024.1:0-7778 GCA_024680835.1 Lachnospiraceae bacterium | reverse complement strand
AGAATATAAGTACAGTGATCATTGTCGGTCTTCAGACGGATTATTGCGTTGATGCCACGATAAAAAGCGGTTTTGAAAAAGGCTATAAAATGATCGTGCCGGAGTACTCTAATTCCACAAGAAGTAATGCTTATATGGATGAAAAAACGACATATGAATTCTATAACAAAAATATGTGGCCGGGAAGGTATGCACAGTGTCTGACAGTGAAAGAAACGCTGAATATAATCGGGGAATATAAGATGAGTGAGGCATCCGCAAGAATCAACGAATGTGGCACTCAGGAAATAAAGACGGAAAGACTTCTCCTTCGTCCATTTCGCATAGAGGATGCACAGTCTGCTATGGATAACTGGGCGGGAGATGAAGCGGTGCAGGGAATGTACGGAGAACCTGCCTATCGGACGGTCGAGGAGGTAAAGAGCCTTCTGCAAAAATACATAAGCGGATATGTAACAGGCGATACCTACAGATGGGCTGTAATTGAAATGGAATCCGGAGAGTGTATCGGCCAAATTGCATACTTTCTGGTGGATCAGACCGGCAGTTGGGGTGAAATAGAGTACGCGATCGGCACGGCATATCAGGGAAAAGGATACGCCACGGAAGCGACAAAAGCAGTAATTGATTATGGATTTAAGAATATCGGGTTTCACAAGGTTCAAATATGCGTAAGACCGTCGAACATAAAGTCCAAAAGAGTGATCGAAAAATGCGGATTTGAGTATGAAGGTACGCTTAGAGACTATTTTTTTATAGACGGTAAGTATGAAGGCAGGATGTATTATTCACTGCTTGCAAATTGATAAAAATGTTGTTCACAGAAAAGACCGAACGTTGCGTCAGTTGAGAAACTCACCCGAGTCGGGGTGTGACTTTTGAAATAATGTGATCAGATTGACGATCGCTATTCGCGGAAAGGAAAAAATGATAATTCAGGATTTTGAACCGAAGCATGCAGAGGAAGCAGCGGAAATTGCCCTTGGGGCATATGATCATGAGAGGGCATTTACCCAGGAGCTTCCCGAAATATCGGGCATTCCGATACTTAAACAATTATCCGGGAACGGCTTCGGTGTTGCGGCATTTGAAGGCGGAAAGATGGTTGGATTTCTTTGCAGTGTGGAACCGTTTGAGAATGTTTTTCGTTCCACAGATGTGAGGGGAGTTTTTTCGCCCATGGGTGCCAATGGTGCAGTCATGGAAAATCACGGCAGGATTTATGCGGCATTGTATCAGGAAACTGCAAAAAAGTGGGTAAAAGCCGGAGCGGTGTCACATGCAATCTGTTTATATGAACATGATGAAGAAGCAAAACAGCAGTTTTTTCGGTATGGATTTGGCATGAGGTGCGTAGATGCCATTCGTCCGATGGAAACAATTGAATGCGTCCAATTCAGCGGGTATGAGTTCTTGGAATTGCCCAAGGAAGATCATGCCCAGGTTTATCCCTTGCATCTGGCACTGAATGAGCATTACCGTTCCAGCCCCTTTTTTATGAACCGAAAACCGGATACATTGGAAGAGTTTTTGGATTTTTCGGAAAGGAATGAGGGACGTTATTTTGCAGCGAAGATAGACGGAGAATTATGCGCTTATATGGAAGTGTCAGATCAGGGTGAAACCTTCATTGCATCAGGAAATACCTATCGTCATATTACGGGGGCATATTGCATGCCGGAACACAGGGGCAGGGGGGTATACAAAAACCTGTTGAATTATGTTATCAATACCCTGAAAACTGAGGGCTATGCAAGATTTGGCGTGGATTTTGAAAGCATCAATCCTTTAGGCAGCAGGTTTTGGCTTAAGCATTTTCATGCCTACACAAACAGCGTTGTGCGCAGGATAGATGAGCGGATCATTGAAAAGAAATAATCGCAAATTTGATTAAAGGAAAAACATGAATACATTCAAAGTGGCGTTATCATGCTTTTGAAAAAGAAGGAAAATGTCTGGGTTTAGTTGAAATTACAAGTGGAAACTCTGTTTGAAGAGGATTTGATTATCGGAGGTGATGAAATGTCTATTTTAGCAGGATTTATGGTTCCCCATCCACCCATGATAGTCCCGGAGATCGGGCGCGGAAGTGAAAAGCAGATTCTTGAAACCATAGAAGCATACGAAAAGGTGGCTGATGAAGTGGCGAAGCTATCGCCTGACACCTTGATTATTACCAGCCCGCATTCCGTAATGTACGCGGACTACTTTCACATCTCACCGGGGCGCAGCGCCACGGGTTCATTTGGAAGGTTCGGCGCGCCAAATGTCAGCTTTTCCGAGAATTACGATGAGGATTTGGTAAACCGGATTTGTGGGCTTGCGGATGCAGAGGAGCTTGGCGCGGGAGTTTTGGGAGAAAAAGATCCGGAACTTGACCACGGTACTATGGTGCCCCTTTGGTTTATACGCAAAAAATACACTCAAGGAAAGATTATACGGATCGGGTTGTCGGGACTTCCTTTTGCTGAACACTATCGGCTGGGGCAGCTGATTGCCAAAGCTGTGGAGGACGCGGGGATCTCTGCGGTTTTCATTGCCAGCGGTGATCTTTCACATAAATTACAGGATTACGGACCCTACGGTTTTGCAAAAGAAGGACCCGAATACGATGAAAAAATAATGGATGTATGCGGAAGAGGAGCCTTTGGCGAGCTTTTCGATTTCAGTGAAAGCTTTTGCGACAGGGCTGCCGAATGCGGACACAGATCTTTTGTAATAATGGCAGGAGCTTTTGATGGACTGGGTGTGAAGGCGAAAGCCCTGTCCCATCAGGATGTAACGGGAGTAGGGTATGGAATTTGTACCTTCTATCCTACCGGAAAAGATGACGGCCGGCATTTTTTGAAAGCCTACAGTGACAGAATTCTTCAGGAGTGCCGGGAAAGAGCTGAAAAAAGCGATGAATATGTAAAACTGGCAAGAGCCTCTGTGGAGTCGTGGGTCTTAAGACGGCAGCAAATTCCGGTTCCCGAAGGACTGCCCGAGGAAATGCTAAACAGGCGCGCAGGGGCATTTGTCTCCATTCATAAGTATGGAGCCCTGCGTGGTTGCATAGGCACCATTATGGCAACAAAAGGATGTATAGCGGAAGAAATTATAAAAAATGCCATCAGTGCTTGTTCTGACGATCCGCGATTCGATCCGATTACCGAAGATGAACTTTCCGGTCTGGAGATCAGTGTCGATATTTTGGGAGAACTGGAGGCTATCGATTCACCGGAAGAATTGGATGTGAAACGGTATGGTGTAGTGGTAAGTTACGGTATGCGACGCGGGCTGTTGCTTCCGAATCTTGACGGTGTCGACACAGTGGAGGATCAAATTCGTATCGCTCGCCAAAAAGGCGGAATTAGGGAAAATGAGCCTTACAAGCTGGAGCGCTTTGAAGTAGTAAGACATTATTAAGGCCTGTTTTTTGGGAGAAAGAGTTTATGGCTAAATGCGGCGTATGTTTTAGACATTGCGATATAAAAGAGGGGCAGATTGGGTTTTGCGGCGGACGTACCGTAAAAAACGGCGTGGTGGAGGCTGCGAATTATGGGCGGATCACTTCCTTAGCGTTGGATCCCATAGAGAAAAAGCCTCTTGCCAGGTTTTGTCCCGGGAGCATGATTCTGTCCGTGGGTAGTTACGGCTGTAATTTGCGCTGTCCGTTTTGCCAGAATCACGAAATTTCATGGTCGGAAGAAGCAAAAAGATTTGCTCGGACCGCAGATACCATCAGCCCGGAGGAGCTGGTAAATCTTGCGATAAAAACTAAGGCAAAGGGAAATATTGGTATTGCATTCACATATAACGAGCCCTTGATAGGCTACGAATTTGTGATAGATACAGCAGCTCTTGCGAAAAATAACGGGTTAAAAAATGTTATGGTTACAAACGGAACGGCAGAGTTATCGATTCTTGAAGAAATCGCACCCTATATCGATGCCATGAATATTGACCTGAAATGCTTTAATGAGGATTGGTACAGCAGAGTGCTTAACGGCAATATGAGGCAGGTTATTTCATTTATCGAAAAAGCGGCGGAAAGCTGCCATGTGGAACTCACTACATTGATCGTGCCCGGAGAAAACGACAGCGATGACGAAATGCGCAGTCTTTCAAAATGGGTGTCCGGTCTGCAAAATCCTAACGGAGAAGGAGTGCCTTTACACATATCCCGCTTTTTCCCGAGATTTCATATGCAGGATCGCGATGCCACAGATGTGGAGAAGGTTTATCATTTGGCAGATGTTGCTCGTGAAAATCTGGAATACGTATATACCGGCAATTGCTGAGCATGACATTGGATCATACAGATCGAAGCAATATGCCGGATCGAGAACAAACTTTGCCGGAAAGCAGAAAAACCGGTGTATGATCCGGATGAGGGATTTAAAGCTTTTGGATAAAACAGATGAACGGAATGAATGGCTTGATTAACATGAAAAAACTTACGGATTTCGGTAAAATAGCATATCTTGCAGACCGCATCACAGTAGAGAAGGTATATCCTTTATCGATCATAGAGGGCTTTCAAAAAGGAGAGATCCTCGTCGATGATGAAGAAAACCCGACTGTCGCCCTCATATGGCATTACTGCGGTTTTGCAAATGTTACAGGTGATTATAACCAGGGATTTATTGAGGAGATCATGCAAATGATGCAGGATCCGCCTGAAGGACATTCGGGGCGTATGGCACTGCAAACCGAAAATGATGACAGACTGCAGGATCTCATAATGAGATCTCCGGGAGTTGCAAGGAGTGAGCGGTATGTTTTTGCATTCGCAGGTGAAAAGAGTGATATATCGAATACGATGAAGGCAAAGCTTGAACCCATATCGTCGGAAAACTATGAGCTGATGAGGGGAAGGATCGTACCGACGTTTTCATGGCAAAGTAAGGAAGCGTTTATCAAAAACGGTTTTGGATATTTCCTGATCGAAGACGGACGGATGGCTGCATGCGCCTTTTCTTCGGGCGTTTCGTGTGAATACGTGGATATAGGAGTTGAGACCGCAGAAGAGTATCGGGGAAAAGGGTATGGAAGGATCGTTGCTGCGGCCATGGTAAAAGAAACGTTGCGAAGAGGGAAGATCCCGGTATGGGGATGTGATACAAAAAATGAAGCGTCCATGAGACTTGCTTTAAGCCTGGGCTTTGAAATAGTCGGGACACATCCGTGGTACAAATACGAGAGTTAGGATTCTGAAAAGTAAGCGGAAACAAAAATGGTTTTACCTGTAATTGATATTATGAATTTAAGAGACGGACATATGAGAAAGCATTTTATGGACAACATCCGGTGTCTGGTGATCTTTTTACTGATCCCTTATCACGCGGCACAGGCATTTAATACATGGGGAGAATTGAACTACTTCGTATTCTATCCAAATAAAGTTATCAGCAGTTTTATAGTGTTTTTCAGTCCTTTTTATATGCCTGTAATGTTTCTGTTGGCGGGAATAAGTACGAGGTATGCGCTGAAGAAGCGCACCTGCGGACAGTTCATTATTGAAAGGATAAAGAGGCTTCTGATCCCGTTTGTGTTCGGCACACTTTTTTTCTGTCCGATAATGGCCTATATGGGCGATAAAACCAACTGCGGTTATAACGGAACCTTTATAGCGCATTACAAAGTGTTTTTTACTAAATGGACGGATCTGTCAGGCTTCGATGGAGGCTTTGGAGTCGGACAATTTTGGTTTTTGTATTTCCTTTTCGTGATATCGGTTGCCGGGATCGGTATCATTGAATTGTCGAAGCGGTTATTTAAGAAGAACAGATCGGGTGATATGCCGTTTTGGGTTATCTGCCTGTTTGTAATACCGCTTCCTTTTTTATACGATATGATGTCTGTGGGTGGAAAGAGCTTTGCTGAATATCTCTACGTATTTCTTGCGGGTTATTACATTTTTTCAGACGATAATGCATTGGAAAAAACGGAAAAGTTCAGATATGTTTCTTTGGCCATCGGTCTTGTGGCGGGCATAGCCAATGTATATATGTTTATCTGGTCCGGGCAGGATTATGGAGCTGTAAATGTTTTAACCAAGGCTTTTACGGAATGGTTTATGATCCTGGCACTGATGGGGATCGGAAAACATACTATGAATTGTTCCGGAAAAGTTTTGAACTACTTACACAAAAGAGCATTTTTGTTTTTTAGCATTCATTTTTTATGGATCGTTCTGTTCCAGTATTGTTTTTCGAGTGTTTTTGGTACAAGTGTTGTTTTGGCATACTTTGTACCGATCGTATTTGCTTATGTTACAACTTTTGTAAGTATGGAGATTGCTTATAGAATACCGGTGCTTCGCTTTTTGATGGGAGTGAAATAATATTGATCTAATGGCTACCGATGAGGAATATCCCGCAATAACATTGGTGTTTTGGTATTTCTACTTATGTGTTTTGTACGGAAGCATTCTTGTGGGGCGTTATATTTCTAAGGGGAAAGCAGTTCAAAAAAACGAGGAATAAAAACAATAGGTGAATATGAAGATATGGGGGAGGAAAATAGATGCCGCTTGTACGTGTGGATCTGATCAAAGGAAAGCAGAGGAGTACCTGGACCATATGAAACAAAAGTCGGTGTAGCATTTGAAAAGACGACAAAAAACGGGGAACTTGCACCGGTTGGGATCGTTTTATAAAAAAAAATCCAAAAAGTATTGACTTTAATATTTTAGTTGTGATATGGTTCCCTTAGTTTTACAAATCTAAAAGAAAGAGAGGTAATCATAATGTTTGTGGAGAAAATAGAGAATGTAATTGAATATGGTATGATGACCTCGGTTTCAGCCCTTTAATCCGTTAGGGTATTATTATTTTGGGATTCAGACCGTGGCATTTTTGTCGCGGTTTTCTTTTGCCCTTTTCGGGCTGTTTTCCGTTATACAAGGTCTCCATACCATGAGTTGAACACAATGGTTGATCAAAAAAGGAGACAAAAAATTGAATAATATTATTATCAGAAAAGAAACCAAGGAAGATTACTATGCAACCGAACTTATGACCCTGCGCGCTTTTTGGAACCTACACGGTCCCGGTTGTAATGAACATTATCTGGTAAACAGGCTTCGCTGCGCAAAAGAGTATTTACCGGAGTTAAGCCGGGTGGCGGAACTTGACGGAAAAATAGTAGGCGCTATCTTTTATTCCAAAGCAAAGGTGGTTGACGGCGACAGGGAACATGAGGTTTTGACCTTCGGACCACTGGCTGTGGAGCCCACATGTTTTAGTACGGGGATCGGTTCGCTCCTTCTTAAGGAAACGTTGCCGTTAGCCAAAGAAGCCGGGTATAAAGGGATTGTGATCTGCGGAGAGCCGGAGTATTATCCCAAACATGGCTTTGTGACCTGCGATCATTTTGACATCCATCATCCCGCATTCGGAAACAGTGACGCATTTATGGCATTTCCGCTGAATGAAGGCTTTGAGGAGATACATGGGTATTTTTACGAAGCGTCATTTTTTGAGGAGTGTGAGGATGAAGAGAAGGTGCGGGAATTCACTGAAGGGTTTCCGTATTATAAACCGCTGAAGCTTTCATGCCAGTGGCTTCATGTTGAAAAGCTCGGCAGAATATCGGAGGTTAATAAAAACAGCTATAAGATAAAATTCTGGGAGCAGGAGATCCCGGCGAAGTTAAAAGGATATTTTTACGAGGAGGATGCTGAGAAGCGCCCTGTTGTGGGAGATTACGTGACGTTTTTGTACAACAGGCATGGGGATTCCGTTATCCTGTCGGTATGTGAGAGAAAGAGCCTTTTGCAAAGACCGGACCAG
>JAILBP010000268.1:0-8137 GCA_024680835.1 Lachnospiraceae bacterium | reverse complement strand
TCCTTTGCCCTGGTCTGACCGATATAGTCATCCAGCCTCTGGGGACGTATTTTCACATCAAGGTTTACATCTTCTTTTTGAATGGTGGTGGATATTATCCTGCGCTGTTCTTCAGACATTTACATTTCCCTCAAAGCCATTTTTATCAGTATTTCAACCGGTGTATTTTCATCAAACTCCACTTTAGAGATTGCCTTGAGGCTCTCGGCAGACGTGTAACCCAGTGTGGTCAATGCCTCCAAAGCATCACTTCTGACGTTGTTAAGGGCGTTGTTCCCGCTCATTATGCCGGGTACAACACCTGTTCCCTCAGATGAAACTTCACCCACAGCAACTCCCAGTTTGTCCTTAAGCTCCAGCACTATCTTTTTGGCGATCTTTGTACCCACACCCGGAGCCTTGGAGATGGATTTGTCATCCTCGGCAGCCACCGCAAATCGAAGATCATCCGCGCTCAATGTCCCCAGTATAGCCATAGCCACTTTCGGTCCCACGCCGCTCACCTTTATGAGCTGCTTAAACACATTGAGGTCGTCTTTCCTGATGAATCCATATATGCTGAAGCAATCCTCAGCCGGCTTGAAATATGTATATATCTTAACCTCTCCACCAATAGCAGGCAGGTGTGGCAGCGCCGTCACGGGAACATAAACCCTGTATCCCACTCCGCCGCATTCCACGGTGATGGTGTCTATGTCATTCTCTGTGTATAAACCTTTCAGATACGATAACATTTTTCTTCTCCGATTATAAAAAATATTTTCTTCAACGCCGGCCTTATCAGGTTTGTAATCCTATTTATTCCGTTAACGCCGGCCTTATCGGACTTGCATACCCTGTTTATTCCGTTAACGCCGGCCTTATCAGACATGTACACATTCACCCGGCTTGACGCTCCCGCTCCGTCTCGCACGTAACGGTACTAAGCCGGTAAAAAACACCGGCCAAGTACCGACGTGCTCAAAGGCCGCCGGGTAAAGTGTACATGTCATCACGGCCGGCTGTTATATCTCAATTCTGTAGTTTAAAACTACCAATCCTAGAGTAAACTGCTGCGCTTAACAGTCCGATCAGCAGTCCTGTCACAAGTCCGGATATCAGCAATACAGGAAGGTAATAAAAGATTCGCACTTCAGAAACTACAAATGCTGACATCAAAAGCTGTCCAATATTATGGCAAATGCCACCTACGGCAGATACCGTAACCATATTCAAAAACCGCTTCAGGATACACATTGCTGCAAGGCTTAATATCGCACCGGACAGCCCGTACAATATGCCAAAAAGGTTCCCAAATAAAAGTCCCGAGATTATCACACGGATTACGGAAACCGTCGCCGCGTACCTGACATCACGCATATAAAGACACAGAACTGTCACTATATTAGCCAGACCAAGCTTCACTCCGGGGATACCGAAATTCACAGGAATCATGCTCTCCACGAAACTGAATATAAGCGCAAGGGCGATCATCAAACCTAAATATGCTATTTTTGAGCTGACTTTCTCATTATCCAGATTGCTCATATTTACAAGGAACTGAGTGTATTATAATTCATTACTATTAACATCCTATCCAGTAGATGAGGCATGATCACACGAACAGCAGTGCATATGTATGTGGTCGTGCCGGAATACACCTAAAACAGCTGTGAATAGACCATAAATAATTGCATCTATCTTCCGGACACGGCATCTATGTCCGCATCACTCTCTTCGGCACCTTCAATATACACCACAACCTTATTGGGAAGGCATACTATGCTCTCATTCACATGGCTGATGGCTCCTTGCCGCATGCACAGTCCGTCCGGACAATCCGCCTGAGTCATATAAGCCCTGCCGTTTTCGATATGCAAAACATTGGTGGGCTTATCCGATCCCGCCCCGGTTATATCGATACTGACACCGGGAGCTGAATCCAACGGTACTCTGGTGACTTCCTCACCGGAGACGCTCACCACCACATAGTTTCCCGCCTCTTTTGTAATGCCCCGTACAAAAAATGCACAGAAACATCCTGCCACAAGCAATATCAGTACCACAACATCCCTGATCCCGAAAGGCACAGCTGCAGTTTTTCTCAAATCTGTATTACGTTTCGTATCGCAAGCTTTTTCCGGGGTTTTATCAGGATCATTTCCTTTGTCTGCCGCAGGATTATTATCATCTGTTTGTTTTATCATATCATATCAAACCATGGTCCCGTAATAATAGAACCCCTTGCACTCATCAAGATGTACATCCACTATACTGCCTATGCAGGAAACTTCACCCTTGAAATGTACAGTGGAGTTGTTGGACATACGCCCTGTGATAAGGCTGTCATCATGCTCATTGCGCTGCTCGGCCAGAACCTTTACAACTTCTCCCGTATGGGTTGCCGCCTGCTCCGCAGCTATCATCTGAACCTGTTTTAAAAGCTTGTCAAACCTCTTTTTGACCGTAGCCTCGTCCGCTCCCGGATCCATTGAGGCAGCAGGGGTTCCGGTGCGCTTTGAGTAGATGAATGTGAAAGCACTGTCAAACCTTGCCTTCTCCACAACATCGATGGTCTCTTCAAAGTCTTCCTCTGTCTCCCCCGGAAATCCCACTATGATATCGGTGGTGATGGCAATATCAGGCATCTTCTCCCTGAGCTTTGCCACAAGGGAAAGATATCTCTCCTTTGTGTAATGGCGGTTCATGCGCTTCAATATCTCATCACTGCCTGACTGAAGGGGCAGATGCATATGTCTGCATATCTTATCCGATGAAGCCATCACATCAATGAGTTCATCCGAGAGATCCTTGGGGTGGCTGGTCATAAATCTGATCCGCTCGATTCCCTCTATCTTCTCGACTTCCCGCAAAAGCTCTGCAAAGGTGATCTTCTCATCCAGTCCCTTGCCGTAAGAGTTGACGTTCTGACCTAAGAGCATCACCTCTTTTACGCCGTCTTTTGCCATCACTTCGATCTCGTGAAGGATATCAGCCGATTTTCTGCTTCGCTCCCTGCCCCTGACGTAGGGCACAATGCAATATGTGCAGAAATTATCACAGCCAAACATGATATTCACGCCGGATTTGAAGGCAAACTTGCGGTTTACCGGAAGCTCTTCCACGATCTCCTGTGTGCCTTCCCAGATATCGATGATCATGTCGTCTTCGCCCGAGAGTACGCGGTATGTAAGCTCCGGAAATTTGAAAATATTATGTGTTCCGAAAACCAGATCCACAAATCTGTAGGATTCCCTGAGCTTTGCGACAACATGTTCTTCCTGCATCATACAGCCGCAGAGTGCGATCATCTTAAGGGGATTCTTTTTTTTGGAATTACCGAGACCCCCAAGTCTTCCATATACCTTATTATTGGCATTTTCGCGGACGGTGCAGGTGTTATAGATCACATAATCCGCATCCTCACTGTCCGTCTGTTCAAAGCCCATCTTATCCAGTATGCCTGAGAGTTTTTCCGAATCCCTGGCGTTCATCTGACAGCCGAAAGTCACCACGTCATAGGTAAGCTTTCTGCCGGCCTCACGCTCTATGTCTTCCAGCACATTTTTTGCCTGTTGGATAAAATATAACTGCCTCTCCGGCTCTCCTGCCGGCGCATCTGCGAAAACCTTTGTAATATCTGTATTCTTATTCATAATCTCTTTCCGATCAATTACTGTTTTACCGGCTATTTGTCACCGTATTTTTCATCATGACGCTTTGCGGCATTTACTACAGTGCCGTCTTTTTCGACTACATCAACATTTTCCATCTGCGCCCTGATGGATTTTTTGATATCTGCCAAATACTCCTGCCTCAGGGCCTTCTGCTCTGCCAGCTCCTCGTCGGTCAATCCCGTATCTTTGGATTTATGATACAGTTCATTGATCCTTGCTATCTTTTCCTCTGTCATCTCATTTTCCTTTGTTTTTGATCTTTATATGTGAAAGCCAGTCTTCCTCAAACTCTGCCGCAGGAAGCGGTTTTCCGAAATAATATCCTTGGATCTGCGCGCACTCCAGCTCCCTCAATATCTTAAGCTGTTTCGCTGTCTCAACGCCCTCGGCGATGGTGCTCAGATTGAGCCCCTGCGCCATCATGATGATAACCTTTATGACCACATAGGCGTTTTTATTGTCCTCAACATGATCCACAAGTTCCTTCGCTATCTTGATCCTGTCGAAGGTGAAATCCAGCATGTTTGCGAAGCTGGCGTATCCCGTTCCGAAGTCATCCACAGAGAAGGTGAAGCCTTCCCTTTTCAGGGCAGGTATGATATCACCGTTGGAAAGGCTGGAATTCAATGCATAGCCTTCGGTTATCTCCAGATCCATCCATTTAGACGGGATCTGTACGTCTTTCTGAACTCTTAAAAGCTTCCCGGCAAAATCAGGATTCCTGAGCTGTAGCGGGGAAACATTGACACCTACCACAAGATCAAGCCCGTATTTTTCGTTCCATACCTTGATCTGGCGTGCTGCGGTACGCATAACCCACTCGCCAAGGGAATCCATCAATCCCATCTCTTCAGCTAAAGGTATGAACTCACTCGGGGATATGAAGCCTTCCTCGGGATCGATCCACCTGATCAGCGCCTCCATTCCTATGAGATCCTCGGTTTTACTGTCAACCTGGGGCTGATAATACAGCTTGAAATCCCTGTCGTATACCGAAGACTGAAGCTTGACCTCAATCTTTCGCTGGCGGCTCATCTGTTTTATGAGCTCGGAATCATAGAACTTTGCTTCTGTCTTGGAATGCCTGTGTTTGATTGAATGCCTGGCGGTATCGGCATATTTTAAAACCCTTTCGATATCATCCGCATTCATCGGATATGAGGCAACGCCAATGCTGATGGCAGGTCTCAATATACCACCGTTTATCTCGATGGGTCTGTCCAGCTCGTCCTTCATGTCGTCGGCCAACAGTTTTAAAGCCTCCTCGTTGGCGAAGCTGTTATATACCACCAAAAACTCATCATTGCCCTGTCTGAACACCGCTATCTTATTATTGGCGAACTTTTTAAGTCTGGAGGCAATCTCTGCCAATACCTTATCCCCTGTCTCCAGTCCATAGTTGTCATTTATGGATTTGAAGTGATTGAGATCCATGGAATAAACCGCAAATTTTGTATCCGGCCCGTTCTCCATGAGAAGCTGGTTCAAAAAGATCCTGCTGTATTTCCTGTTGAAAAGACCTGTCAGCGCATCCTTGTAGGAAGCCTTTTCGATCTGCTCATTGGCCGCTTTGATCTCCTGTTTTTGATAATCAACCCACTGCCCCAGTTTTTCATTCTCTTTTTTTTGCTGTTCCAGAAGCTCCTGTGACAGTTCGTTGGCCTGCTGGGTCTTCCACATGATGAGATATCCCATTGCCGCAAACAGCAGGATGAACATATCCGTCTGATTGATAACACCTGCGAAAAACAGCACTATCACCACAGGTATCAATGCGACTCCGAAAATCCAGTTATATTTTGAAATCTTGCTCTTTTCACCGTCAGAGGTATTCTGTGCGGATCTGTCCATCTCCTTTACAAGGGAAGGATCGGCAAAGGCTATTCCCATAACGCAGACACAAGCCATATACAGAATGTCAATATAAATATTCTCGGGATCGATACCGCCTGCCAAAAGATAGGTGTATCTCATCTCAAATATATTGTAAACACCCAATGACAAAAATATCATGTATACCGCTCTTGTATGATTGAACAGCCCCCTGATGGTGAGAATGAGAAACATCAGCGTTATGACATACATTATGGCTGCCAAATACAGAATAGATGCGTAGGAAAAAGTGAATTCCGTCTCTTTCATGCCGAAACCGAAGCTGTACAGCTTTCTGACCAGCACGAATGCAGCTACCGCTATTATAAAGGCATCTATCAAAAGCCTTATGGCATCGCGCTTTTTAAAATCCGCAATCAAAAACAGAGTCAGTCCTATACCAAACAGATAATTCGGAGCAAGATACAGCTCGTCTGACAATCCCGTCAAAAACGGGTCATCTACCAGAATATATGTATAGACGAACAGGAGGATATCCGCAATAACCCAGGTAAAGATACCGGCCATAAAGAAAACAGCTGTCTTCTTATATCCCTCACATCTGTCAAGGCCTGACATTATAAGTAAGCCCGACGAAAGACCTGTAAGCGGTGACAAGACATTATATGCCATATCCACACTAAACAGTGTGAATACGGCATATAAAAACCATAATAGGATTGTGGTCAACGAAAGATACCTGATAGTTTTAGTCATACGCAAAACTCCGCTAAGTGTCTAAGCCCATACATATTCCACTATATAACTATTCCTGCACATGTTCAAGACCCAATGTTATGATGGAATGGACATGGTCATCGGAAAGAGCATAGAAAATCTGCTTTCCTTCCCTGCGGTTTTTGATAAGCTTTGCCTGCTTTAAGATCTTAAGCTGATGTGAAACCGCAGACTGTGTCATATCAAGCCTCTCTGCAATGTCCTTGACACACATTTCCTCACCGTGCAGCACAAACAGTATTCTGATACGCGTACTATCCCCAAAAACCTTAAATAATTCGGAAAGATCATTAAGATCTTCATCACAGGGCATTGTATATGTTGTATTATTCATATATTTCTCCCGATATCCGGCGAAAGAAAAACACTCACGCCTTTTCCCACTGTATAGCAATGGCTGCAGGGACTAACCTGCAGCCATTATCAAACGGACAGAAAAAACTCCCGCCCGGTCACTGTCATGATCAGGTAAGATCATAAGAAGATCTCACAATCATCCTCTACCTTTTTACAGTTTGCCAGAACATCCTGCATAACAGCTTTAGGGTCTGCACCCTCATCAAATTCAACATTCATTTTGAGTGTCATGAAATTGACAACACAATCCTTGACTCCGGCTGTCTTTTTGGCAGCATCCTCCATCTTGTTGGCGCAATTGGCACAATCCACGTCGATCTTATAACTCTTTTTCATGTCTGTTGTCCTCCTGATGTATTTATATTGATCTATACTATCGTACATTCAAGCAAAAAGCCTCTGTACCCATTCACAACATATGAACATTTATTCATATGTTGTATTAAATATATCATTTAGCTACAGTCATGTCAAGCAATATTAAAAGATTTTTCTGTTCTTAGTATTTTTCTAAAAGGTTATTCAGTTCTACCGATGCCTGATCGTAGTTTTTCATCTGAATGCCGTGAAATCCCAGCTTAATTGCTGCATCGACGTTTTCTTTTTTATCATCTATGAAAACACACTCAGAGGGGATAAGGCAGTATCTCTCACACAGAAGCTCATAAATGACCGGATCCGGTTTTATGAGTTTAACATCATCAGAAAAAATCCCGCCGTTCATCATGGGTACAAAATCCATACATTCCATATTCTGAGCCATAATGTATCTCGAATAATTGGAAAGATAGAACACGCCGTAGCCTTTTGCCTTGATATTCCATATCCATGGTCTGGCGTATTCATACTGGGAAAAGGCGCTTCCCGTGTGATCAATACAGAATCTCACCAGTTCCTCATAATGTCCGCCATCCATATGTGACGCCATGCGCACGATAACACTGTCCAGCGGCAAAACCCCACGGTCTATCTCATCCCATTCACCCCTGGCGAATATACCATCAAACAGCTTTTTGACCAGCTCCTCCGGATCATCTTTGCTCCAAAAAGGTTTTGCTCCGTTTTTCTTTGCATATCCCTTCAGAAAACAGTCATATTCATCGCTTTTGATAAGCTCCGTAAGCCAGTTCATCCAATTGTAATGTACCAGTACTCTCCCGATGTCAAATACAACATTATTGATCATATTATGCCTTCCGTCATTGTCCTGTAAGCCCCAAAAACTATTCTGTTATATTTTATAACTATAAGAATTATTATTCAAGAATAAATAACAGATAATTATAGCAATCACAAAGTCACTGCGATGTTACTATTCTGTTTTTAAGTGTACTCCGGCACGACCACATACATATACACTGCTGTTCGTGTGTGCTTCCCTTCGTCGCGGGGTTCCCGCGTATGCATATTTGTGAACTGTGTGTGACTTTCGCTTCGCTCACTCACACTCGTTCACAACCGTATGCATACGCTTACTTTTATCAAAAACTGACAGCTATGACCCCTTGCTCGGG
>JAILBP010000267.1:0-8236 GCA_024680835.1 Lachnospiraceae bacterium | reverse complement strand
CGCAGAGACATGGAAAACTGCGGCAATGTGGAATGGCTCTTTGATCCTGCCGTTCTGACCGATGATGACGGAAGATCCTATATTTACTTTGGCGGCGGAGTTCCAAAGGGCAAGGCAGCCCACCCCATGACCGCAAGATGTGCCGAGCTGGGTGAGGACATGATGAGCCTCAAGGATGTGCCGAAGGTCATCGATGCACCTTACCTTTTCGAGGATTCGGGCATCCACAAATTTAACGGCAGATACTATTACACCTACTGCTGTAACTTCAGTGTTGATGATGCGGGCAAGAGCGAGTACGGCATCGAAAACGGTGAGATCTGCGTGATGGAAAGCGATAAACCTTTAGGCCCCTTCACCTTCAAAGAAAGAATCCTCAAAAACCCGGAATTCTATTTCGGTGTAGGCGGCAACAATCATCATGCCGTATTTAAGTTCAAGGATCAGTGGTATATAACCTACCACTCACGCATGCTGGAAAAAGAACAGGGCATCCTTCACGGCTACCGTTCCACCGGCATAGATGAGCTGACCATCGCAGAGGACGGCACCATAGGAAACACCCCCATGACAAGAGAGGGCAGAAAACAGGTCGGCGCCTTCAATCCCTATCAGACCATAAATGCAGCAACCTTTGCTGTGATGGGCGGTGTTGATACTGCTCCCTCAGATGACACCAGCAAAAAATACGGCTGCGGCAACATGCTATTAACCGCCATTGACAGCGGAGATTTCATAAAGCTTCAGGGTGTGGATTTCGGAACATCCGGTGCATCGAAGATAACAGCCACCGTAAAGACCAACGGAAAAGAAGGAGCTATCCGCGTGACCACCAAATTCCCCGCCGGCGATGTTATCGCCTACATTCCCGTAAAAGGTGACGGAAATGAAACCACTGTCATTGAAACAAACTTAGATACCACTGTAACCGGACTAAATGATGTTTTCTTCACCTTCTACGGAGAGGGCTACGAGATAATAGACTGGCGCTTTTCTTAAACCGTAGAGAAGCGACCGGAACATATGCATTCAAAAGACCCGACCATTGCCTTACGGCATGATCGGGTCTTTTTCCGTTATTAAAAATGCTGTCAATCTCCGACTTTTCTGATGTACATCTCGTAGGTTCCGTCCTCATTATCGGTAAGTTTCAGAATAACATGTCCCTCATCCTTAACGCTCCTGGGGACATTCTGCACCGGCTCGCCTTCATTCAGGTGGACCTGCAGTATCTGCCCGTCATCCAGCTCTTCCAGCGCCACCTTGGTCTTTACAAAAGTCACCGGGCACACCACATCCGTTATATCTACTTTATCATCAACTTCAAATCCTAAATCAGACATGTTCTATCTTTACCTCCCTCAGTCCTCTATCACAAGTTCCTCTTTTCTCACCGTCTTTTCTCCGTCAACACTCTCGATATGAAATGCGTTCAACACAGGATTTCCCTCCTCCATCAATGACAGGATCAGGTAACTGGCCTTGCTGTCATTGGCAAGTCTCTTATCCTCCTCAGAGGGTCTTGAGGGCGATTCCGGATGAGAGTGCCAGTTTCCTATGGGCTGCAGCCCCTTTTCCCTCATGTCTTTGACAGCCTTTAACTGTTCCCTGGGGTCGATACTGAAATGCTCATTGGTGTGATCGATATTGGTCAAAAGATATACCTTTTTAATCTCCCTCACACCGTCCTCCCCATCAATCCCTGCCAGAAGTCCGCAGGCCTCATCCGGTCTCTCTGACAACGCATGTTCACAGATCCTGTCAAAATCCTCTCTGGATATTGTTATCTTCATCTTGTACTCCGTCAATGTTTTAATTCGCAGGCAACCTGCTCATAATCGATAAGCTCCGTGATGGTGGGAGTGTCCGAACATACTGCACAGCCCTTTCCCCTGGGCGGCAGCTTGATCTTATGAAATTCCATGGTCAGGGCATCATAGGTGAGCAGATATCCCACCAGAAGTTCTCCCACGCCTGTTATGTACTTGATAGCCTCCATCGCCTGAAGGGAACCTATGACGCCGCCCATGGCTCCGATGACACCCGCCTGCTTGCATGTGGGTACAGCATCCTTTGGCGGTGGATTCTTAAAGATACACCTGTAGCATGGTCCCTCTCCCGGCACTATAGTGGTGAGCTGACCCTTGAAACGTATAATGCCCGCGTGTGAAAAGGGTTTCTTTGCCATCACACAGGCGTCATTTATCAAAAACTTTGCGGGGAAATTATCCGTTCCATCCAGTATAAAATCATAGTCCTTTATGAGATCCATGATGTTGTAGCTGCTCACAAAATCATGATAGGTGTTCACCGTAACGTCCGGATTGATGGCTCGTATGGTCTCGGCTGCAGATTCAACTTTCTTTTTCCCAAGATCGTTTGTTGTATGTATAACCTGTCTCTGCAGATTTGAGAGATCCACCACGTCTGCATCCGCTATGCCTATGGTGCCCACGCCCGCTGCCGCAAGATAGAGCGCAGCCGGTGAGCCCAGACCGCCGGCGCCTATTATCAGAACCTTTGAATTTAAAAGCTTCTTCTGTCCTTTCACACCAACCTCATTCAGTATTATGTGGCGTGAATATCTTTCAAGTTGTTCGTTTGTAAATGCCATCAGAAGCCTCCTCCCATGAAATAAAGAAATTCCACTTCATCGCCTTCCTTAAGAGCATGTCCGGCGAATGTATCAGAATCAATAAACTCCTCATTTACCGAAACCGTAACGTATTCCGGAGTCTCAACTTTCTCCTGTTCTATCAGCTCCGAAACTGTCAGTCCGTCTCTAACCTCTTTTTGTTCTCCTGCAATCGTTATCCTCATAACATTCCTCCTGTAAAATATATATTATAGTGCTCCCAATATCAAGACCTGCCTTCAAATCACTATTCGCAGCCGGCTTAATCCGGTATGGTCACATACATAAACACAGTTGCTCGTGTGTGTCTTCAATCAGACGTCTGTACTGCCCTTGTGAAATCCTCTGTCAGATCCTCCGGATCCTCTATTCCCACGCTGACTCTCACCGTATCCTCATAAACACCTGCCGCCTCTGCCTCTTCTCTGCTGCTGTGCATGTAGAGTGTTGAAGCGGGATGGATCACCAGAGTGCGGATATCACCTATATTGCTGGCGATCAGCGCGTATTCCAGAGAATTTATCACCTTGAACGCCCTCTCCTTTGACCCTGTCCTGAAGGTCAGGATACCGCCGCCAAACCCGTTTAATTCCTTCTCAACGTATTCATGATAAGGATGATCTTCAAGGGTCAGGTAGCTGACTTTCACACCGGGCAGTCTGTCCAACGCATGCGCCAGCCTGTCCGCATTGTCGCATATCCTTTTCATGCGAAGCCCAAGTGTATCAAGACCAATGTAACTTAAGAAAGCATTCGCCGGAGCCATGCATCCTCCCATGTTCTCCCAAAGATCTGTGCGAAGTCTCACCGAAAACGCCCTCTTTGAATACTTTCTGTAATCGGACAATGCCCTGAACCGCTCAAAGTCCCAGTTGAAATGTCCGCCGTCCACTATGATGCCGCCTATGGAATTGCCACCGCCGTTGATATATTTGGAGGTTGAATGGATCACCACATCCGCCCCCAGAGATAAGGGCTTTGCTATAAAGGGAGTCGCCGTTGTGGAATCCACAAACAGCGGTATTCCCGCTTCGTGAACCAACCCCGCCACCGCAGGTATATCCAACACCTTTAATGCCGGGTTGGATATCAGCTCCCCGAACACAACTCTGGTCTTCTCATTTATCAGACCCCTTATGGAATCCGCATTGAGCTCTCCCGCAAAAACAGTATGTATTCCCAGCTTTTCGAGATCATGGAGGAGATCTATGGTGCCACCGTACAGACCGCTTCCGGCTATAATCTCATCCCCGGCAGAACAGACTGCCAAAAGCGCGGCGGTGATGGCCGCCATGCCGCTGCTGCAACAGATCGCACCGATCCCTCCCTCAAGCTCATTCACCCTGTTTTCAAAGGCTGTGAGCGTGGGGTTACCTATCCTGGAATATGCGTATCCCATGCTCTTGTGGGAAAAGACACGCTCCAGCTCCTCCATGCTCTCGTAGCGAAAGGCTGTCACCTGTGAAACCGGCGGAAGTATCTCCCTCCCCGGATTTGACGATATGGACTTACCATGTAATAATCCCGTATTAAATCTCATAACTACCTCAGACCATATGATCTGCCCTGTTTCTGCTACTCGCAAAACATAGGGCAAATACTATCACGATTCACCTACTATGTCAATAGGTATATATTGCAGGCATCTTTATTTTCTCATGGAAAAAGGATACAATGCATCTTCTTCCGTCGTCCGCCTCAAAGCCACACCGAAGTTTTTTCTGATCAGGTTTTCCTGCTCTGCCAGTTCTAAAGGTGATCCGCTGAAAGACAGCCTTCTGTCCTCCATCAAAAAGATCCTGTCACTGTACGCAAAACTCTGCTCTATATCATGGCATACCTCTATGATGCCCTTTCCTTCATCTGCGAGCTGCCTCAAGACCTTATAAAAACTGTCCTGATATATCCTGTCCATATATGTAGTGGGTTCATCCAACAGGATCATGTCGCTGTCCTGAGCGATCACCATGGCAAGATATGCTCTCTGTCTCTCTCCGCCGGAAAGCTCATTTATGGCCTTATGCGCAAATCTGTCCATTCCCGTGAGTTCAAGCGCCCTCTCAACAGCAGCCTTATCCTCACCGGTCATCTTACGAAAATTTCCGTGATAAGGGTAGCGGCCGTGTTCTGCCAGTGTTCTGACCGGGATGTTGAGGCTTTTCAGATCCTGCGGCAAAAAGGCCACCTTCCGGGCTCGTTCTGTCGGTTTATAATCCCGGCATTCCTTATCATCTATCAGGATACTGCCCTCATAATCCTTTTGTCCCACAAGCGTTCTCAACAAGGTGGATTTTCCGCTTCCGTTCCTGCCTATAACGGTCGATATCTCCCCACTTTGAAACTTTGCCTCTTTTACAAAAAAAGGGTCTCCCCAATCATATTCCGTTGTCAGATCACGTACACAGATCATTTATGCTCCGAGTCTCTTTCTCTTTTTTATCAGCATCCATACCATAAAGGGTGCGCCTATGATACTCAAAAACAATCCGCAGGGTATCTCGTAAGGGAACACCAGGTTCCGTCCCAGAAGATCGCATATCATCAAAAAGACTGATCCGGACACCATACACAGGAACTGGCCGCCCCTGCTGTTTCCCTTGTAGAACATCCTCACCACATTGGGCACTATGAGTCCCAGAAAACCTATGATACCGCACATGCTGACTGCAGCTCCGGAGAGCAGCGCAGCGAAAAAGATGAATGCGCCCCTGTATCTTCTGACATTAATTCCCAAAGCGCCGGCAGTCTCATCTCCCATGACCAGAATGTCCAGGGAAGGAGCAAAAAGCCAGGCCAGGATCAACACCGGTACTATGACCGGTACCGCAAACAAGACGGCCGATGGTGAAAGCGAAGCAAAACCTCCCAGCTGAAAAGCTGCCCGATCCGCCACCGTCTCGGGCTTCAGGGCTATTATCACATCTATAAACGACAGGCAAAAAGCAGAGATCGCCACTCCCGAGAGTACCACCGATGTCTTCGACATTCCTGTCCCGGATGCCAGAACATATATGGCCATTGTCACCAGAACAGCCCCCAGAAAAGCAGCTATGCATTTTCCGCCGTATCTGTATGGGAATATGCAGGCATACAGCAGAACGAAAAGTCCCGCCCCGTTATTGATGCCCAGAATTCCCGGAGATGCCAGTGTATTATTCAGATTGTTCTGCAGAAGATACCCCGAGACCGAAAGAGCCGCTCCTGATGCGACGGCGGCTACAATCCTGGGTATCCTGATCTGAAAAACAATAACCTTTTGAAGTGCCGTTCCACCTCCCAACAGACAATCGAATACCTCAGAGGATGAAACAGATCCGTTACCCGCCAGCAGAGATATTGCCGCTGTCACCAAAAGTATCAGACACGACACCATGTAAGCTCTTTTTTTCATTCCACACCGTACACTATCTTATAAGCCTCCTCATAAGCCTCTCCCCAGTGATCATTGGGCTTTAACCCGAAGAGATCCTTGTCCAGCAGTATGTATCGCCCGTTTTTCACTGCCGATAAAGACTGCCATGCCGAATCGGATTCAAAGATCTCTCCGAAGCTTTCACGTGCCTTAGTCTCATCGCCTCTGGGAACCACGAAAATGTAATCCGGGTCAGCAGTCACTATGGCCTCCATTGAGAGTTCATTGAAAGCGCTCTCATCTAATGCTATATTCTCAAGTCCGAGATTGTTAAAGATCTCGCTGGCAAAATAATCATTTTTTTCCGCCTTGCTCTTTGTGGCAGATACATGGAGCAAAAGATAAGTTTTCGGTTCAGCATTCTCCGGAACCTTTGATACTACGGAATCTATGCGGTCTCTGACCTGAACCACATTTTTCTCGTAGAGATCTTCTCTTCCGGTGAGATCGGTGAATTCCTTCATAACCTTCTCATAGTCCGCATATCCGTCTATGTTGGTGAAGACCACGGGTATTCCTATCTCCTGCGCCGCCTCACCCAAAGCCTTCTGAGCCGGGTCCGTCTCAAACAGTATCAGCAGTTCAGGCTCCAATGCAGCAATCGCTTCAAGACTCACATGATCCATATCTCCGAGGTTTTGTGCATCCGGATTTAATCCCTCTACGTCAAGGGCATCCTCCGAAGTTCCAACCAGAGTACCTCCCGCCAGGATCCAAAGCTCGGCATTGGATTCCGACAGAGCGATAACCCTCTTGCCTGTTTCTGCCTGCTCCTTTTCTGAGAGAGCAGACACACTCTTACCGCAGCCTGCCAGGAGCATGGCGAATGTTAGAACCATTGCCACATATGATATTTTCTTACTCACCCTTATATGCCCTCCAAATAGCTTCATCGAATTTATCCTTTCCAATCCGGTCGATGGTAAACTTGAATCTCTCGCCGGATTTAGCGTTTTCATCAAAAAATTGTAATGCTGCGTCACAGATCCTGAAGAGAGTCTCCTTATCTTTTATAAAGGGGATTATCTCCTGACCCTTGTTAATGCTGTTTCCAAACAGACCGCCGAAGCTCACCAGAAATCCCGGTGTAGTCTCGTATGCATCCGTCGGACAGCTGAAAACACAACGTCCGCAGTAATTGCATTTTTCACGGTCGATCTCTATTGCCTTATCACGGATGGTGATGGCACCTGAACGACAAACCTTTTCACAGACACCGCAGTTTATACATGCATCCTTTTTCCACTCAACCTCTACTCCGCCTTTTATGCCGAGATCATTTTCCTCAGCCTTTAAGCAGTTGTTCTGACATCCTGTTATGCCGAACTTAAACTTATGCGGCAGTTCCCTGCCAAAATACCGGTCGTTCAATTCCTGAGCCAGTTCCTCCGTCTCTATACAGCCGTTGGGACAGACTGCCGCTCCCTGACAGGCAGTGATGGTCCTCACCCTCGGTCCGCAGACTCCCGGCTTTGCACCTCCCTTTGCGAGAGCTTCCTTCACATCATCAATGTCCTCCAGCTTGATGAAGGGAATCTCTATCCCCTGCCTAGATGTCAGATGGATATATCCGTGACCGTATTTTTCAGCAACTTCCGTAATAGCCGCAAGCTGCTCGGCACTCACCTGACCTCCCACCACAGAAAGACGCAGTGAAAAATGATCTTTCTGTTTTTGCTTCATAAATCCGCCCTTTTTCAGCGTTGCGTAATCATTTGCCATAACTAAACTCCTCCATATGAAAACTAAACGAACGTTGCCCCGGCAACTGCACATACAATAACAAAAAATATACCTCATTGTAAAATAGTTAGTATCGATACATGGTTATAGTTTTTTTCTATAACAGTTTTTAACTTTCATATATTTGCACAAAATCCTTTTCCCCTGTAGCCAAAACGGGAAAAACTGATATAATGAAGACAATAGCATGTTTTTGGGTTTTACGTAACGTAATATGTATGGGGGATCGAAAAGGAGGAGACTATGTTACCATTGCCAAAGCTCACGGAATTACAAGCGAATCTTGAATACATCAAGAATCTCAATCACAGTTTTGCAGTAAGATATCTTCAGGGACAGCCGAACGCTTCTGCCAAAAATGAAGCCGCTGCCCTCCAGACCGCTATAACCAATCTCATATCCAACAGACGTGACGACCTTGACAGCTGGGCAAAACAGCTCAAGGA
>JAILBP010000205.1:0-8279 GCA_024680835.1 Lachnospiraceae bacterium | reverse complement strand
AGGAGGGATTTACAATGAAAAACTTAAAGAAGATACTGGCACTTGCCACAGCAGGCGTGTTGGCATTTGGCGCAGTACCGGTGTTCGCAGGTCAGGATGCATCAGGATTAAAAGATGGTACGGCTTATCTGAACATCAACAATGCTGACTGGGGCGGCTTTGATAAGGATGTTACCAATGTAGAGATCACCGGAGACGGATCCTACACGGTATCGGCAGCTGTAGATGAGGCAGTAGGACTTGCCCAGTTCAATGCGCTTGATGTTGTTAACGGTGAGAGCGCACTTGGTACAGGCTGCATTATCACTGTTGATTCCATAAAGATCAACGGTGAGGAGATTCAGATGCAGGGCGACAGCTACACTTGCTCAGCTGATGGAACAGGCGTTACTACCCGTGTCAATATCTATAATGAGTGGAATAGCCCGACAGCAGATTCATATTTAGGAGATGACAATCACTTTGATCAGAGATGCGCAGGCGGAGACGTTACTGCATGTACAGCAAAGCTCATCTCGGATGATTACATTGGTGCTGAAGCCAAGACAAAGGTAAAATCTATCGAGGTTAATTTCACGGTTTCAAACTACGGTGTTGTTGCAGAAGCTAATCCGCTTCTTTCAGCTAATGAGCTTGAACTTGCTGCAGGCAAAACAGAAACGCTTTCAGTTACCGGTGTTAAAGGCAAGGTTAAATGGTCTTCATCAAAGAAGGCAGTTGCAAAGGTAAACAAAAAAGGTGTTGTTAAAGCAGTCAAGGCCGGTAAAGCAGTCATCAAGGCAAAGGTTGACGGCAAGACACTGAAGTGCAAGGTTAAGGTTACAAAGTAATAAAAACCCATACTGTATACAGGCTCCCGGATTTTTTATCCGGGAGTTTTTTTAGAGTAGTAATATCAATGTCGTTTGATCGGTGACTGGTCTGCCGCGGATAGCAATTTTTGAGATGTAAAATCCAAATCGCAAGTTTTGACCATGATAAAGCAATTTTCGACATGTGAATTTACTGATTTATGTGGTAATATACTTGAAGAAAAAAAGGACGGCAGATGTGTGCCGAAAAACAAGGGAGGGGTAAAATGCGTTATATAGGTATTGATCTGGGGACGTCATCGGTTAAGCTTTTACTGATGGAAAAAGACGGCACTGTAGTAAAGACTGTGACAAGGGAATATCCTATCTTTTTCCCGCAGCCGGGCTGGTCTGAGCAGAAGCCGGAGGATTGGTGGAAGGAGACATTTGAAGGTCTGAAGGAGCTGACGGAAGGCACTGATAAATCTGAGATCGCCGGTATTTCCTTCGGAGGTCAGATGCACGGACTTGTGATCTTGGACGAGGCGGATGAGGTTATCAGACCTGCGCTTTTGTGGAATGACGGCAGGACATTCGACGAATGCGATTACCTCAACAATGATATCGGAAAGGAAAAGCTTTCAGAGCTTACGGCAAATATCTCATTTACGGGATTTACTGCTCCGAAGATCCTTTGGGTCAAGAATAAAGAGCCGGAGAATTTCGCAAAGATAAAAAAGATCATGCTGCCCAAGGATTATATAGCATACAAGCTGACAGGCTCTTTCTGTACAGATCTTTCGGATGCCAGCGGAATGCTGCTTTTGGATGTTAAGAACCGCAAATGGTCCGATGAGATGTGTGAGATCTGCGATATCACAAAAGACATGCTGCCAAAACTTTACGAGTCATATGAGTGCGTAGGCACCATAAAGCCTGAGATAGCAGCAGAGCTCGGTTTTTCAGAGAATGTAAAAGTTGCTGCGGGAGCGGGAGACAACGCAGCTGCTGCCGTGGGCACAGGTACGGTGGGCGACGGCGCATGCAATATCTCTCTGGGAACAAGCGGAACCGTATTCATTTCTTCGAAGGAATTCGGCGTTGATAAATACAATGCATTGCACAGCTTCTGTCACGCGGACGGCTCTTATCATCTTATGGGATGCATGCTGTCAGCCGCAAGCTGCAATAAATGGTGGATGGATGAGATCATCGGCACCAAGGACTACGCAGGTGAGCAGGCGCCTATCACAGATGAAAAGCTCGGAGAGAATCATGTTTTCTTCCTGCCTTATCTTATGGGCGAGCGTTCACCGCACAATGACCCGAGTGCAAGAGGCTGTTTCATAGGTCTTACGATGGACAATACCCGTGCCGATATGACACAGGCAGTTCTGGAGGGTGTTGTATTCGCACTCAGGGATTCGCTTGAGGTTGCAAAGTCTCTCGGCATCGATATCAAGCGCACCAAAATCTGCGGTGGCGGAGCCAAGAGCGCATTATGGAAGAAGATGTTAGCCAACATCTTAGGCATCACGGTGGATGTTCTGGCGGTTGAGGAAGGTCCGTCCATGGGTGGAGCGATGCTGGCGGCAGTTGCCTGCGGAGAGTACGGCAGCGTAAAGGAAGCGGCAGATGCCATCGTGAAAGTGGTGGATTCAGTTGAGCCTGATCCGGAGCTTACCGCAAAATACGAAAAAAAATACCAGAAATTCAAAGCACTTTATCCCGCATTGAAGGGAAAATTCTGAAAAGTTAAATATTTTCCGGTATAATGCAATAATTTTACCGTTTACGCAGAGCTCGTTTTCGTATATAGTACTTTTCAGAGAGTTTAGTAATGTTAACGATTTTAGTTTTAAGATTTTTTATCAATTAAATGATAATGGGAGGTAAACCAAGATGAAAAATGTTCCAAAGGTAAAGGTTGGTATCGTGGCAGTGAGCCGCGACTGTTTTCCGGAGTCTCTTGCCGTAAACAGAAGAAAAGCACTTGTAGATGCATATACCAAAAAGTATGATGCAGCTGATATCTATGAGTGCCCTGTATGTATCGTTGAGAGCGAGACACAGATGGTAGAGGCACTGGAGGACATCAAGGCAAACGGATGTAACGCGCTTTGTGTATTCCTGGGCAACTTCGGACCGGAGATTTCAGAGACATTGCTGGCAAAGCATTTTGACGGACCGAAGATGATCGCTGCTGCTGCAGAGGAGTCACAGGCTGACCTTATGGATGGCAGAGGCGATGCATATTGCGGCGTCCTTAATGCAAGCTATAACCTTGCACTTCGTAACGTAAATGCTTACATTCCGGAGTATCCGGTAGGCGATGCAGAGGACTGCGCTGACATGATCAAAGAGTTCCTGCCTATCGCAAGAGCCGTTATCGGTCTCAACAACTTAAAGATCATATCATTCGGACCGAGACCTCAGAACTTCCTTGCATGTAATGCACCGATCAAACAGCTCTACAATCTGAATGTTGAGATCGAGGAGAACTCTGAGCTTGATCTTTACGAGTCATTCCTTAAGCATGCAGACGACCCGCGTATTCCCGAGGTTGTTGCAGATATGGAGAAAGACCTTGGCGTAGAAGGTAATAAGAAACCTGAAGTCCTTCCGAAGCTTGCACAGTATGAGCTTACTTTGGTGGATTGGGTTGAGGCACACAAGGGATACAGAGAGTATGTTACCCTTACTACAAAGTGCTGGCCTGCATTCCAGACAATGTTTGGTTTTGTTCCCTGCTATGTAAACTCTCGTCTTACAGGCAGAGGCATACCGGTATCATGCGAGGTTGATATCTACGGAACACTTTCAGAGTTCATCGGTACCTGTGTATCTGAGGACGCTGTTACACTTCTTGATATTAATAACACTGTACCGAAGGATATGTACAAAGAGTCTATCGAGGGCAAGTTCGATTATACACTCACAGATACATTCATGGGCTTCCACTGCGGAAATACCTGCACAGGCAAGCTTTGCTCACATGAGATGCGTTATCAGAAGATCATGGCAAGAGCACTTCCCATCGAGGTTACAAACGGAACTCTCGAGGGAGATCTTATACCGGGCGATATCACATTCTTCAGACTTCAGTCTACTGCAGATGCTAAGATCAGAGCTTACGTTGCACAGGGAGAGGTTCTTCCGGTTGCTACAAAGTCATTCGGTGGCATAGGTGTATTCGGTATCAAAGAGATGGGACGTTTCTATCGTCACGTACTGGTACAGAAGAACTATCCGCACCACGGAGCAGTTGCTTTCGGACATTTCGGAAAGGCTCTCTTCGAAGTATTCAAGTACATCGGTGTTCCGATGGAGGACATCAACTACAACCAGCCGGCTAGTCTGCCCTATCCGACAGAGAATCCGTTCTAGTTCGTTTTAATGAGTTTTTAACCTGTTCAATCGTTTTCGACTCTTTTGAATGGCATTACTACCCGTGACCTGAAGTCATGGGTAGTTTTTTCTTGTCTTGATAAGCTTTCTGTGATAAAATTTTAAACTAATGTGATGTTATTAAGGGATATTATTCAGGCAAAAACCCACTGCAACATCACGGTCTAAGGAGGAGTATAGATATGTCAGGTTCGGTATTTGGAACAAATTTCCGCGTGAGTACTTTCGGAGAAAGCCATGGGGAGGCTATAGGCGTGGTGATAGACGGGTGCCCTGCAGGTCTTGAATTGACGGAAAAAGATATACAGATAATGCTGGACCGCAGAAAGCCTTCTAATTCACAATACAGCACCAAGAGGAAAGAGGCAGATAAGGCGGTTTTTCTGTCGGGGATATTCGAGGGAGTAACCACGGGAACACCTATTGCCATAGTGATATATAATCAGGATCAGAGGTCCAAGGATTACAGTGATATAGCAAATTGCTTCAGACCGGGGCATGCAGATTATACTTTTGATGCCAAATTTGGTATCAGAGATTACAGGGGAGGCGGAAGGTCCAGCGGCAGAGAGACAGCAGCCAGAGTTGCGGCAGGAGCTGTCGCCAAGAAGATCCTCGAGAAGATGGGGATATCCTTCACAACATACGCCAATTCTATCGGACCCATCAGTGTTGAACATGACAGGTTTGATATAAATGAGATCATGAATAACCCGCTTTTCATGCCGGATCCCATAGCTGCAGAGGATGCAATGGAATATCTCGATTCCTGCATCGAAAAGGGTGATTCCGTCGGAGGCGTTGTGGAATGCATTATAAAAGGCGTTCCTGCAGGAGTGGGAGAGCCGGTGTTTGACAAGCTGGATGCAAGGCTTGCATATGCCATTATGAGTATCGGCGCTGTCAAGGGCTTCGAGGTGGGAGACGGATTTCTGGCGTCTTTAAATCCCGGCTCTGTCAATAACGACCAGTTTGAGTGCGTATCCGGCACCATATACAAAAAGACCAACCACGCAGGTGGAATACTGGGCGGTATAAGTGACGGATCCGATATAGTCTTCAGGGCAGCCATAAAGCCCACACCATCAATTTCCATGGAACAGCACACAGTCAATAAAGACGGTGAGAACATCACCTTATCCATCAAGGGACGTCATGATCCGGTGATCGTGCCGAGAGCGGTGGTAGTGGTGGAAGCTATGGCCGCCATAGCGTTGGTTGACCTCATTTTCGAAGGCAAAAACAGCCGTATATAATTTTTTTGATGAATTTTTGATTTTTTCTTGACAAGACATAAAACATGGTTTATCATATCACGGTATGCGTGACAAAACCGTGTCTCTTGTCATGTGCATATCGAAACATCGATGACTGTTTTAGACAGCCACAGACTGTTTGACAGTCAAAAATATTTCAAGAAGGAGGTGCACACAAGATGGCAAATATCAAATCTGCAAAGAAGAGGATACTGGTTTCTGCTAAGAAAGCTGCCAGAAATAAATCCATCAGGACAGGTGTTAAGACCGCCATTAAGAAGGTTGATGCTGCTATAGCTACAGGTGACAAGGCTGCTGCCACCACAGCTCTTACAGATGCGATCGGAAAGATCAACAAAGCCGGATCAAAGGGCGTATACCATAAGAATAACACTGCCCGTAAGGTATCAAGACTTACTGCCAGGGTTAACAAAATGGATGCTGAGTAGGACTTGGTTATCCGCGTAATATGTACTTTCAAGCAGGGAATGAGTTCCCTGCTTTTTTATTGAAATAAAAAGCGCATTATGGTAAAATGTAACGGAGTGTGCGATAGTCACGGATTTCAGTATTTTACGGTAGCGTTGGAATTGCGATGAAGAAGAAAAACAAAGGCTTAAGCTTCAGAGAGAGGAATAAAAAGATAAATGTCTCCATGGTGAGATGGGTGTTGGTGTCGGCTTTCGAGCTGATAGCGGTCATAGTGTCGGCATATGTGGCAGTGTTTTTTTTCGGAAATCAGATCTTTGCCATGGGAAACTCCATGTCCCCACAGATAAGGGAGGGAGATATACTGTTCATAGACAGGCTTTCCTATGGTCTGGTAAATCCGTCAGGCGGAGATATCATCGCTTTCTATCCCAACGGCAACACCAAGACGCACCTCTATGTTAAGCGAGTGGTGGCAGGTCCCGGAGATACGGTGAAGATCGCCGATGGAGTCTGTTATGTGAACGGTGAGATATATACCAACAAATATCTTTCCATATCCATAGATGAGAGTGGATTGGCAGCGGAAGAGCTGACCATGGGAGACGATGAGTATTTTGTTCTGAGCGACCACACCACGGGCAGCGAGGACAGCCGGTATGAGAATATCGGATTCGTGAAAAAAGAGTATATTTTCGGAAAGGTTTGGCTGAGGGCGGCAGGTATAACTTCTGTCTCC
The DNA here is from genome assembly GCA_024680835.1 of Lachnospiraceae bacterium. Taxonomy (GTDB): domain Bacteria; phylum Bacillota; class Clostridia; order Lachnospirales; family Lachnospiraceae; genus RGIG6904. The sequence continues at coordinate 1,656 of JAILBP010000205.1, read as the reverse complement.
CCGGTTCGATAGGACAGGTTAGCAAAATATGGAACTGCAGTGGTACCCCGGACACATGACAAAAGCAAAACGGGCAATGTTGGAGGATATCAAGCTGGTGGATCTGGTGATAGAGGTCTGCGATGCCAGAATCCCTCTGTCCAGCAGGAATCCCGATATCGATGATATAGCGGGTTCAAAAAAGCGTATCATCATCCTGAATAAGTCTGATCTGGCCGATGAGCGGGTGACATCAGAATTTTCGGAATATTTTAAGCAAAAAGGGATCTTTGCCGTTCCCATGGATGCCCGTACCAGAGAGGGGATACGGGCAGTTACGGATGCCATTCAGACCGTGTGCAGGGAGAAGATGGAGAGGGACTTGAAGCGGGGCATAAAGAACCGTCCGGTGAGAGCCATGGTGGTGGGGATACCTAATTCCGGAAAATCCACTTTCATAAACTCATTTTGCAGAAAAGCTTCCGCAAAGACCGGTAATAAACCGGGTGTCACAAAGGGAAAACAGTGGATCCATGTGGATAAGACGCTGGATCTTCTGGATACGCCGGGTATACTGTGGCCCAAGTTTTCGGATAAGTCAGTGGGCATCAATCTGGCTATCTGCGGCTCCATAAAAGACGATATCATCAACCTTGAGGAACTGGCACTCATCTTGCTGGAGAAGCTGGCGGAGAGCCATGAGGAGCTTTTGCTGCAAAAATATGATATTAAAGGTGATGACCGGATAGAATGGCTGTCACAGATAGCGGTGAGCCGTGGATGTATAAAGAGCGGCGGAGAGGTGGATATCTCGAAGGCCGCGGCATGTGTTTTGGATGATTTCAGGAAAGGCGCCATAGGGCGGATCACATTGGAAAGAGTTTGAGCATGGAAGAGAACCGTATTAGACAATTTGATATCAGGGGATTCTTTAAAAGGGCGCTTGGGCTTCTGATATATGTGGCTATAGTGCTGGCGCTGGCTTTTGCCGTCAGGACGTTTCTTCTGCAGCGGGTCATAGTGGACGGCGATTCCATGAATGAGACCCTGTATGATGATGATAATCTTTTCGTATGTCCGCTGGCGCATTATACGGGAGATATTGACCGGTTTGACATCGTGGTGTTTAAGTATGCTTATGATACGGACACTTACCTTATCAAGAGGGTCATAGGTTTGCCGGGTGAGACGGTGAACATAGACCGGTACGGCACAATATTTATTGACGGGCAGGTGTTGAACGAGCATTACGGACTGGAGAAGATCTCGGATCCGGGTATTGCAGTCAATGCTATAACCCTGGGTGAGGACGAGTACTTTGTGTTGGGCGACAACCGCAATAATTCCATGGACAGCAGGGATCCCAAGATCGCAACGGTCGATCTCAAGAGGATAAAGGGAATCGTATTCTGGAGACTGACTCCTTTTTCAAGTTTCGGAGCGGTTGAGTGACGGAGAATTTATGAAGATATCAGAGATAAAAGAAATCCTTAATAAAGCGGAGGATAATGCTCTGCCGGAATTGATAGAAGAGTTTTCCGAAGATGAGAGGGACGGCGTTAGAAAGCTGGTTGCTTCTGCGGTAAAGCGCCTTGAAAAGCTTGAGGCGGAGAGAAAGCGCATCTATGAGCTTTCAGCATATGAAAGACAGTTTGCCGAACTGGGGCTTGTCTGCGG
>JAILBP010000183.1:0-2455 GCA_024680835.1 Lachnospiraceae bacterium | reverse complement strand
AAGGAGAAGCGCCGCCGTTGTGGTAACCTTAAAGAAGCCTTCCTCCCTGAAATACATTGTCACGAACATTGCCGCCAAAAACAGCGCTGCGATAACTGTGGAGAACATATCTGCCGAGCCGTGTACCGCTCTGGTCATAAGGCCGCTTGAGAGCCAGGGTGTGATGATGCCCATCACCATTACGAAGACTGCGGAATAAACTGACTGTAATACATAGCAAACACCCAATGCCGTTGAAAGCTTTTTGATCTTCTCATCATCCGCATGATTTCTCATTATGACATCAGCCAGTGCCATGATGAGCGTCAATATCATGAACATCAATGCAAAAGGTTTAATGCCCATGTCAAAGCCGGTGGTAAAAGTGAGTATGAAACCTACCAGCATAAAGTACAGCATCACCATATCCGGTACAAGTTTTTCCAGATAAAGATGAATGACCATCGCAATGATCAGCATCAGATCCACCGCGCACAGTCTCAGGCAGGTCACATCCAGATTTTCAATGTTTGCGAAGGAAGTCAGAAAACCGAGTATCGCATAGGTGAAAAATCCCATTCCCGCTGTGCCCAGATAATAAAGGGCATTCGATGCAAGCTTTGTCTTTTCCCTCAACAACATGCTGCCGGTAAAAAATCCCGCTGTCATGATCAGGATGCAGATCTGCTTTGCCGTGTCAGACAGTAACCGCCATGTGCTGGACACGAACATGCTGCCGCTCACCAGCACAAATATGATACCTGCTGCCATCAATAATACTGTTCCGATATTGATCTTCTTTTTCCTGGTTTCTTCCATAATGAACACCTCCGTTCTAATGATGCTCTCTTCCTGCCGGAATCCCAGCCGGGGTAAAACTGTGATCAATCACTCATCGATCATTCAATCGATTTCCTGTATGTTGACCACATAATACTCCCCGTAGAGAACAAACGGTAGATGTCATCTGTCACCATGTTCTATGTATTATTCGCTTTTCCCGTGACAAATGTCACAATACCACCCTCACCTATCGCCTGTTACTGCGGCGCCATATTTTCCGGTCTTGTGCCTCCCTCACCAGATGATCGCGGAAGGCGGGATGAGCTATGGAGATAAGCTTTTCCGCCCGTTCCCAGGTGGAGAGGCCCTCAAGATTTACCACTCCGTATTCGGTGGCCAGAAAATATATCTGGCTCCTGGGGGAGGTGATGATGTCGCCGTTAAACTGCGGCATTATCCTCGAGTGCGTAACACCCTGTTTGTCCACATATATCGAACTCATACAGATAAAAGCCTTACCGCCCCGTGATGCGGAAGCCCCCGTCAGGAAGTCCAGCTGACCTCCGGTTCCGCTGATCTGCCTTGAGCCGGAGCTCTCAGCCGCAACCTGACCGTACAGATCCACGGCCACGCAGGCGTTTATGGACACCATGTCATCGATCCGCTCTATAACTCCCGGGCGGTTCACGTATTCCAGGGGATATGCCATTACCCCCGGATTGTCATCCAGCCATTCGTAGAGATCTCTCGATCCCACCGCGCAGCCAAAGACTCCCTTGCCTCTGTCGATCTTCTTTTTCTTGTTGGTAAGTTTTCCAGCGAGATGCAGGCTTAAAAAAGCGTCCGTGCAAAGTTCTGTGTGCATACCCAGATCCTTAAGATCCGATTCGGCTATGAGCTCCCCCAGCGCATTCGGGACATTTCCGATACCGAGCTGCAAGGTCGCTCCGTTCACAATATAAGGCAGTATGTGACCTGCAATGGCACGATCGCACTCCGAGGGTTCGGCATAATGAATATCGGGAAAGTCCTCATGCTCACCTTCCACGATATAATCCACCTCCGAAATATGAATACACTCGTCATAGCCTCCCCTGACCTTCGGAAGCTTATCATTTATCTCCAATATCACGATATCCGCCATGCGGGCAATCGGCGCAGCAACTCCCGTGTTCACGGAAAAATTGAAATACCCGTGGGCATCCATGGGCGTAACGCTCACCATGGCAACATTTACATGTAAAAAGAATTCATAGTAGGCGGCGTTATTGTGAAAGACCATGGGGATATAATAGCACAGTCCCTTGTCGCACAGCCTTCTCTCATAGGACGAGCAATGCCAGCTGTGATATATGAAATGCTCCTGTGTTTCGTCACACTCCGCCACCTTGATAGGTCCGGATATGAGATTGCCTCTGATCTTGACATCGAAAAGCTCATCCCGCCTCTTAGCCAAGGCGCGATCCAGCAAAACCGGTTTTCCCAGACAACTGGTATAATCTATCCAGTCTCCGCTCTTTACCACAGAGACGGCCTCATCCGGTGTTCTGAGTTTTCTGTTGTATTCCTGAGTGAAATCTTCGACCATACTGCCCATACCCCCTGTGAACGATCATGATCTATTCAAGATACTTCTTCGCATCTTTTTCGGATATCTGACCGGCATCGACCATGGACTGTATCTGTCTTCGCA
>JAILBP010000182.1:0-3924 GCA_024680835.1 Lachnospiraceae bacterium | reverse complement strand
GGCTTATTGACCCGCCCCGATATGAGCAAGAAGTGGGGTGCAGGATGTCCGGTGGACATCCGTTTTTGCACCGACCGGAGTGAAACGGAGACCGAAGTCACACGAGATTGCGAATATCGGGCAGGATTGTGGGTATTCGTCATAAGGGGCACCGCTTGCGGTGGATTCCTTATGACATAAGTGCGAAGCACGAAACAATCCGTGAATCACCTTTTGACCCTCAAATCATGAAATCAAAAACTAAAAATTTATAAACGGAGATAAAGAAATGTCAAAGGATAAAAAACAGGTGGAATCCATCACATCCATGGATGAGGATTTCGCACAATGGTACACTGATGTCTGCATTAAGGCAGATCTGATATCTTATGCGTCGGTAAAGGGCTGCATGGTCATAAAGCCGGCAGGGTATGCTATCTGGGAGAATATACAGCATGAGCTTGACAGGAGATTTAAGGAGACGGGAGTAGAGAATGTCTATCTTCCGATGTTCATACCCGAAAGCCTCCTACAGGTAGAAAAAGATCATGTAGAGGGCTTTGCGCCGGAGGTTGCGTGGGTTACAGCCGGTGGATTAAATCCGCTGCAGGAGCGTATGTGTGTGCGTCCTACATCCGAGACATTATTCTGTGATTTTTATAAGGGTGAGATCCATTCCCACAGGGATCTTCCCAAGGTATACAACCAGTGGTGTTCTGTAGTGCGCTGGGAGAAGGAGACAAGACCGTTCTTAAGAAGCCGTGAATTCCTGTGGCAGGAAGGACATACAGCACATGCTACAGCAGAAGAAGCTGAGGCACGTACGATCCAGATGCTCAATCTCTATGCTGATTTCTGCGAGGATTTTTTGGCTATCCCGGTAGTCAGAGGTCAGAAGACAGACAAAGAAAAGTTTGCGGGTGCTGAGTCCACCTACACGATAGAGGCGTTGATGCATGACGGCAAGGCGTTACAGTCCGGAACAAGCCATAATTTCGGCGACGGTTTCGCAAGAGCCTTCGGCATCCAGTACACTAATAAAGAGAATAAGCTGGAGTATGTTCATCAGACTTCATGGGGGATGACTACCAGACTCATCGGTGCCATCATCATGGTTCACGGTGATGATTCGGGGCTTGTCCTTCCGCCTAAAGTTGCGCCGGTTCAGGTGTGCATAGTGCCTGTCCGCATGCAGGAGGAGGCTGTCAGGGAAAAGACAGAGGAGCTTTTGGGCAGACTCAAAAAGATATGCCGTGTGAAGGCAGATATGACGGAAAAATCTCCGGGCTTCAAGTTCGCAGAAGCTGAGATGAGAGGAATTCCGCTTCGTATAGAGATCGGTCCCAAAGATATCGAAGCAGGCAGATGCATTCTCGTCCGCCGTGACAACGGTGAAAAGACAGAAGTCCTGCTTGATGAGCTTGAGACAGTGATACCAACAACTTTGGATGCTATACAGAAAGATATGTTCGAGCGTGCAAAACAAAGACGCGACACCAATATCCATGACGCTCATGATTATGAGGAGTTCAAAAAGATCGCCAATGAAAAGACCGGTTTCATCCGCGGAATGTGGTGCGGCGAGGAGGCTTGTGAGGTTAAGATAAAAGAAGATCTTTCCGTTACCAGCCGTTGTATGCCCTTCCATGACAAAGAGCGTATAGCCGAGACCTGTGTGTGCTGCGGTAAACCCGCAAAAGAACTTGTATATTGGGGAAGAGCGTATTGATCATGCAGATAGTATTACCGGAAGATGTACAATATATTATAAAAGCCCTTGAGTCCGCAGGATTCGAGGGCTTTGCCGTCGGAGGATGTGTCAGGGACAGCATTATGGGCAGAACACCCCATGACTGGGATATCACCACAAATGCCAGACCGGAGACAGTGAAAAAACTATTTAATCATACCATAGATACCGGGATAGAGCATGGTACTGTGACAGTCATGCTGCATAAGACCGGATATGAGGTCACGACTTACCGTATTGACGGTAAATACACGGACGGCAGGCATCCGGACAGTGTTTCATTTGCATCGAATCTCTCGGATGATCTTTCGCGGCGTGATTTCACAGTAAACGCCATGGCTTACAACGAATCAAAGGGGCTGGTGGATCTTTTCGGTGGCATGGAGGATCTTGAAAAAAAGATCATCCGCTGTGTGGGTGTTCCAAGGGAGAGATTTGGTGAGGATGCACTCAGGATGCTCAGGGCATTGCGTTTTTCTGCGACGCTGGGGTTTGAGGTTGAAAAAGATACCTATGACGCCATAAAGGAGCTGTCTGATACGCTGGAAAAGGTATCGGCGGAACGGATATATACGGAGCTCATCAAGTTATTGACATCGGATGAACCCCAAAAGATCAGGGACTGTTACAGAACAGGTCTTACGAAAGTGTTCATGCCGGAGTACGATGCCATAGTGGGAGTGCCTCAAAATAACCCGCACCATTGTTATGATGTGGAAGAGCATACCCTGAAGGTATTGGAAAACACACCGCCGGATAAGGTCATAAGGCTTGCGGCGCTGTTTCACGATATGGGGAAACCTGTATGCCACACAGTGGATGAACGGGGGATAGACCATTTTCACGGGCATCAGGCAGTGAGTGAGGAACTGTCCAAAAAGATATTAAAGCGCTTGAAGAGCGATAATGATACCATTTCAAAGGTGTGCCGTTTTGTCCTGTATCATGATGTGAGAACCGAGGCCGAAAGGCGTCAGGTCAGGAGGCTTATCAACCGCATCGGAGCGGAGAACATAGAGGGTCTGCTGGCACTGCAGACCGCAGATACAATGGCGCAGAGCGATTACATGAGAGCCGACAAGTTAAGGCGAATAGAAGAACTGCGCAGTATCGCAGAGGACATAAAGAGGAGTGGAGAGGCAGTAAACTTAAAGGGGCTCGCTGTCGACGGCAACGACCTGAAGGCTTTGGGTTACAAACCCGGCAGAACCCTCGGAGCTGCACTCAAGAAGCTGCTGGATGATGTCCTGGAGGATCCGTCGCTGAACACGAGGGAGTATCTGCTGGGAGAGGCGGAAAGGCTCAAAACACAGGGAGAACAGTGATCATATGATTGGAAGATCATTTGGTAAAAACATAATACGTGGATATGTTCTGCTCTTTATCATGCTGTGTCTTTGTGCCTGTTCGGACGGCAGCAGGCAGAATGTGCCCTATGAGCCGCCTGTCGACAGGGAGGCGATAATGAACTCCGAAGATGACGAACCGGACGGAAATGCGGAAGAGATCGATCTCTCGGCAATAGATACCGATGTGCAGTACATGATAACTGCTATGGATAAAGAGGAAAAGATCATCGCGGTGGGCAGGATCGGCATGGACAGAACCTATCAGTATCACTATGACGATAATACCATTTTTCTCAACAAATACGATGATTACATCGAGGCGGAAGATCTGAAGCTGGGACGTGTGGTTTATCTGGGAAGACCGAATGAGAACGCGGTACTGACCATGGTGAAACTTTCGGGTGAGTCCTGGTATCAGGAGGATGTGAAGAATTTCACCATGTATGCCGACGAGGGATATATGCTGTTAGGTCAGACCAAATACAGGCTGAGCGATGATATCAGGGTTTTCTCCGCAGGTGAGGAAGTGCCGGTTTCCAATATTTCCGATATCGATGTCCTTTCAATACAGGGCTGTGACCGTGATATTTATTCAATTCGCATCACCAAAAGCCATGGTACACTGCTGCTGTACAACACCGAGCTCTTTGAGGGCGGGTGGCTGTCTCTGGGGACGAGCGTTTATACCACTGTGGTTCCCGATATGGTGATGGAGCTTCCTGTGGGAAAGTACATGCTGTCCGTGGCAAATAAAGGTTACGGGGATACAAAAAAGGTAAAGATAAAAAGGGGCGAGGTCACGAAGGTGGATCTTTCCCAATATGAGGGCGACGGTCCGGAGCTTTG
>JAILBP010000104.1:0-11136 GCA_024680835.1 Lachnospiraceae bacterium | reverse complement strand
GACGAATACCCACAATCCTGCCCGATATTCGCAATCTCGTGTGACTTCGGTCTCCGTTTCACTCCGGTCGGTGCAAAAACGGATGTCCACCGGACATCCTGCACCCCACTTCTTGCTCATATCGGGGCGGGTCAATAAGCCATGCCTCCACTGGCAAGCAAGCTTGCCGTGAAGTCAGGCTTTTGACCCTTGAATCATCATATTACAGTCACTAATTGACAGCATCCTCCAGTTTTTTGGACAGATCGTCTGCCGCTGCGGTCTTTGCCTCTTTTGTCTCTGCATTTTCAGCTGCCTTTTTTGTGAACTTGTCTACGAAATCCGGCACCATATCCAGTATCTTGGTAATACCGTCCTGATTTTTAACATTTACAAGCTTGATATTGCCGTTCTGTATCACCAGCACTGCAGTTGGCTCGATCTTGGCACCCATACCGCCGCCTGCTCCACCGGATTTGTCTCCGTTGAAAGATCCTGCTCCCATACCGAAAGAAACATCCACTAAGGGTAACAGTATAGTGCCTCCTATGTTGACCGCTTCTCCCACAACTGTCTTTGTGGATACGAATGAATCAAGCCCCGAAAAAAGAGACTCCACAGTACCCTTGAATGAATTGATGTCCGATTTGTTATCTGCCATGATGGTTACCTCCCGATCTTTTTATATTATAAACCCGTCACTTTTATGTGACACTATGTCATATTCCCAGAGGAATCCGCAAACGGAAAACCTGTGAAATATTCTACTAAATAACATCCTTCCTTGCAATACGATCAATAAAGTTTTTTCTTAAACACGATACGCCTGAAATCTTTATCCAACAGCAGCACGATCACTGTCTTTAACAAATGTATAAGCCTGATCTTACCTTTTGCATCTATATCTCCGCAAAAATACAGCTTATCCGTCTCGAAATCAGGCTTTACCTTAAATCCGTTATGATACAGGAAGGGGAAAAAGCTCATTGCACCTAATATTTTGCCTGTCATATCCGGCTTGTCAAATCCAAATGCCATAGATCCGGTGACTTTTCGCGGCAGATAGTGCTTCAACAGATAGAACAGCTCTTTTTTCGCCTTTGAAAACAGTTTTCTGTTGCCGGGGCTTCCCACTATCTTTTTTACTTCCTCGATTTTTTCTTTCAGCTTATCGAGCTTTGAAACATTTTCGCCCTCACTATCCGTGTTCTTGCTCTTCTTTTTGGCTTTCTTTAGTCTTTTCTTCTCTTCTTTAGCTCTTTTTTTTGCTTCCTTTTTTTGTTTCTTCATTTTCCGGGGATCTTCCTGATCAGCCGGAGAAGGATCGCTATCTGATGCTTCGTTATCCGAACTTCCGGATGATTCCCCCTCTGCCCCGTCTGCTTCAGTATCTGCTGAATCACCGGTATTATCCGTATTTATCTGCTCATATGTCTTCCCGCCGGTATGTACATCTTCATCATCCGGTAAAAAATCGCCGGCTCCCGACAGTCCTTCCGGATCCTCATAGTATTCATCCTCGTCATTAATTCGTCCCTTTTTTTGTTTGGGAGGCTTATCGGAAGATTTCAATGTGAAACCAAACAGCTTCAGACTGAAATTCGAGCCTGCACCCTTGATATAGCCGAATTTTACGGACACCATGTGCAATAGATATGTCACGCTGCCCTCTACCTTTACAGCGGTCATATCCTCCCGTTCATTTTGCGCCGAAACCCTGTATCTCACCGGCACGAAGAATACCAGCGCGAATATCAGCAGTATGAATCCCAGTATGGACAGCAGCACGATCCCTATAACCTTTAATATCAGGGCTATGATGTTCAAAATATTGATAACATTTATGGAGAGTATCATAGATCACCCTCCTGTCTTTCTGTTACATTTTCTTCTGTAACATATCTTTCCGGGTCAGTTTCTTCCGGGTCATATCCTTTTGTTTCAGATCTTTCTGTATCCGGTTCTTCTGAATCGGATCTTTCCGCATCATACTCCGGGGTGTCTGCCTTCAACCTTCCGGCTATATATTTTGCCACATCAAATTCACCTGTCTTCTCATAGGCCTCCATCACAATGTCGCAGGACAAAAGGCACGCGCTGTCATGGTCCTCCGCAAGTCCTATGACGAAAAGACCCTTAGTGGGATAATACCTTTTGGCAAGCTCACTTCCGCATATTATCTCAAAAAAATATCCGCCGGTAACTTCGCTTTTTCTGAGTGACAGCACATAAGCCTTATTGAAAAAAAGGCTCTTTCTCTTGATGCGTCTGATGGCTCTTTTCCTTTTGCCCTTGTGCTCACGCAAATATTCAGTTAGGTAAAGATCATCAAACCAGCGCAATCTTATAATCTCCTGTTTAATCAATATATGTTTACTATTAACGGCAATTTGTTTATGTAAGGCACGATCACATACATAGTTACATACAGTTCACAAATATTATTCATCAAAATATGCATTAAATACTGCCCCTGCCACAGGCACGGCCGATGCGGAGCCTGTGTTACCGTCCTCCACTATGACGGCTATGGCTATATCTTCATACCCCTTCTTCGACGCATATCCCGCAAACCATCCGTGGGAAGCACCATTTGTGCTGTATTCGGCAGACCCGGTCTTGCCTCCGGCACTGTATCCCGCGCCCGAAAGCTTTCTGCCGGTTCCGGTCTGAACCGTTTCATTCATAAGCTCTCTCAATGCCTTAGCCTCTTCCTTGGACATTAAGCGCCTGTATCTTGATGGCTCGTACGACCTCACTATGGAACCGTCTGCAGATTCTATGTGATCCACTATATAAGGCGTCATCAGCACACCTTTGTTTTTCACCGCCGCTGCGATAAGACACATATGTATCGGGGTCACCAATGTCTGCCCCTGACCTATGGCAGTCTCCGCGATCTCAGCCTTGGATGAGTTTTTGTTCAGGACGAAACTGCTCTTAGAGATATCAAACTCCGACTTTATGTGCTTATTGAACAGCAATCCGGAAGCATTCTTCCTGTAATCAGCGATATTGAGATTTAATCCCATATTTGCAAAGCTGGTATTGCAGGATCTGGCAAAAGATGACTTCAGATCCAGAGCACCGTGCACCTCATTGCCGTAGCAATGCATGACACTGCCGTCCCCCTTTGGTAAAGATCCCGTACAGTCATAGCTGTAGCTCTTGTAATCCGACGGATTCTCTCTCATATACGAAAGCGCCGTCACGATCTTGAACACCGATCCCGGAGGATACAATCCATTCAACGCCCTGTTTAACAGCACCGAGCTTCCCGCATCATTTACAAAGCCCTCATAATCAACCCCTATGGTGTTGGGATCAAAATCAGGTTTTGAAACCTCTGCTATGATCTTTCCCGTGGATGCTTCCATCACCACCACAGCGCCTCTCCTGTCTCCGAGAGCATCAAAGGCAGCCTTCTGAACCCTTGTATTCAATGTGGTGACACAGACGTCTCCCTTCGCTTTACCACCGGAGATATCAGCGATTATCTGTGACAATATGAACTCATGGCTTCGCAAAAGCTCAAAATTACGGTCTCTCTCAAGCCCCAGACCACCGTTCACATTGTATCCCACAACATGGGCAAAAGTCTTGCCAAAAGGATATACCCTCTTATCCTCGCCGTCGGCTCCGACCTCCGTAGTGGCCAGCACCTTACCGTCAGAAGATTTAATATCACCTCTTGTGACAAAACGCGACAGAGAATTTATCCTCTTATTATAAGGATTATCTATGAATCTGTCACTCTTTGCCGCAAGAAAATACACATAATACCCTGCCAGCACCAGAAAAAAGAAGATAAAAACATAGGCTATGATGGCAAATTCACGATTTTTGATTTTTTTAGGAGTCCCGATCTCAGTCTTCTCCTTCTTCATCCTCTGTTTCCTCTCCCTCAAGGGTTATCTCCATGTTTTCAAACTCATCGTAATCTTCATCACGCTTTACACCGGTCTGTTCATAATACTCATTTGTAATCATATCAGGATCATCGGAAACATCCCGGATATCAACAGCACCGGCAGCTGAATGTTGCTTCAAATACAGTCCCTGTATCACCGAAAAACATAAAAACGTGCATACAAGGGAGCTTCCGCCGTAGCTCACCAGAGGCAATGTAACACCCGTTGACGGCAGGGCATTCAGCCCGCCACCCACAGCCAGAAAGACCTGTGTGGCTACAGTGGTGCCAAGTCCGAGAGCGATCAGCTTGTCAAACATATCCTTTAGCTGCATGGCGATGTTCAAAAACAGAAGATAAACTCCCGCATACAATAATATCAGCAGGATAGCGAATATTCCACCAAGCTCCTCCGCTATGGCCGAGAAGATGAAATCCTTGGTGACCACCGGTATGGTCAATGGGGATCCCTGATACAGTCCCATTCCGAAATACCCTGCAGTACCTATGGCAAAAAGCGACTGGCTCACCTGATATCCCGCATCGTCTATGACTGACAGCGGATCCAGAAATGCCTTGACCCTGACTCTCACATGGGAAAACAGTTTATAACCCAATACTGCCGCACCGGCTCCGCCTCCCAGTCCAAGTCCCACATATATGACCTTTCCGCTGGCAGCGTACACCATTATGATATAAGTCACAAAATATATCAGGGCGCTTCCCAGATCCGTGGATGCCACCAGTATCAGCACGTGTATCGCTGCTATGACCGAAGTTATCACCACCTGCTTGAAATTCGCAGATTCCGCATACATTGAAGCCACAAAGAATACGAACACTATCTTAATCAGCTCCGAAAACTGCATGTTGATGGAACCCACAGTGATGGAGAGGTTTGCTCCGTAGCTTTTATTGCCGGCCAACGCAACCACAGCCAGAGCCGCTATGCCTATAATTGCATAAAGATATTTTAACCTCTTCAAAAAAGACAGCTTTTTGATGACCACCGGCACCAGAAATGTGGAGACTGCGGCAACAGCCGCAAAAATAAGCTGTTTTACCGAAGACTTAAAATTCAGCCTTGTGAGCATTATGAAGCTTATGACCAACAGCATACATATATGATTGGCTATGAGCCTTGACGCCTTTGCGTATACAAAATGATAGATGATCTGTATAAACACCAGAAGGGCTGTCTGCGCAAGACATAGCAGAACATGCTTTATATCACTCTCATTCATGATGATGAGGAGACTGCCGTTAACATGTATCATGAACAGATATATGAGCTGCCTGTTCAAAATACGGTTCATCTTTTCCGTTTTTTTGAAGGAAAGGGCAAAAAATCCCTCAAAGGTGTAGCAGGCAAACAATATGATCATAAGATATTTGGAAATCTCAGTGATGATATGTGTCATTCTACTCCACGCCTCTCTTGAAATGTCCTCCGGTGGTTTCCTTAAGCTTTCCCTCAAACACAGCCTTCACAGTCTCATCATCCATACCGGTCAGATCGTATCTCACCGCTTCGAATCCCAGCTCTTCTATCTTACCCATATGGGCGGTAAGATCTGTAGGCAGACTGTTATATACAACATTCAGACATTCCCTGCAATAACTTTTAACTTTAAATCTCTTTCCCAGTCTGTCGGTCAGCACATGCTCCGACTCCGATGCATCACAGCCCTTCAGGGTATTATGAACGCACCCTGCAGACACCATGAGAGGATAAAGAGCGCTTACCACTATGGTGCTGTTGCTGTTATCCCTGTGGAATAACTCTTTTGAGTTTAATTCCAAAGGCGCGGTAAAATGCTGTAATCCAAGCTCTCTCAAAGCAGCCAAAGTCTCATTATTCCAGGTGTAAACACTGTGATCCGTGTAGATAAGACCCGCAACGACTCCGGAAGATAAAAGTGCCTCTATGCCACCGTAATTTCTCACGAGAAAACATTCCGCACCGTATTCCCGGTATTTTCTCACGGTTTCCGCAGGATCTGTCCCTTTGTCCCCATTTCTCTTTTCCCGGAAAACATAGGGTAATGCAACTCCTGCCCTGATACCTCTGTTGCGGATCATCTTTATGGCCTTTGCGGCATCTGCTTCATCCATGGCATAAGCACAGATGAAAAAAACACCCGCATCAGTCTCACTTAAAGCGATCTCTATCTGGGATAAGGACTCAGCCACTATATGTTTTTCCAATGCTCCCGCTGTATTTCTGTGATCGGTTGATATCTCAATATCATCATGAATACTCGTATCTTCCTGTCTTTCCGGCAGCAGGCTCTTTTCAAGCTCATCAACCGCCCGTCTCTTGAGCTCCTTAAGTTCCTTCGCGGATATGAAGACCGGATCTTCGGGCATATTGATCTCAAGATCATCAAACTCAAAAAACGTATTTCCAAGGGATGAGATCTTATCCCGGACATAGGCTTCATCCACCGGAGCTTTTATAGCAGGACTTGCCTGACCACCAGTCACTGAAACCGAAACCTCGCCGTAACTCAGACTAAGCTCCAGCGGTTCACCCAAGACTATATGCATTCTGCCGGAGATCTTAAGCCTTTTGATCCCGGTATCTGCCTCTCCTGTAACTCCCGATCTGTGTGACGCATCAAAAAGAGTCACCATATCCATTCCGTTTCGTATTACAGGATACCCCGGCGTATTGCCGCCTCTGTGGCCCAGATCATCAAGAGCCTTTATGTCTTCGGAAGACGGTAATATCTCACTGTCATAATACTCATCTATAAGTTTTCTGTATATCTTCGTAACACCGTATACATAGTCCGGTGATTTCATCCTGCCTTCAATCTTGAGAGAGTCCACTCCTGTCGCTAACATCTTATCAAGATTATAAGCTCCGTTATAATCTTTAAGACTCAGCGGATATAACTCTTTTTCATCGCTATTCTTTTTTTCTTTTACGTTATCATCACCTTTAAATGAAGCATCCTTATAGGGCAATCTGCAGGGCTGAGCGCACCTTCCGCGGTTTCCGCTGCGGCCCCCCAATATACTGCTCATCAGGCACTGTCCGGAATATGAATAGCAATAAGCTCCGTGTATGAAAACCTCCGTCTCCATACCCTCGGTTTTTGCCGCCTTCACAATGTCGGATATCTCCCTGATGGATAATTCCCTGGCCAAAACGACTCTCTTTATTCCCAAAGAACCAAAAAATCTCACACCATTTATGTCTGTTACCGTGCACTGGGTGCTGGCATGGATATCCAACAGCGGAAAATAACGGCGGATCAAAGACATCACACCGATATCCTGCACTATGACTGCATCCAGCCCGGCCAAGACTAATGGTCTGAGATAATCAAATAAAAGAGAGACTTCCGTATTTTTGAAGAGGGTGTTCACCGCAAGATGAACCTTAACACCATGTAAATGAGCGTATTTTATGCCCTTTATCAGGTCTTCCTGTGAGAAATTCCCCGCATAAGCTCTGGCGGAAAACATATTGCCGCCCACATATACAGCATCAGCTCCGGCATTCACTGCACATATAAGAGTGCTCAAGTTTCCTGCCGGAGCCAAAAGTTCCGATCTAACGTTTTCCACGTTTTTTACCTCTTGCAGATGTAACCGCAGGTTTGGCTGCTTTTTCCTCTTCAGCCTTCTCCTGCCCGGCTTTTTCTTTTTCGGCTTTTTCAAGGGCAGCCTTGGCTGCTATGGCTTCTCTTGCCTCTTTGGCTGTCCTGGGCTTTGTAAGTCCAGACGGAGCATCCTCCTCAGCGGCTTCATCTTTCGTGCCGGACTCGGCTGCCGATGCCTTAAGATCCTCTATCTCTTTGTCTTTCGCCTCAAGCTCTTTTGCCTTATCTTCAAGTTCTTTGTCTTTGCCTTCAAGCTCTTTATCTTTAGCTTCAAGCTCCCGGGTCTTATCCTCCAGCTTTGACTTCAGTTCGCTTACCTCTGCCTCGGCTTTCTTTATCTTCTCGTTCTTTTCGGCTTCCTGAAGATCCTTTTCCTTTTCGTTATGATACTCCAGCTCCTCGATCCGCTTATCCTTCTCTTTCAGCTCGCTCTCAAGCTCACGGTTTTTCTTCTCGAGATCCTTGATCCTGCGCTCGCTGTCCTCCATATCGAGCTCCAGCTCTTTTAAGCGCTTTGTCTTCTCATGATCATCATCCTCAAGCTCTGAAATGCGTTTGATCCTCTCGCTCCTGTCGGTGTCAAGTTCCGCAATACGGACATCCTTCTGACGGTTTTCCTTGGTAAGGGTCTCTATCTGGGCACGTAAGAGCTGCTCTTTTTTCCCTAATGCGGTTTTATTTTTTTCCTGCTCGGAATTGCCCTGCATCTCAAGATCCACAAGCTTCTGTTTAAGCTCGTAAACCTCCTTTGACAGAGTATCTGCGGACTTTGCGTTCGCCTCTGCCGTATTCCTGGCCTTGAAATAATCATCTGCGATATTGATCTCGGTCATCAAAACCTTCAGATCCTCAGGCAGACGGTTATATCCGGAAAAAGATATTACCTCGTTGATCCTGGACTCAATATAGGCAGCCACCTGCAAAAGATACTCTTCGTCCTCAAAGCCGGACAGATTGTATGTTTTCCCGCAGATATTCACCCTTGTAGTAGCCTTTGTGTTCATGTTTTACCCCTCCGAAACCCCAATTATCAGATATAAAAACAAATGTAGTTGGATGTTTACAAATACATTCCCTATGATATACTATTGCAGGGAATTTTACAAGTGAAATAATGCTATTACGATAAGCACGCCCTTTCTGCGTTCTATGAGAGAACTACTCCCACACCAAAAGCGGAACACGCGCCATTTCAATGTGGGAAGTTTTAGTAAATTCCTTAATTTGAAGGATCACTATACATGGACGTATTATAATCTGCGTTTATCGTATATCCATTGATTGTTTGAATTGCTCATCATTCCTCCCTCTCAATGCTTACCTCATACAAATCCGCACCATCATGATCATTTTTGATTGACAGATATGACAGTTCTATTTTTCCATCTTCCTGCATTCTTAAATCCGTGATCATGGTATATGACGGCTCATCTATAGCGCATTTCTCCCATGTTTTACCGCAATCATCCGAGCAAAAAAACAAATGTTCCTCTGTACCGGCTGAAATATCACCACACAACAACAACACGCCTTTTCCATTCTCATTAAAATCGATCAAAATTCTTTTTCCTGCTTGTTGTATATGGAATTCATCAAACCATATATTGTCAATTTTATCATAGCATTTTGTCAATACAGTTTTGTTACTGATCACTGCTCCGACAATAAAATCTGTCTTTTCACAAAAAATCCCTTCATTCTGATACAGCAGCGGAAAATCAACCCTTGTACATTCCTTTCCACAAGAAGTAAAAAAAATTACCATCAAAAGTAACAATATAATATCTCTTTTCATAGCTGTGAACCCTTAAAACATTCAATCCATGATTTTTTTACACCCTGTCCTACGGATCCGTGTCACCCCTTATCTTCCAATAAATAACACGATTTTTGTCAAAGCGCAAATAATTACAATCTTCTCCTATCCGCTAATAGAGGTTTTGTTGTTTCTTCCTGTAATAATTATTTTTTCCAGTTCCGGCCAGGTCTCATACCAGTCTATACCGCAGTTTTCTGCTTTTTTTTGTATTCCTCTGTCTATTTTTAATATTTTAACATTGCTTAATTTAGTGTATAGTTGCGGGTCTCTGAATATATCATATTTATAACTGAAATGATCAATATTTCGAATTTCCAATAAACATCCATCTTCAACTGTTTTAATTTCATCAGATTTAGTATAATTTGATATATAAAGAATGCAGTCTCTACCATCAGGCAATTCTCCATATATCCCTACCTTTACATATTCATCAACTGAACGAATAATACTGCTTACGTTGTTATAAAAGTCTACAACTGCATCCAACTCGATTTTTTTAATAATAAATGAATATATTTTCTCGCCCGTTTTGGATTCACTTCGTCCACAATAGACAAAACTATTGCTTTGTGAATCCATTATGTCTTTTGATATTTCATCATCAGGTTTATAATATCGTCCCGTATCAATCCCGCAACTACAAATAAATAAACAGATAAGCATACTAACCAACTTGAATATGTTTTTGCTTATACTCCACATAATGCATATAATCCTCTTTGGAAATAACCCCGCATTGATAATCTATTTCAATTATTTGATCAGGGGCGTTGTAGTCATCCCATACAGTATATTATACACCCATATGTTTGTAGCCCAGCTCTGTCACAACGCGCCCCTTGGGTGTGCGGTTGATTAGGCCGTTCATCACAAGGTAGGGTTCGTATACATCCTCGATGGTGCCGCTGTCTTCTCCGATGGCAGCAGACAGGGTGTCAAGACCCACTGGTCCGCCTCCGAATTTCTCTATGATGGTGGTCAGAAGCCTTTGATCATTCACATCAAGTCCCAGTTTATCAACCTCCAGAAGATCCAGCGCATTGTCGGCAACTTCTTTGGTGACGACTCCGTCATATTTTATCTCAGCAAAATCTCTGACACGTTTCAAAAGTCTGTTGGCAAGACGAGGCGTACCGCGGCTTCTCCTGGCAAGTTCCATGGCGCCGTCCGGTTCTATCTCCACATTGAGCTTTCCGGCAGTTGCCATAACTATCTGGTACAGCTCCTTTGTATTATAAAATTCAAGATGATGCATAACACCGAATCTGTCACGAAGCGGTGCAGACAGAAGTCCTGCCCTGGTGGTAGCTCCCACCAGTGTAAACTTTGGCAGATCAAGCCTTATGGATCTTGCGGTCTGGCCTTTTCCTATCATGATATCTATAACATAGTCCTCCATGGCAGGGTACAGCACTTCCTCAACCTGACGGTTTAACCTGTGTATCTCATCCACGAACAGAATATCATTCTCCCCGAGTCCCGACAGTATTGCTGCCATCTCACCGGGCTTTGCTATGGCGGGACCTGAGGTAACCTTTAGATTTACGCCCATCTCATTGGCTATGATGCCCGCCAGCGTTGTCTTTCCAAGTCCCGGAGGACCGTACAACAACACGTGGTCCAATGGCTCATTTCTCTTTTTGGCAGCCTCGATATAGATACGCATGTTTTCCTTTGCCCTGGTCTGACCGATATAGTCATCCAGCCTCTGGGGACGTATTTTCACATCAAGGTTTACATCTTCTTTTTGAATGGTGGTGGATATTATCCTGCGCTGTTCTTCAGACATTTACATTTCCCTCAAAGCCATT
>JAILBP010000086.1:0-4515 GCA_024680835.1 Lachnospiraceae bacterium | reverse complement strand
TATATGTCAAGGGTTGAGGCCAGCAGAAACTTTGCCAATAAGGTGTGGAATGCTTCCCGTTTCATCATGATGAACATGGACGGCGTTACCGTCAGAGAGCCGGCTCTATCAGAGCTGCATGCTTCCGACAGATGGATATTGTCCCGCGTCAACAGCGTTGCCCGTGATATGACGGAAAACCTGGACAAATACGAGCTGGGCATAGCGCTCTCCAAGGTATATGACTTTATATGGGATGAGTTCTGTGACTGGTATATCGAGATGGCCAAGGTGAGAACCTGGAAAAAGGAGGAGGATCCGGAGTCTGCAAATGCAGCCCTGTGGACCTTGAAGACGGTTCTGAATGAGGCGTTAAAGCTTCTGCATCCCTATATGCCTTTCATCACTGAGGAGATATATTGCACTCTCAATGAGGACAAGGACACCATCATGCTGGAAGACTGGCCTGTCTATAAGGAGGAGTGGTCGTTTGCCGATGATGAGAAGAGTGTTGATCTCATAAAAGAGATGGTCACAGGTGTCAGAAATGTCCGCACACAGATGGATGTTCCGCCATCACGCAAAGCAAAACTCATCATCGTATCAGACAGCGCAGATGTTAGGAAGACGTTTGAAGATAACGGTGAGATCTATGTGAATCTGGCATACACAAATGGATTTGAGGTCAGAGCCGACAAATCCGATGTCCCGGAGGATGCTGTATCCGTTGTCATCCCGGGTGCGGTTGTATATATCCCGCTGAGCGATCTTGTGGATATTGCAAAAGAGAGAGAGAGACTCATCAAAGAGAAGGATCGTCTCACAAAGGAGCTTGAGAGATCCGAGAAGATGCTCTCCAACGAGAAATTCATCAGCAAGGCTCCTGCTGACAAGGTTCAGGAAGAAAAGGATAAACAGGAAAAATACAGAAAGCTTATGATTGATGTTGAGGAGAGACTTAAGAGTCTCGGTTGATGATTTGAGCGGTGCATGCTCCCGTTCCCATGGAGGGTTTATATGTATAGCGGTCCAATGCCATATGTATCGATTTCAGAAGACAGGATGACGGTCACGATGCTGGCTAAGATGCCTGCGCCCGGAGAGTATATTACTCCGGACTACATAAAGGATGTTCTTACGATAAACGGTGTAAAGATCGGATTCGATATGGACATGATAGAGTCTGTCGCCGGAGGCAACCACTTCGGCGAACCTGTTGTTGTGGCCAGGGGGAATATTGCTCAAAACGGCAGTGACGGTTATTACGAATATTTTTTTGAGAGAGAATTATCCCAGAAACCTTTGATCGGTGAGGACGGAACTGCCGACTACAAGAACATCAAGATGGTGGAGACCGTTGACGAGGGGCAGGTCATAGCAACTTATCATCCTGCCACCAAGGGAGCCAACGGATATGATATTTCCGCAAAGTTTATACTGGCTTCTCCGGGCAAGGATCTGCCGCCTTTGAGGGGCACCGGGATCGAGAGCGTCAAAAATGACGACGGCACCGTGGATTACATAGCGAAGATCAGCGGTAAGATCACGGAGGTCAACGAAAGGATCACCATAAAGGCAGTCCATGAAGTGAACGGTGATCTGGACATTACACAGGGCAATATCAATTTTAACGGAGATGTGATCATACACGGCAGAGTGTGCAAGGGCATGAGCATTGTGGCCGAAGGCACTGTCACTGTGGATGGTGTTGTGGAGTCAGCCAATGTTTTCGGTAAAAAAGGCCTGATACTGAAGGGCGGCGTTTTGGGAGCCGACGGAGGCAATATAGCCACAAAGGGCGATATCTCTGCGAGATTTTTTGAGTATGCGAGAGTTGAAGCCGGTGGTAATATTTTCGCAGAGTCTTTTTTGAATTCTTATGTTCAGTGCGACGGCAGCATAACGCTTGAAGGTAAAGGCAGCGTCATAATAGGCGGTGTCGTGCATGCCAATCTTGGCATGAAGCTTCAGACAGCCGGCAATGACGTGGGAGTCAAGACCGTGCTGACCGTGGGGATTCCGGGAAGCTCCGTTGCGCATGCCGAAGAATTAAAGGACAGGATACAGGAAGAGCAGGAGCGCCTTCGGAAGATAGAGGAAGGATTGGCAGCCATAGAGGCTTTCTTAAATAAGAATCCTTCGGATGAGGGTTATATCAAGGACAAACAGGCATTGTCCGTGGAACGTATAAGGTCTCATGCCATGCTGGCAGGAGACAAGGATGAGATGGCACGTTTTGAGATGGACTATATAAAAGCCCGGAATGCTTCTGTTTTTGTGACAGGCAGCACCTGGCCGGGGGTTCAGGTAGAGATAAACGGCGATTTCATGAAGATCAAAGAGAAAAAGCAGGCCACGGAATTCAGATGCGAAAACGGTGTGGTCAGAGCATTTAACAGGACCATTACACTGGCATGACGTTATCATGAGGTAGTTAAGATGCTGGATTATGAAGCAGAGTTAAAAAAATTTGAGCTTGCTCCGGAACTTGAAGAAGTAAAGCAGGAGCTTTATGACATTCAGATCGAAGATGTCACGGATGTAATGCAGCGTATGATGGAAGAGAGCAGGGAAAAGGATTTCGGAGATGATATGTTATAATTGCGGTGCATCCGCAGGTGATCTGTCCAAATGTCCCGCTTGCGGTACGGACTTAAGAGCTTACCGTATGTTTGTGGGCATTTCCGATGTTTTGTATAACAGGGCAGTATATCAGGCCAGGGAAAATGATATATCCGATGCGATAAACACCCTGGTTCTCGCACTCAAATATAATAAGATCAATATAAATGCCAGAAATCTTCTCGGCCTTTTGCATTACAGGAGAGGCGAGGAGACGGAGGCTGTAAAACAGTGGCTTATCAGCAGGGGGTTTCAGCCTGAGGATAATATGGCAAACCATTTTTTGGAGGAGACGGACTCAGACACAAGGGAACGTGTCCGCCTTTCTTCGGTTGCGCAGAATTTCAATCAGGTGATCACGCATCTGAACACAGGTGCATACGATCTGGCCGCTCTGCAGGTAAAAAAGGTGGTGGGCATATGCCCGAATCACGTTCAGGCGAGGCAGATACAAGGTCTGCTTTTTTTGCGTGAAGGCAAATACGACCGCGCCATAAAAACCCTGACATACGCGAGCCGCGTTGACAACAGCGACAGCCGTACCCAGCTTTATATCAGGGAAGCCAGAAGCCGCAAAAACAGGGAAAAGAATAAAACCGATGCTTATGAGGTGAAATCCGGAGATCAGACCATCATACAGCCCAAGCACACCAGAACGCAGGGTATCATCAACATGATAATGAACTTTGTCATAGGAATACTGATCGGAGCGGGTCTGGTATGGTTTATCATAGTGCCGTCTGTGCGCAAAAGCCTTGCTGCAAATGCCAATGAGCAGCTTTTGCAGGCCAACGACACTATCTCCACCCGCAACCAGCAGATCACGCAGCTTGAGGATGAGATCTCTGATCTGACCGACCAGCTCAAGAGTTCCAAGAGCAAAAACGAGGATACCGACAGGCTGAAAGCAACCTATGACGCTTTGGCGGGAGCCTACAAGGCTTATGCGGAGGGGGATTACGAGACTGCTACCGTCATCGTGCAGTCGGTGGAACCGGATCTTTTGTCAGTGTCCGGCAATGATGCATTGGATTATCTGTCCGAAAATGTGGTCAATACATACCTTCAGGAGGTATATGACGAAGCCAACTATTACTATGAGGGACAGAACATATATGAAGCAACAAAGCGTTACGATACCATAGTTGCATTAGCGGAGGACTATGACAACGGAAACGCTCTCTATAATCTGGCACAGTGTTACAGAAAGTCACATGATTACACAACTGCCATAAAATATTACACAAGGGTTTCAAAGCTTTTTGACGGAACCGAGATAGGCGACAGCTCGCTTATCTATATTTCGCAGTTGCAGAATTACCAGTAGGACAGCTGCAGGAGCAGAAATAATTTGGGGCGTATTAGTGGGGTGATGCGTCCCTGGTCACATAGTTATGAAAAGAGGAGCAAGAAATGATCAAATTAGGAGTAAAAAAACCGTACACCATACTGGTGGCAGTCATTGCGGTGATAGTCATCGGTATCGTGGCTTTGACAGAGATGCAGACAGATCTTCTGCCGGACATTGAGACCCCGTATCTTATTGTGGTAACCACCTACCCCGGAGCGACGCCGGAGAAGGTGGAGGAGAACGTCACCAAGGTGATGGAGGCAGGTTTGGGTACCATAAACGGTGTCCTGAATGTCAGGAGTACCAGTGCGGAAAATTACAGTATGGTAATGCTGGAGTTCGAGGAAGACACGGATATGGACGCGGTGCTGGTAAAGGTGAGTGCCGCGGTGAATCAGGTGAAGGGTATGCTCCCGGAGACCTGCGGAAACCCGAATATTCTGGAAATATCCATGAACATGCTGGCGTCCATCTATACATCTGTCGCCTACGAAGGTAAAGATATCTTTGAACTGTCGGATTTTGTGGAAGATATAGTGGTTCCGCAGATAGAGAGGATAGAC
>JAILBP010000061.1:0-7295 GCA_024680835.1 Lachnospiraceae bacterium | reverse complement strand
GTAAATTATGATAGGTCTTAAACTGACAAACGATGAGTAGGGCAAAAGGACCATATTAGTCGGTGCCGGTTTCACTCTGTTTATCGAAGTGACACAATTGTTTTGCCAGGGACGACATACAGATGTTGATGATCTGATCCTAAACACGCTTGGAGTTGCAATCGGCGCATGCATAGTATTCCTGATCCGGTTAAGCAACCTTGACAAAGCGCAATAAATAAGGTAAATTATAAAAGCTATCGAAGAATGCATTTGAAGATTGGTGAGACTATTGTTATTCTGATCAGTAGAGAGGATTTCATATGTTGTTTTCAACCTTTCCGACAGCTTGTTTTGGACCGGTAACATATGAATGTAGCGTTACTAAGGTTAAAAGATATCTGAATACAGTCCGGGAATTCCTCATGCCGGTATGGCTGGGGATCATGGGAGCAGAGTAAAGAGAACCACAAGGCTCTTTTTTTGTTTCGTTAGCTAACGATTCTCGGTTAGTGTTAGCTAACAGTCTGCGGTTAGCGTTAGCTAACGTTTGATCGCGGTTATTAGCTTGTGAGCAGGTAAATGATAAAACAGGCGAGGCGATGATCCGCCCGGCCGTTTAAATAATATCAACCAACATAGAAAGGAGAATTTCATCATGAAACTAAAAGGATTGGGTTTATTTGCACTTGGTACGGTATTTGGTCTGGAGGGGATCAGGCTTTTGTCATCTAAGGATGCAAAGAAGGTTTATACCTATTGCACAGCGGGTGTTCTGAGAGTAAAAGATGCAGTATTGGACCAGGTTACAACACTTCAGGAAAATTGCACGGATATCTATGAAGATGCCAAGGCGATAAATGAAGAGAGAACAAAAAAGGAAGAAGATGCCGGAGTATGAAATATACAGTAAAGCATGAAGGAAAAAACAGGGTACGCATTCATCTTGCGATGAAGCGCCTGAGCTTTCGTGAGGCGGATATCTTTGAGTATTATCTGAAAAGCTTTGATGAGATCAGGGAAGCAAAGGTATATGAGAGAACTGCGGACGCGGCGATCGTGTATTCCGGTGACAGATTACGGATCTCGGATATTATAGAAAGGTTTTCTTTTGAGGATACAGAGGTTCCGGAGAGTGTATTTGAATGCTCAGGAAGAGAGATGTCGGCACAGTATTACGACAGGATCGTGACAACAGTGATCCTTCATTTCGGAAAACGTATCATTCTGCCTTTTTCTCTTCGAAGGATATGGGGCACGGTTAAGGCTGCAAAGTACATCTGGCGGGGAGTAAAGACGCTGAAAAACAGGCATTTACAGGTAGAGGTGCTCGATGCCCTTGCCATCACCTCAGCGGTATTGACCGGGGACTATGATACGGCATCGAATGTGATGTTTCTCCTTAAGATCGGGGATACGTTAGAGGAGTGGACTCATAAGCGTTCAGTGGATAATCTGGCAAGGAGGATGTCTCTGAATATCGACAAGGTTTGGCTGATGACCGAAGATGGTGAGGTGCTGACGGATTCGTCGTCGGTTGCGTGCGGTGACCGGGTCATTGTCAGAATGGGGAATGTCATCCCCTTTGATGGTGAGGTCGACAGCGGTGAGGCCATGGTGAATCAGGCTTCTATGACAGGTGAATCCGAGCCTGTGAATAAGAGCACAGGCATGAGTGTGTTTGCGGGTACTGTTATAGAGGAGGGTGAACTGACCATCAGGGTAACTCAGACCGGGGGATGCGGACGTTTTGACAGGATCGTAAAGATGATAGAGGAATCGGAAAAGCTGAAATCATCCCTTGAAAGCAGAGCGGAAAGGCTTGCGGACAGGCTTGTGCCTTATACGCTGCTCGCTTCCGGATTGACATGGTTGATCAGCAGGAATATTACAAAGGCGGTTTCTGTTCTCATGGTGGATTATTCCTGCGCTCTCAAAATGGCTATGCCTCTTTCGGTCCTCTCCGCCATAAAGGAAGCTTCGGAACACGATATTACGGTAAAAGGCGGTAAATTCCTTGAGGCAGTTGCGGATGCAGATACCATCGTCTTTGATAAAACCGGGACGATCACTAAGGCGCAGCCGACTGTAGTAAAGGTCATCTCCTTTAATGATGAACCGGAGGATGAGCTTTTAAGACAGGCGGCCTGCCTGGAAGAGCATTTTCCGCACTCAGTCGCCAGAGCCGTTGTGGATGCGGCTTTCGAAAAAGGGCTGTTACATGAGGAAATGCATACAAATGTAGAATATATTGTTGCTCATGGGATCGCGTCTGAGATCGATGGTCAGAAGGCAGTCATCGGAAGCTATCATTTTGTGTTTGAGGATGAGTTGGTTACTATCCCGGATGATAAAAAAGAGCAGTTTGATTCTCTTCCGGATGAATACTCTCATCTGTATTTTGCAAAAAACGGTATGCTTTCGGCATGCATTCTGATCGCAGATCCCATGAGAAAGGAAACAAGGGAAGTTGTGGAACGTCTGCGTGAACAAGGCTTTGAGCATATTGTCATGATGACCGGTGATAATGAAAAAACCGCTGCAAAGATAGCTGCTGAGGCCGGGATCACAGAGTATTATGCCGAGGTCCTGCCCGAAGATAAAGCAAAGTTTGTCGAGAAGGCAAAAGCCGGCGGACATCGTGTGATCATGGTGGGAGATGGAATCAATGATTCACCGGCGCTGTCAGTGGCGGATGCAGGCATCGCCATCAGCGACGGGGCGCAGATCGCAAGGCAGATCGCTGACATCACCATTGCGTCCGAAAATCTTGAGAGTCTGATCGCCTTAAAAAAGATCAGTATTCTGTTGATGAAGAGGATCAGATTCAATTATAAAGCGATAGTAGGATTCAATACTACTCTTATCGGACTTGGAATAGCCGGGGCAATGTCTCCTTCCACAAGCGCAATGCTTCACAACGGTTCCACAGTGGCACTTGGACTTAAGAGTATGACGAGTCTCTTGCCTGAAGAAAAGAAAGAGCAGAGTTTATGATGTATAAGGAAATTCTATCCGGACTTCTAATACCTTTTCTCGGGACATCTCTTGGTGCAGGCTGTGTTTTTTTCATGAAGCACGACCTGAGCCGTGGTGTTCAGCGGGCGTTGACAGGGTTTGCCGCAGGCGTGATGACTGCTGCCTCAATATGGAGTCTTATCATTCCGGCTATGGAAATGTCGGAGAATATGGGAAAACTTGCTTTTGTACCTGCGGTGATCGGCTTCTGGTTTGGAATTCTGTTTCTGTTGCTGCTTGACAGCCTGATCCCGCATTTACATATGAATTCAGAGAAAGCGGAGGGTTTGCCATCAAAATTGGCGAGGACTACAATGATGGTGCTTGCGGTCACCCTCCATAACATTCCCGAAGGAATGGCGGTGGGGATTGTCTACGCAGGATTTCTGACAGGATCAGCAGATATGACCGCAGGAGGCGCGCTGGCTCTGGCCCTCGGCATTGCTATACAGAATTTCCCCGAAGGAGCGATCATTTCCATGCCCCTCAATGCAGAGGGAAAAAGCAAAGGAATGGCGTTTGCGGGCGGTGTACTGTCGGGGGCAGTTGAACCGGTCGGCGCGCTTCTCACGATATTATTTGCAAGCCGGTTACTGCCGGTCATGCCGTATTTGCTGAGTTTTGCTGCCGGTGCAATGATGTATGTTGTAGTTGAAGAACTGATACCGGAAATGTCGGAGGGAGAGCACTCCAATATCGGTGTCATCTTGTTTTCCGTCGGGTTCACGTTGATGATGATACTGGATGTTACGCTCGGATAGTAAAACATACAGATCGGCTGACTGATCTGCCACGGTCTTCGGGATCTCCCCGGAGACCTTTGTTTTGTCAGTTTTTTTAGGATAGAATATCGTTCAGGCTTCTGATGCCGTTTTTTCGTGAAGAGGTAATGATAACTCGGTCGCCATCCATGATGCAGGTGGTACCTGACGGTATTATCAGTTCGTCGCCCCTGATGATGGCTGTGATAAGCACATCTTTTTTGAGATGGAAGGAGCTCTCCTTAAATGCCGTGTTAAGGCATTTGAAGTCCGCAGCAGCCGGAATCTCCATGATCTCTGCCTTGGAATCTGCCAGAAGGTAGTATTTTCCGATG
This sequence comes from Lachnospiraceae bacterium, assembly GCA_024680835.1. Classification (GTDB taxonomy): domain Bacteria; phylum Bacillota; class Clostridia; order Lachnospirales; family Lachnospiraceae; genus RGIG6904. The sequence continues at coordinate 3,202 of JAILBP010000061.1, read as the reverse complement.
TTTTCACCGGCATCCTTGGCCTCGATGTCCTTGAGAAAGCGCAGTGCACGCTGGGACGTGGAGGCAGCGGGAGATACGGTGATATCAATGTTGACCTTATACAGGAGTTTCACATGCTCCGGCTTGTCGACCCGGGTTATGATGGAAGGGATGTTGCAGGACCAGGCATACATGCTGGTCACAAGGTTGGTCTCATCGACCTCGGTGAGAGATATCACAGCATCTGCCGAGGCGAGGTTTTCCTCCTCCAAAACCTCTAAGGTATCATCGTTTGCATATTCTATGTTGACCTTTGGATATTTTTCCATGAGCTGACGGCATCTTGCAGCATCGTGCTCCAGGATAGTGATGTTGCATCTGTCGTTTTCCATCATCTTTAAGAGATACTCGCAGGTGTTGCTGCCGCCCACGATCACGATCTTTTTGGTGCGGCTGCGTTTTATACCAAGCTGCTCCAGCGTCGTCTCAAGATTCTTTTTGGAAACGGCAACATTTATGCTGTCGCCGCTCTCTATGATGAAGTTTCCGGTGGGGATGTGGAGCTTTCCCTTCCTGAGCACCGTGATGATCAGGATGTCCAGCTTCAGGGTCTGGCGGATCTCCGTTAAGGTATGACCGTTCAGAATGCTGTTGTCCAGAACGTTCATGTCCAGAAGCTGTATCTTGTCGCCCCAGAAGCCTTCCAGCTTTATGAAGCCGGGCATTCCGATATTCCTGTAGATCTCCTCGGCAATGTCGTGTCTGGGCTTCATGATGAAGTCGATGTTGTATTCTTTTTTCAGGCTCTCGGCTTCGCTCACCAGGTCTGTCATCAGGATACGGGCTGCAGCAAAGCGGGTTCCCAGAGCTTTGGCCTGCATGCAGCTCAGTAGATTGACCTCATCGATACGGGTGAGCGCTATTATGACATCGGCGGTGTCGGCGCCGGCAGACAGCAAAGTCTCCCGGGAAGCGCCGCTGCCTGCTATGCCGTTCACGTTATATTTGTCCGTGGCTTCGTCCACCAGTGATTTGTCTTTATCTATGACTACGATATCAATATTTTCCCCTGCCAGAGATGAGAGCAGGAGGTTTCCGGTCTGTCCCAGACCTACGATTATTATCTTCATCTGAACGATCCTTTCTTATCGATTTTTGCACAGTCTGCCGGCCTTGTGTTTTTCCAGTGCAAAATATACCCGTTTGATAGTCAGTCCCTGTACCAGCACCGTAAAGAATATTGTGGCGTAGGTGACGTTCATGAAAACCTGGCTGATGGATTCCGGAAGATATTCCACGGTCTCCATTGCCAGAGCCATGGATAGTCCGCCCTTTAAGGCTGACCATGTCATCAGGATGACGAATTCACGCATGTTGTAATTGCCGGGGATCTTCTTGCCGGTGAGCACGGTGCTGACGAAAACGCCTACAGCCCTGGACATTATCAGTATGAGTAATGCGGCGGGCACTGCGATGGCAGCGTATCCGCTCACCTTAATGTTGAGCACCAGCAGTCCTATCATGACGAAGAGAACGGAATTCAACATGTTTTCGATGATCTCCCAGAAATCTTCGTAGTAGTTGTGAGGATCGATGACTGTCGCCCTGCGCTTGATCTTCTCCATTGAATATGAAAAATACATTCCGCATACCACGGATGCGATGACGCCGGAAAAACCGAAGTGTTCGCATATCATGTAAACAGAGGCCACATCCAGCAGGGAGATCAGTATGTATCTCACCGGATCATGTGTCAGCTTCATGAGCCTGAATAGCAGGAAAGAAACGGACAGGGCTACCGCTACGGCGCCGCCAATCTCTTTGAGCATCAGTAGGGCGAAGTTGCTGTCGCCGTTGTGTATTACCAGCGATCTCACGAAGATGAACAGCGTAACGCCGGTGCCGTCATTGAAGAGAGATTCGTTCTCGATGACGGAGCAGACGTTTTTGGAAAGACCGATCTTGCTGAGGATTCCGGTGGCAGCGATGGGATCCGTGGGGGATACGACGCAGCCTAAGAGGATGCACATCCAGATATCCATGGGGATCTTGAAGAGCAGTGCCACCAGGTAGAAAAGTCCGCCATAGAGAAATGAGGACAGCAGAGTGGTCAGCAAAGCCAGCAGCGAAATGGGGCGCAGGTTCTTTTTGAACTTGCCCATGTTGACCTTGCTGGCACCGGCGAACAGCATGAAGCACAGCATACCTTCCATCAGGACTTCCCGGAAACCGAAATCTGCGAGCTTGTCCACAAAGGACACAAGAGCGGTCTCGGGGAACAGCAGTCTTGCTGCCAACAGCACTGCCGACAGCAGCAGCGAAAAGAAGATAAGGGCAATATCACTCTGCATATGGAAAAAGCGTTCGTTGATAATGCCTATGAAAACCGTGTATATCAATATGATAATAAGAAACACTAATAAACTCATGGTATATTTCCTATCCATAAAATGATGATAAACAACTGCGTCTGTTATTATACTTCACCGGAATGTGAATGTCTATTCTTAAGTTTTGACATGACAGGAGCTGTGTGCTAATCTGTATTTGTTGTTACTGTTCACAGTCAATATCATGCAGTATAAAGGCTGCCGGCTTGCCGGGCAGAATCTTGTGCACGTATGCGTTCCATTGGAATGACGGCAGAGTGACGGTGAATAGTAAATCTTAATGAGGTTTACGACAAGGAGGTACAAGGATAATGATAAGAGCATTGCTTACCATAGATGATGTTTCTTCAAAGAATACACCGGCTATAGTGGATTATTTGGCTGAAAAGAATATTCCGGTGATAATGTTCGCCGTGGGACAGTGGGCGCAAAACTACCCGGATCAGCTGATCTATGCCCTCAAACACGGGATCATAGTGGGCAATCACAGCTATACCCACCCGAATTTCTCGGCGCTGAGCATTGAGGAATGCAAAAAAGAGATAGACCAAAATGAAGAGGTATTGAATTCATTCTACGAGAAAGCCGGAGTGGAGAGAAAATACAGACCCTTCCGTTTCCCCTACGGAGACAAGGGCGGAGCCAATAAAGATGCGATACAGCAGTACCTTCGTGAGAAAGGCTTTGACAAAGTAAAGGATACGCAGTTCGATTATCCCTGGTGGAAAGAGAAGGGACTGGATAAAGATATAGATACCCTGTGGACCTTTGATTTCGCGGAATACAATATCCGTCCGAACTCGGGATTTACGATTGATGATGTTATGAAGAGG
>JAILBP010000036.1:0-7631 GCA_024680835.1 Lachnospiraceae bacterium | reverse complement strand
ACAGGGTGATGAAAAACCCGGGTGTGATCAAGACAGTGTGAATAAGACATAACGGGCATTGTCACAGATGAGAAGCGGCAGGATTTACAAGCCTATCCCGCCGATAAAAATACAACAAACAAAGGAGAAATAAAATGGCTGCAATCAAACCTTTTATATGTGTGAGACCCGCTGAGGACATGGCATCTACCATCGCCGCTCTGCCTTACGATGTGTACAACCGCGCGGAGGCAAAAGAGGTGGTGATGAAAAACCCCAAGAGCTTTTTGGCAATAGACCGTGCCGAGTCACAGTTCCCGGATGATGTGGACACCTATGATGACAGGGTTTACGCCAAGGCTGCAGAGATGATAAAAGACTGGAAGGCTGACGGTTCTTTCGTGACGGACGACAAGAGGTGCTATTACATCTACGAGCTCACTATGAACGGCAGAACGCAGACAGGTATCGTGGCGACCGCATCTATTGATGATTACGCCAATAATATCATCAAAAAACACGAAAACACCAGAGCTGATAAAGAGGCAGACAGGATCAGGCATGTGGATACATGCTCAGCCCAGACAGGGCCCATCTTTTTGGCATACAGACAAAATGATGTTATCACTGAGGTTGTAAACCGTACAAAGCAGGGTACGGCACTTTATAATTTTGTCAGTGATGACGGCATAAGACACAGAGTATTTAAGATTGATGCAGATGCAGACATAGCAGCGGTGGAGAATGCTTTTGCCGGCATTAATGAGATCTATATCGCTGACGGACACCACAGGGCGGCTTCAGCCGTAAAGGTCGGTTTTAAGCGCAGGGACGAAAATCCGGGTTATGACGGTACTGAGGAGTTCAATTTCTTTTTGTCGGTGCTGTTTCCGGATGAGGAGCTTATGATCATGGATTACAACCGTGTCATAAAGGACTTAAAGGGCATGGATGCAGCTGCATTTTTGGCAAAAGTTTCGGAAATCTATGAAGTTTCACTTTTGGGCGACGCAGAGGAGTTGAAAAAAAGCAGAGCTGCCAAGGCGGCAGATGATCTCGGCGCATCGCAAAATGCGGGAGACGATATCAGAAAACCCGCGAAAAAGGGCGAGTTTTCAATGCTGCTGGACGGAAAGTGGTACAAGGTATGCGTTAAAGATAAGGACAGGACAGATGATCCGGTTGCCGGACTTGATGTATCGCTCCTGCAGGATCTTTTGCTGGGACCGGTGCTTGGCATAGCTGATCCCAAGACTGATCCGACCATCGATTTTGTCGGTGGTATCCGCGGTCTCGACGAGCTGGAGAGACGATGCAAGACAGACTGTGTCGCAGCCTTCGCTATGTATCCCACCAGTATTCATGAGCTTTTTTCAGTGGCTGACGCAGGGCTTTTGATGCCTCCGAAGTCTACATGGTTTGAGCCCAAGCTCAGGAGCGGATTGTTTATACATGAGATTTGATTGAACACAAAAGACAGGAGAACACAATTGAGACTTTCAGATTTAACCTCATATGAGATCATAAAAGAAGAGCAGCTTAACGATATCTCGAGTCACGGAACCGTATTACGCCACAAAAAGACGGGCGCCAGGGTTTTGTGCCTTGAAAACTCCGACGAGAACAAGGTTTTCTATATCGGTTTCAGGACACCGATATCTGATTCCACCGGTGTTCCGCATATCGTAGAGCATACAGTATTGTGCGGCTCTGACAAATATCCCATAAAAGATCCTTTTGTGGAGTTGGCCAAGGGTTCGCTCAACACATTCCTTAATGCCATGACTTACCCGGATAAGACCGTATATCCCGTGGCAAGCTGCAATGAAAAGGATTACGACAACTTAATGGATGTCTATCTCGATGCGGTGTTCAATCCCAATATTTATAAATACGAGAACATCTTCCGTCAGGAGGGCTGGCATTATGAGCTGGAGGACAAAGACGGAGAGCTCACCATAAACGGCGTGGTATATAATGAGATGAAGGGCGCGTTTTCCGATCCGGACAGCGTGCTGGAGAGGTATATCTTAAATACGCTCTACCCTGACACCAACTATGCCTTTGAATCCGGCGGCGACCCGGAAAACATACCTGATCTCACATATGAGGATTATCTGGATTTCCACAGAAAATACTATCATCCGTCAAATTCCTATATTTACTTATACGGTGATCTTGACATAGCCAAGAGGCTGGATTATATCGACCGGGAGTATCTTTCCAAATTTGATGCCCTCGATGTTGATTCGCAGGTGGGATACCAGAAGCCCTTTGAGAAGGCTGTGGAGATTGTAAGGTCATATCCCGTCAGTCAGGATGAGGACACAAAGGATAAGACATATCTGTCCTATAACGTTTCTATAGGAAACAGCCGTGACGTTGAGAGGAACATAGCACTCAAGACCATAGACCATGTTCTGCTGGAGATGGCCGGTGCACCCTTGAAACAGGCGCTTATTGACGCGGGCATTAGTGATGATGTTTTCGGGTCTTTTGATGATTCCATAAATCAGCCTATTTTCGGTATAGTGGCTAAAAATTCCAATATAGAGGACAAGGAAAGGTTTATCGGGATCATCAGGGAAACGATCGAGGGCATCATAGAAAAAGGCTTCAACAAAAAAGCTTTGCTGGCAAGCCTCAATTATCGCGAATTTATGTATCGTGAGGCAGATACCGGATCATACCCCAAGGGTCTCATAAAAGGACTTGATGTTCTCGACACCTGGCTCTATGACGACGATGCCGCATTTGATACGCTCAAGCGTGGTGTTTGTCTTAAATCCCTCAAGGAAAAGATAGATACCGGATATTTTGAGGAGCTGTTAAAAGAAGCCATTCTGGACAATCCGCATGCAGCTGTTGTGATCGTAAAGCCGGACACAACGCTGAACGCTTCAAACGAGAAGAAGCTTAAGGATAAGCTTGCGGCATATAAAGCTTCATTGGATGAGGCAGAAGTTGTGAAGCTTGTGAAAGAGACAGCGAGCCTCAAAAAATATCAGGAGACACCGGATTCTCCCGAGAGTCTTCTGTGCCTGCCCGTATTGGACAGAGCTGATATCAAAAAAGAGATCTCTTTCGTATCCAATGAGGAGATGGAGACTGACGGTATAAAGGTTCTGTATCATGATTATGATTACAACGGCATAATGTATTTTTCGCTGTTTTTCGATGCGGCGGACCTTACTGTGGAGGAAGCAAAGACTTTAGTGTTCCTCGGAGGACTGCTGGGAAGCTGCAGCACGGCAAAACATACTTATAACGAGCTTTCCATAGAAAAAAACCTGTATTTCGGTTCCCTGCTCTTTGCGCCAAGGATTACTACGAAGGTCGAAAAGGGTAACGAAAAGAGATGGTATGAGGAGATTTCCTTCAAGGTATTACCGGAAAACATGGATCAGGCGGCGGATATTATATCTGAGATACTGAACGAAACGGATTTCACGGACAAGAAGAGGATCAAAGAGATCCTGGATATGGGAGCCTCTTCCTTAAAGAGCGCCCTTTCATCGTCCGGTCACATGACTGCTATGAACAGATGTATGAGTTATCATGATGAAAACTCCCGTTTTGATGATATCATAGCCGGTGTTGAGGCATGCGAGTATGTCAATTCGTTGCGCAGGGATTTTGATTTGCGCATAGACGAGGAGATCCAAAAGGCTAAGACATTACTGAAAAAGATATTCAACAGAGAAAACTGTTTTGCATCTGTCGGTTGTGACAGGGAAAGTCTTGATGATGCTTTGAAGTACATCGGAAGGCTGGCGGGATCTTTGTCTGAGACAGGCAGAGAGATTATTCCTTCAAAATGGGAGCTTCACAGTCAAAACGAAGGGCTTACTGATGCATCCAACGTGCAGTATGTGTGCAGGACAGGCAATTATGTAAAGCGCGGTTTTGAATATAACGGATCATTGCAGGTTTTGAACACGATCTTAAGCTACGATTATCTCTGGGGAAATGTCAGAGTTCTGGGTGGGGCCTACGGATGCATGTGTGGTTTTTCGGTGGATGGAACCGGATATCTCACTTCTTACAGAGATCCTAACCTGAAGGCTACCAATGATGTCTACGAAGGGACTCCGGAATATATCAGAAAATTCGATTGCAGTGACAGGGATATGTTAAAATATATCATCGGTACGATTTCAAAACTGGACAGACCGCTGTCGCCTGAGATGAAGGTCTCAAGGGCTAACCTGTTATACATTATGGGGCGTACTGCAGAGGAACGTCAGAAGGTCCGTGACAAGATCCTGTCGGCTACATCTTCCGATATCAGGGATCAGGCAGATCTTGTGCAGGCAGTATTGGATGAAAACGCATTCTGTGTTGTGGGTAATGAGGACAGGATAAAAGAAGCGTCAGATATGTTTGATACTGTCAGAAAGCTTATACAATAGGAGAAACATTATGAGTCCGGAAAACTTTAAATCCGGTTTTGTGACCATAATAGGCAGACCGAATGTGGGTAAATCCACACTTATGAACAGGATCATAGGTCAGAAGATCGCCATCACGTCCAAAAAACCGCAGACCACCAGAAACCGAATACAGACGGTATACACTGAGGAGGATCGCGGGCAGATCGTATTTTTGGATACTCCCGGAATTCACAAGGCAAAAAACAAGCTGGGAGAGTTCATGGTAAATGCTGCGGCATCAGCCATGAAGGATGTGGATCTTGTATTGTGGCTCGTCGAGCCATCGGAAAAGATCGGTGGCGGTGATCGTCATATTGCGGAGACTTTGCAGAGTTTGGACTGTCCGGTCATACTCATCATCAATAAGTCGGATACCATTAGCCAAAAAGAAGATATGCTGAAATTCATAGACGCATACAGGGGTCTTATGGAATTTGCCGAGATAATACCGGCTTCTGCCATGAAGGGAGAGGGAGTGTCCGATATTTTGGACACCATATTCAAATATCTTCCGGAAGGTCCGATGTACTACGACGAAGACACTGTGACCGACCAGCCTATGCGCGCCATAGCTGCCGAGATCATCCGTGAGAAGGCACTCCATGCATTGGATGATGAGATACCTCACGGTATCGCCGTCACGGTTGAGAAGATGCACACCAGAGAGGATAAGCCCATCACGGACATAGAAGCCACTATCATAGTGGAGAGGGAGTCACATAAGGGTATCGTCATCGGAAAGGGTGGCGCAATGCTCAAAAAGATTGGTACCAATGCGCGCTACGAGATCGAGAAACTCATAGAGGGCAAGTGTAATCTGAAGCTCTGGGTGAAGGTCCGCAAGGACTGGAGAGATTCGGACAGTCAGCTCAAGAACTTTGGCTATGTCAGACAGGAAGATGAAGGCTGACCGGAATGATACAAGACACATTAAAGACACCTGATCTTTGCTGTGATCCCGTGTCCTATGAAACGAAAACGGTGGAGATATGTCGGACTGCATCACTCTAAAGGGTATGATATTGGAAACTCATCCGTACGGTGAGGCAGATAAGAGGATAGTGATCCTGACCGGAGAGCGGGGCAGGGTTACAGCTTTCGCAAGGGGAGCCAGGCGGCCGAAGAGTGTTTTTGCCGCATCTACGGAGCCATTTGTGTTCGGTGAGTTTGAACTGTTTCCGGGGAAAAGCGCATATTCCCTGGAAAAGGTGAATGTGAAGGAATATTTCAGGGAGATCAGTACAGATATTGACAAAGCAGCCCTGGGATTCTATTTTTTGGAGCTTGCAGGTTACTACGCCGTTGAGGAGAGCGAGGAGAGGGATCTCACAAATCTTCTGTACATGGGGATAAAAGCGATCTTAACTCCCGGGCTTAATACCGGTTACATCCGCAGAGCCTTTGAGTTTCGCGCGATGGTGGTGTTCGGTGAGTATCCGGATATGCTGGAGGATACCCGTCCGGCTCCCTTTGATCTTCTGAGCGGGAATGCCCTTAATGTGATGAGGTTTATCCAGACGGCAGGTTTGAAGGAACTGTTTGCAGTTTTGCCGGAGGAAGGTGTAATGTGCGAGATCGACAAGGCCATGGATATTTATATAAATGCCCACAGGCATCATGTTTTCAAGAGTCTTGAACTTCTGAACAGTATGTGGTAAAGTATATCATCATTCAAGATTTCCCTTCGAGAGAAGTTTCCGGTTGGTGGTCTGCTGAAGGGTTGTTCTGTAAGATAAAAGAGGTATTAAAGTGAAAAAGTTATTATGTTTTCTGACTGCTGCGGGTTTAGCTGCTATGATGTTAGCGGGCTGCGGTCAGGAAGAGGAAGTTGCAAAGGATGCAAACCGTGACACTGTATTCATAGACAAGAAGGGCAATATCTCGGAGTTTATCTGCTCGGATTTCACGGCGGATTACTATGACGAGCATGAGCTTAAAGATTTCATAAACGAGAAAGTTGATGCATATACCGGTCTCTACGGACAGGAGACCGTTGAGGTAGAGAAATACGGTGTTGAAAACGGAGTCGCAAAGCTTACTCTCAAATACTATGATCCCACGGATTACGCAGAATTCAACGGGGTGACTTTCTTCTCCGGATCCGTGGTGGAGGCACAGGCCGACGGATATAAGTTTTCCGGAGATTTCGTCACTGTTGAGGAGGGCGTTACCGGTGTGGCAGCATCAGGCAGCGAGATTTCTACCAATGAGAAGCTTAAATGCGTCATCATAGGTCAGGAGACAGATGTGAATGTTGCCGGCGAGATAGTCTATGTTTCTGTGGGCAGTGTTGAAGTTATTTCCAAGTCTGAAGCCCATGTGACATATGACAGCCTTTCCGCTGATCCGCAGGTTGGGTATATTATATATAACTGAGAATGTAAAGGACCCCCCTCAGTCGGCAGAGCCGACAGCTCCCCCGGAGGGGGAGCCAAAAACAAGAGTCGTATAAAGCTTCCTAAATGTGGGGAGCTATAAAACAGGAATAAAATTCCCCGAAGGGGGAGCTATAAAACAGGAATAAAATTCCCCGAAGGGGGAGCCATAAAACAGGAATAAAATTCCCCGAAGGGGGGAGCCATAAAACAGGAATAAAATCCCCTGAAGGGGGAGCTAAAATCGGGAACCACTTTAAAGGCTCCCCCGCGAAGTGGGGGAGCTGTCCGCGAAGCGGACTGAGGGGGCCGGTTAATAAAGCAATAAAATATAAGGAGAAACAAAAAAATGGAAAAAACAATGGAAAAGATCGTCGCATTGGCAAAAGCAAGGGGTTTTGTGTACCCGGGATCTGAGATCTACGGCGGTCTCGCAAATACATGGGATTACGGAAACCTTGGTGTAGAGCTTAAGAATAACGTGAAAAGAGCATGGTGGCAGAAGTTCGTACAGGAAAATCCGTACAATGTGGGCGTTGACTGTGCGATCCTCATGAACCCGCAGACATGGGTGGCTTCAGGACATCTCGGTGGATTTTCCGATCCCCTCATGGACTGCAAGGAGTGCCATGAGCGTTTCAGAGCCGATAAGATCATAGAGGACTACGCTCAGGAGAAGGGCATCACCTTAGAGTCGTCGGTGGACGGATGGTCTCAGGAGGAGATGGTAGATTTCATTGAGAAAAACAACATTCCCTGCCCGTCCTGTGGCAAGCACAACTTCACCGACATCAGACAGTTCAACCTTATGTTCAAGACCTTCCAGGGCGTTACCGAGGATGCT
>JAILBP010000003.1:0-5153 GCA_024680835.1 Lachnospiraceae bacterium | reverse complement strand
GCAGGTGATATATGAGCCGTTCCTGTGCGTACCACCGAATTGAAATCTCTCTTCAGTATCTTCCTCTGTGTCGGAGTAAGCCCCTCCTCGCTCTCCAATGCATCTCCCACATAATCGTCTATCAGGATCGGACCGTGACGCATTGATTTATAGGGTGTATCCTTTGGATAATACTCTTTTATGAAGCTGTCGTTTTTGTACATCTTCACGCTGTCCGCATTGGTATATATCCAGATCTCACCGCGGTTGCAGCCCGGATGTTCACCTATGTCAAAGCTTGAGCTTATCTCCAGAAATACATCCCTGCGGTAAACGCTGTAAGGAGCGGCTGCAAGCTTTGGATTTCTGAACATATCCATGACTCCGTGATAGCAGATACGGTCGCCGGAACCAAAGTCTTTATGTGTGTTATAGTCAAACATACACCATGCAAAGCTTCCGCAGATGTCCTTTTCCTTGGCAACATCATCCAAAACCTTTACATGTCTTAACGCATGCTCCGATCTTTTCTCCTCCCAGTCATATGTCTTGGTGGGGAACATATGACCGTTGTACTCCGTTATGAGATAAGGCTTTGACATGTCGGAAGTAACCTTCGACCTCGGCTCACAGCCCTTATTATCACCGGAGTGAACAAACTCATTGTAGGTATAAACATCCTCAAACAGATGGCTCTTTTTGAAATTGCGGACACCGCCCGTCGGTCGCGACGGATCCATATTGTGGGCAGCCGCATTGGTGCGGATATAAAAATCATCATCATCCACGGACTCGTTGATCCTGACACCCCATATTATGATGGAAGGATGATTTCTGTACTGCCGTACCATGTCTTTGGTATTCTGGACAGCTTTGTCTTTCCAGTTGTCATCTCCTATATGCTGCCAGCCCGGGATCTCCGTAAATACCAAAAGTCCCAGACGGTCGCACTCGTCGATAAAATAGTGTGACTGAGGATAATGTGAAGTCCTGACCGCATTCACCCCCAGCTCTTTTTTGAGAAGCTTAGCGTCATATCTCTGCATGCTCTCCGGCATTGCATAACCCACGTAAGGATAGGACTGATGGCGGTTTAAGCCTCGAATCTTAAGCCTCCTGCCGTTTAAGAGGAAACCCTTTTCCGTGAACTTTGCCTGTCTGAAGCCGGTCATCACGGCTCTCCTGTCGATAAGTCTCTCTCCGTCATACAGGAAGGTCTCGATCTCATAACGGTTCGCCCGCCTGATGTCCCAGAGTTTCACATTCAAAATCTCTCTGTGGGTCAAAACACTGAAATCCTCACCTTCGGGAACCATATCCTCATATATGATCTTCCTGGTCTTTTCCTCCACATCACCCTCATCCCTGATGGTGACAACCGCCTTCATGCCGGCCGCTTCCCTGCTGAAGGTGATCTCATGGCAGACATCCACCTCGCATCTTCCCACAGAACCGCCTTTATTGTACTCATTTAACGGCTCCTCTCTGATCTCCGAATACACGAAGCTGTCCTCTATATAAGCGCGGTCTGTGACAGAGATGTAAACATCCCTGTATATTCCTCCGAAGGTCATATAATCTATGACAAATCCAAAAGGCGGCTGATTCAATGTCTCACGGCTGTCCACCCTGACTGTTATGATATTGGGCTTTCCGTAAACCAGCATGCTCGATATGTCCACATTAAACGCTGTGTATCCGCAGGTATGCCTCCCGCAGATCTTTCCGTTCACATATACACACGCCTCATGACCGACACCCTCGAAATTCAGCTTTATAACCGAACCTGCCAGGGATTCATCCGGAGTATAAACATAAACATACCCTGCAATCATCTGATACTCGCTCTCATCAAAATAATGATAAGGCACCTCTTTTACGGTATGGGGTATCCTGACCTTCTCAAGGCCGTAGGTGGCAAGTCCCACCCCCTCCAGGTCATCGGGTTTTATGTCTATCAGCTTCTCGGAAAAATCCGGAGTAAAATACCATCCATCGTTAATATACTCTTTTGTCATGTCTGCCTCCGTAATAAAGCGATTGATAATGAGATCGAAACCTTCAACAGTAAACAAAAAACCCCTGATCAATACAAGATCACAGTATCACCGGGAGATATCATCCTGTCCGGAAGTATTCCCATCATTTTCTTCAGGATGTTTATTTCTGTACATCATCAGGAAAAACCATAACATTATGGGGATTACCATGGTACAGAAAAACGCTGCCATGAAATATTTCATAGCCTGTGAACTGTCAACAATGGACAGAACAAACAGTATGATATACATGAGCACTAAAAGTCCTATTGCTATGATAGCAGCCCATTTTTTTACTTTGCTCTTTTCCTTCATCTCTATCTCCGTCAAAATCCTGACTGCAATGCGTTCACTGAACATCCGGAACTGTCGCTATGTATCCGGCTAATAAGCAGGTGAATTATCCCACTCGCTCTTACGGCTGTCATAGCACTCATCCAGCCAGTCTTTTATATCGTCGATGGACTTCTCCTCAAAGGGGAAGTCCCTGTAACTCTTTTTTGAATCATCGGTAACCTCAAAAGAATACGGCTCCGGAAATACCCAGGCCCGGAAAAAGACTTTTTTATCCTCTCCCTCTGCTGCCTCTTCCTCCCGTTTTTCTATACGGTAACGCATCCCTCTGAAGCTGCCGCTGTAATGTGTCTTCTTGTAAAAAGATAACCTGAGAAGATCTTTTCTGTCTATCTTTTCTGACATCGCTGCCTGCTCCTTTGTGTATTTGCTATAAAAGACAGGCGAATACACCTGTCTTTTATGGATAAAGTCTGTTATAACTTGTTTTTTTCCGGTAACTATTCAGAACCAAGCTAGCAAATCGAAGATTTTCTGTAAATGATATCTTCCCTGCCCGGTCCGTTTGAAACCATGGTGATGGGGAATCCGATCTCTTTCTCGATAAATTCAATGTACTCGCGGCACTCTGCCGGGAGTTTTTCGTACTCTTTGATACCTCTGATGTCGCACTTCCAGCCTTTCATGACCTTCAATACAGGCTTGCAGTTCTTGAGTTTTGATGTAACCGGGAAGTCTTTGATAACCTCTCCGTCAAGCTCATATCCCACACATACCGGTATCTCATCAAGATATCCCAGAGCATCCACAACTGTAAACGCAACATCTGTGGTACCCTGAAGACGGCATCCGTATTTGGTGGCAACACAGTCAAACCAGCCCACACGTCTCGGACGCCCTGTGGTAGCTCCGTACTCGCCCTTATCTCCGCCGTTCTTGCGTAAGGTCTCTGCCTCGTCGCCGAATATCTCGCTGACAAACTCACCTGCACCAACCGCAGAGGAATATGCCTTCACCACAGTGACGATCTGCTTGATCTCATAGGGCGGAAGGCCTGCTCCTATGGCACCGTATGCTGCCAAAGTAGAAGAAGATGTCACCATCGGGTAAATACCGTGATCCGGATCTTTCATGGTACCGAGCTGGCCCTCCAGCAGGATCGTCTTTCCGTTATGGATCGCATCCCACAGGAATGATGAAACATCACATACATAAGGCTCTACCATGTCCCTGTAACCGTGAAGCTCCTCTAAAAGTCCTTCCGGAGTCAGAAGCGGCTTATGATACAAATGCTCCAGCATTACGTTTTTGATGTCGCAGATGCGTACAACCTTTTCCTTTAACAGCTCCTCATCAAAAAGCTCGCTGACCTGGAAACCTATCTTTGCATATTTATCAGAATAGAACGGAGCGATACCGCTCTTGGTGGAACCAAAGCTCTTTCCTCCCAGGCGCTCCTCCTCATAGGCATCGAAAAGCTTGTGATAACTCATCACCATCTGCGCTCTGTCCGATACCAGGATCTTCGGCTTCGGAACTCCTCCGTCCACAACGCTCTTGATCTCATTGAAAAGCTTTTCTATATCAAGCGCCACACCGTTTCCTATGATGCTGGTAGTATGTCCGTAAAACACGCCGCTGGGCAATGTATGCAGTGCAAACCTGCCGTAATCATTGACGATCGTATGACCTGCATTGGCTCCTCCCTGAAAACGGATCACTATATCGGCGTCTTTCGCCAGCATATCAGTGATCTTGCCCTTACCTTCATCACCCCAGTTTGCACCTACAACAGCTTTTACCATTTTAGTGAATCTCCTTTGAATATGTTCTTAATATTTTCTCTGTATCTATATATTCACGATACGCGAACTTGCAACAGCCAAAGCCCCCGGTCCTATATGACACGCGATGGATAAAGGCAGCGGACTCATGATGATATCATGTCCCGGAAATGCCTCTTGAACCTGCGCTTTGAAATCGAGGGCCGTCTCTCTGTCGAAAGTATATGCAACGTCTATATGCATATTAGCTCCGGCAGGATCCCCGAATCTCGTCTTGCAGTCGTTAAGCATCTGTTTGATCATGATCTCTCTGCCCTGCTTGGGATTTCTGGCCTTGGCAAAGGAATCGAGTTTCTCTCCCTGGATCTGCAGCACGGGTTTGATCTTTAATACCGTTCCTATGGCTGCGGCCGCCGGCGTGATACGCCCGCCTTTCTTGAGGTAATACAGGGTATCCATCATGATGTAGATAGATGACTCGCTCTTCTCTTCCAAAAGCTTCCGTCTGATAGCCTCTCCGTCATATCCGGCATTCGCCATATTCTGTGCATCAACGACAGCTCTTCTGAGTGTCACTGAAATGCGCTGATTATCCACCACAAACACCCTGCCTGCGTATGGCTCGTCAGAGGACAGCATCATGGCGGTAGCCATGGATCCCGACAGACCGCTGGACATGGGTATATGCACTATCTCATCATAGGTTTCCAACAGCTTATCCCAAAGTTCCATGACATCCTCGGGAGCAGGCTGACTTGTCTTTATATCCGCGCCCTTTGCAAGATACTCATAGAAGCCTTCCTGTGTAAGATCCAGCTCTTCAAAGAACTGCTTCTCATCGATATAGAAAGGCATCGGTATTACATGAACACCGAGTTCCCTGCCTTCCTCTATAGTGACGCTCGAATTTGTATCTGTAACGATCGCAACTTTTTTCATAAAGTAATCCTCATAAAAATATGAATCTGTTCTGATTTCACACTCCTTTAGAGTATAACATATATAAAAATAAAAGGGTAGGTTTTTTTATAAAAACAAAAGGTCAAAATCATAAAAA
>JAILBP010000273.1:0-12852 GCA_024680835.1 Lachnospiraceae bacterium | reverse complement strand
TCTGCGAAGCCAAGCTGGCAGAATTGCCTTGTCGGGCTTTACTGCCGCTATCGCGGCTGCCTGTATCATGTATGTAAAGTGACTGATTCCAGTCAATATCATACAGACAGTCATATTTGCCAGCAAGCTGGCATATGCCTGCCTGTATGATATTGGCTGTGAATAGTAACATTACAGGACATAATAACCGGCAAAGTATTTCACTTTGCCGGTGTTTTAGTGAGTGGCAGCAGCACGATAATACTACAAGCGAGGATGAGGACATGTATGATGATCTTACAAAAAAAGATATAGAAGATATGGAGGCGGAGATAGAGCACAGAAAGCTGGTGGTCCGTCCAAAGACACTGGAGGATGTGAGAGAGGCCAGGGCACACGGAGATCTCTCGGAGAACTTTGAATATAAGGCAGCCAAGCAGGCACAGAGAGAAAATGAATCCCGAATCAGATATCTGGAGAAGATGATAAAAACGGCAAATATAATAGATGATTCGTCAAAAGACGGCGAGGTTGGAATAAATAAATGCGTTACCGTGTATATTCCGGATGATGAGGTGGAGGAAACTTACCACATCACCACAACGGTCAGGGGAAACTCTCTGGAAGGCCGCATATCCATAGATTCTCCAATGGGAAAAGCCTTGATGGGACATAAAGCCGGTGATACAGTTAATGTCACTACCGACAGCGGATACAGCTACGATGTCGAGATCCGAAAGATCGAGGAAGCCACAGGAGAGGCAGCATTGAGGAAGTTTTAGATATTGTTCATAAAAATACGGGAGCTTATAAAAGCTCCCGTATCTTGTGTCACAACAGGGTTGATATCGAGCAGGAGTCAGCCTGATCGGTTTGCCGGGAGATTAGTCATGTGGGATGGCTCAAAATTTTCCTTGACATTTTATATTTGATAAAATATAATGTGGTCAAAGATAAAGAACGGGTGAGTTCATAGTACCCACAAGACAGCAGATAAAGTGGATGAAAAATACTTACAGTTTTTCGAAAGGGTGATATACATGGACAAAACATTTGATATTCAGTCATATATGACACGGGGCGTGGAAAGGATAGTTTCCGATGCGGTAAGGGCGACACTTAAAAATCCGAGGGAGAGCGTCTATACGGCTAGGTTTGCCCTTGCCAGCAGAGCAGCCTCGGATAAAAGAAGGAAGGCAGAGGATGCAGGAGAGCATATTCCGCCTTTCCTCATTGCCAGCATCACCAGCAAGTGTAATCTTCACTGTGCGGGATGCTATTCGAGATGTAATCATGCCACTGTCGACGCCGAACCTGTAAAGCAGTTGACGGGTGAGGAGTGGGCTGAGATCTTTGATGAAGCTGATGACCTGGGTGTGAGCTTTATCCTGCTGGCAGGCGGTGAGCCCATGCTGCGATATGATGTGATCGAAGCTGCATCCAAAATATCGGACATACTGTTCCCTATATTTACAAACGGGACATTCATGAGCGAGAAATATTACGAGCTTTTCGACAGGTGCCGCAATCTGATCCCCATCATGAGTATAGAGGGAGATAAGGAGCTGACTGATAAAAGGCGAGGCGAGGGCGTATATGACAAGCTGATCAGCGGGATGGACGAATTCAGGAAAAGAGGCCTTATCTTCGGCGCATCTGTTACTGTTACCACGCAGAACATCCGGGAGGTTACATCGGACAGCTTTTTGAGGGAGCTGTCTGACAGGGGCTGTAGGGCGGTCATATATGTTGAGTTTGTCCCGGTGACTGACGATTCGACGGAGTTGGCGCCCGGCGATGAGGAGCGTGAGTTCCTGAAAGAGAAGTTGACGCATATTCGCGAGGAATATCAGGAAATGGTTTTTGTCTCTTTCCCGGGAGATGAAAAGAGTTCCGGAGGATGTGTTGCAGCCGGCAGGGGATTTTTCCATATCAACTCCCACGGAGGAGCAGAGCCCTGTCCCTTCTCGCCGTATTCGGATATCAATGTAAGGGATACATCCCTGAAGGAAGCCATAAATTCACGACTGTTCAGGGAGCTTCGCGATGGAGGATATCTGTTGGAGGATCATCCGGGAGGCTGCACCCTGTATGAGAGAAAAGATGATGTCGAAAGGATCATGAAAGAAGAGAGCCTTCCGGCTTAAAAATTGTATTTTGAAGCATAACCACCGGCATAGTATCGCACTTTGCCGGTGGTTTTTTATGTTGAATCAAAGGATACAGCTTGTCTGGAACAGAAAACGGTATGCAATAATATCAGTGACTTTTACAGGTGGGTATGGTATACTTTTCACCGAATTTATGCTTAAAAGAATTTGTGAAAAAGTGAAGTTGGAGAAAAAATGGAAATTTGGGATTTGTATGACAGAGACGGAAAAAGAACAGGGCAGACATGGGAGCGCGGTTTTGGAAACTTCAGGCAGATTCCTGATGGCTGTTATCATATGGTGGTAGATATCCTTGTTCAGCATGTGGACGGTTCTTATCTTTTAACCAAGAGGGATATGAGTAAAGATGTGTACCCCGGATATTGGGAGGCAAGTGCGGGCGGATCTGCATTGTCAGGTGAAGAACCCCTTGACGCAGCCCGGCGTGAACTATTTGAGGAAACAGGTCTTACGGCCCTTAGCATGGAACTCGTAAGTCATACCTTCAGAGAGCCCAGCCACAGTATGTTTTACTCGTATCTGGCCATCGTGGATGCAGACAAAGATTCTGTTATCCTTCAGGAGGGAGAGACGGTAGATTTCAAGTGGGTGGATGAGCTCGGACTTATCGAATATGTTGAATCCGAGCTGGCTATAAAAACGCACAATGACAGATATAAAAGTCTTATCGATCAAATACGGTTGAAACATCAATAGGGAGAAACCTTGACATGAAAAGAAAAACAGGTATCTATATTTTGGCAATGATACTTTTCACTGCGGCGATTTTGAGTGCCTGCGTATCAGAAGAAAAACCGGCGTCGAATGAGGAGCCGGTTACGGTGATCACGGAGGATAACAGTACTGAAGAGGAAACAGTCAGTTCACCGGAGTCAGAACAGAAGCCGAGTGCTAAAAATAATGATCTTATACAGCATCACCACACCGGTCATGAATATGTTCACAGCGAGGATGGATATTTCAATCTTCTGGAGAACGGAATTGACTATGAGCTTATGGGACAGGTCAGCGGTACATGCTGGATCTGCGCTTCTTCCTGCGCAATGTCAACCGCATATCAGATGAAATATGACGAGCCGATAAAGTTTGATCAGATCGAACTGGTGAATGAAATATATGATGATGACAGAGAGGAAGGTATCATTGTCTCCGACGATGTAGATAAAGGCAAGTATGGTGGATTGTGGATTTTTGTTTTGAATGAACTGAGCCGGGGCTTTGGTGACGGGCTTGTGATGGATGGTCTTATTGAGGCTGCCGGATGGTCGGAGGATGAGATCAAGGAAGGGATTCAAAAATACGGAGCGTTATATATTGGCATACCGGACACGAACAACAGGAAGGCTTATCGCGATAATTATCGCACTCTTAATGCACCTGATGCCAAACATGAAGATATGGATCACTCTATAGCAGTAGTGGGCTGGGATGATCATTTCCCGAAGGAATACTTTCGTGATGAACCGTCACAGGATGGCGCATGGATCACCTACAACAGTTCCTACGCGGGGGAGTATTATTATGTGTCATATGATACCCCGTTTGATCAGGAAATTGATACGCCGGTTTTCATGTCGGTTTCACGAGATTATTCAAAAGTGTTGTCTCATGACGGAGGCTTGTGGACCAGGGATCCGGTCAGAACAGGGGATGAGACTACAGTAGCCAATGTTTTCAAAGAGAAGGGAACCCTGGCGGCAGCAGGAACGTATATTATGGCGGAGGACAGTGATCTCACAATACAGATCATGACGCAGGATCTTAAGGAATGCCTTTATTCACAGGATTATCATGCGGATAATATAGGGTATCATGTTTTCACATTTGAAAAACCTTTGGAAGTAGATGAGTACGCCGTTGCTATCTCCTTTTCGAAGGGAGCGCCGGTGGAAGGAGAGTCGTTGGATGTTGAGGGTTTGGGAGATATCCGGATCGTAAGCGAAAAAGGACAGTCGTATATATTGGTTGACGGCGAGTGGCTGGACATGAGTGAGAAGTCCACATGGAAAAAGCTGGGACGTACGACCAATAACACCTGTATCAGGGCTCTGTATGCAAATTAGAAATATCAAAAGGAGTATAATTGCAAAAGAAACAGGTATTACGGCTTCGAGTCGGATTTATCGATAATATGATCCGAATCTTTGATGATACATCTATTCCTGTAAGGGAGATGTTACTCAAAGGTTCGGATTTTTTAGTTAAGAGAGTTACTGTGAATAGTAACAAAAAGTGAAAACGTTTGCACGAAAAAACACAGAAAATTGTCAGTTGTAAATCATTGAAAAATATGGATTCTTATGCCGTTTGAAACCGGATGCAATGATAAGTCGATTTACCTACTAAATTACTATGAATTTACAATAAAGTCTTCGTAGAGCCGATGAATACGATATTGATATCGTTATCACGCTTTTGGATTGCGTTTGTATACATGATGCTCTACTATCGGCTCATAGGGAGCTCCGAAAGAATAACAGAGAGGAGAAAGGATATGAAAACCATCAAAGGAACAGAGAGAGTAAAGAGATTGCATCAGGCTCTGGAGAATGAGAGAAATTATGTCAGCATCGAGAGAGCAAAATATTTCACAGAGAGTTTTAAGGAAACTGAGGGTGAGGCGATCAATGTTCGTTTTGCCAAGGCGCTTCGGCACACGGCAGAAAATCTCACTCTTCGCATAGATGAGGATCAGCTCTTCGCCGGACAGATCGGCGGTCCTGAGCGATACGGAGTCCTTTATCCTGAACTTGATGCCTGCTTTTTCAGCAATCTGAAGGCAGTGCTCTCCGACAGGAGCGAGGCTACCTTCGAGCTTTCCGAAGAAGACAGATTGTATCTCATCAATGATGTGGCACCTTACTGGGAGGGTAAGACATATTACGAAGCTTTTGCAAATGCTTTATCTCCCGAGCTGCTCCGGCTTACATATGAGCCTTCAGATAAGAAAAAGTCAAGATATCTTATAAATGAGACACAGACCATGAATTCAGCGACACAGTGGGTACACAATTATGAGACAGGCCTGAAGAGAGGATTCAGAGCTCTAAAGGAAGATGCACAAGAGAAGCTCCGAGATCTGGAGAATGAGAAAAATACAGATAATCCGGAAGATCTTAAACTTACGAGAGAATATCTTGAGAGCACGATAATAGTGTGTGAGGCAGTCATCACCTTTGCAAGGCGATATGCGGAGGAAGCAAAGCGTCTTGCAGGATCGGAAAGTGACAGAACGAGGAAAAAAGAGCTGGAAAAGATAGCGGAAAACCTTGAGAGAGTTCCTGCAGAGCCCGCGGAGACTTTTTACGAAGCACTTCAGTCTCAGTTCATAATGCAGATGTTCTCAAGGCTTGAGCAGAAGACAGCCGGCACCATATCAAACGGTCGCATGGATCAGTATCTTTATCCATATTATAAAAAAGACCTGGAGGAGGGACGTATTACAGAAGAGCAGGCCGATGAGCTGCTGTCATGCCTCTGGCTTGCAATGGCAAAGTTCCGTGATATATATGTGAGTCCGGCAGGCGGCGCCTTCTCGGACGGTTACGCACACTGGGAAGCAGTTACCATAGGCGGACAGAACAGGGAAGGATTTGATGCAACCAATGACCTGACATATCTCTTCCTGAAAAATAAGAGAGATCTTCCATTGGATTATCCGGATCTTGCAGTCAGGGTACATTCAAACACTCCGGAGCGATTGCTCTTTGAGATAGCAGAGACCATCAAGAACGGAAGCGGACATCCGAAGCTTTTGAATGATGAGGAGATAATACCTGTATATCTTTCAAAAGGCGCAAGCTTCGAGGATGCCAATGATTACGCGGTATCAGGTTGCACAGAGACGAGACTTGTGGACACTGAGACATGGACCAGCAAAGGACCGAGTATCAATCTGGCAGCAGTTATAGAGCTTACGCTCAGAAACGGACGTGTTGAACGTTACGGTGACGATTTGCTCTCTATTGAGACCGGAGCTGCAGACACATTGAATACCTGGGAAGAATTTTACAACGCATTCAAAAAACAGCTTACTTATTACATCACAAAGACCTGTGATCAGATAAGGCTGACACATCATGTCAGGAGCGGACATTTTGCAAGTCCCTTCGGCTCTGTACTGCATGGTCTTTCAAGGGAGAAACACAGGGATATCCACTCACAGTGGATTGAGGGCGGAATAGATCTGGCGTTCTTTGATATGGTGGGGTATGCTTCGACCATAGATTCACTCTCGGCTATAAAGAAGGTTGTGTATGAGGATGATAAGTGCAGTCTGAGTGAGCTGGTAAATGCTTTGAATGCGGATTTCAAGGGATATGAGATATTGAGGCAGAGGCTTTTGCGCTCGCCCAAATACGGAAACAACGATCCGGATGTTGACGCCATTGGTCGTGAGATAGACAGGATAGCAGGCGAAGTTGCTGCGACGGAAGCCAAAAAAGAACATGAGAATTTTTATATAGATATCCGTTATGTTCCTGCCTCTGCGAATATAGTTATGGGAAAAGTGATAGGCGCTCTTCCGGATGGAAGACTCAGGTCACAGCCGCTTTCAGACGGAACCTCGGCAGCACAGGGTGCGGACATCAACGGACCCACTGCAGTATTGATGTCAAATTATAACTCTAAGAATCCGGGACGAAACAACCGTGCCGCAAGGCTTTTGAACCTTAAATTCACACCTGCGGCAGTGGCAGGCAGGGAAGGCAGCAATCGCCTCGTGCAGTTTATAAAGAGCTGGAGAGAACTTAAACTCTGGCATGTACAGTTCAATGTGATAGACCAGAAAACACTGTTGGATGCCAAAGCTCATCCTGAACTGTACAGGAGTCTTATCGTCCGTGTGGCGGGTTACAGCGCATATTTTGTAAATCTCAGCGAAGAATTACAAAACGATATCATAAACAGGACGAGCAACGAGGAAGTGGCGTAAAGGATGACAAGATGAGCAAAATAGAGATAACAGGTCTTCATAAGAGATATGAAAACGGTACAAAAGAAAAAACACTTCTGTTTTCTAAAAATGTAAGTGCAGACAGGATCTTTGGCGGTGAAGAGGGCTTTGTGTTAAAAGATGTAAACCTGAAAATCGAGGAAGGTTCTTTCCATGTTTTCCTTGGCGCAAGCGGCTGCGGAAAGACGACTTTGCTCAACATCATAGCCGGTTTATTGCCGAAGACATCCGGTTCCGTGAAGATGGACGGAAAAGAAATAGAAGGGATAAGCCCCGAGCGCGGACTTGTGTTTCAGAATGCGGACAGTGTGCTCTTTCCGTGGCTTAATGTGCTTCAAAATGTTGAATACGGTTTGAAGAGAAAGGGCTTTAAGGGAGAAGAGCTGAAGAGTAAGGCAGCCGGTTCCATTGAACTGGTGGGGCTGGCCGGTCATGAAAAAAAATATCCCAATGAGCTCTCCGGAGGAATGAGACAAAGGCTTCAGATAGCCAGAAGTCTTGCCAGTGATCCCGAGATCCTGATAATGGACGAGCCCTTCGGTGCCCTGGATGCACAGACCAGAATGCTCTTACAGAGCGAACTTATAAGGATATGGAAGAGTACGGGCAAAACTATCCTCTTTGTGACACATGATCTGAATGAGGCTGTATTGCTGGGACAGAAGATCAGTATTCTCTCTGCCGCACCGGATGCAAGTATTGCATATAACGAGACGGTGCCCTTTGATTATCCCAGAGACCCGCTTGATTCGGATTTTGTGCAGTATACTGCAGAGATCCATAAAAAACTCAATGAGGCTATCGCTGTCCACGCGGACAGGATCATAGATAAATCTGCATAAAACTCTCAAACAGAGGATATCAAAATCGGAAGATTTATAAGCTGTGATAAAAAAAGTAATAAAGGGACGGAATATGCAAACTGTAAAGAAAAATAAAAATATATTCGATCTGATTCTCGGCACAGGTGCCGTGACATGGCTGCTGTTTGTACTGCTCTGGTGGTTTATGTCCCTGTTTCAGGAGGATATTTTACTGCCGGGACCACTGAAGGCATTGCAGGGTTCTGTTGAGATCATCACTAACGGCAAGTTGTTCCTTTTCGCAGGGATCTCTTTCAGGAGAGTTTTCATCGGGTGGTCTTTGGGCTGCCTTCTGGGAATACCGTTTGGTGTGCTGATAGGACGCGTTTATGTGGTCAGAAAACTATTTGAGCCTTTTTTGAATTTTTTCAGATTTGTTCCCGGACTTGCACTCATCACACTGTTTCTTTTGTGGTTTGGAGTCGGCGAAGGCGCAAAGATTGTGATAATCTTCTACGGCACGATGTTCACGGTAGCAGTGAATGTGATCGCAGGAATACTGTCGATGGATCAGAGCCGAATATATGCTGCTGCAAATCTGGGAGCTGATGAAAAAGATATACTATTGACGGTCATCTGGCCGTCCGTAATACCATATGCATTTACCGGTGCGAGACTCGGATTGGGCGGTGCATTTGGATCCATTGTGGCTGCAGAGATGGTGGCTGCAAAAGAGGGAATAGGATATCTGATCTACAATTCGAGGTTGTATTTCAGAACCGACTGGATCATAGCCGGCGTTATAACCTTGGGACTTATGGGATATTTATCGGACTTGGTCTTCAGAAAGCTGGGTAACAGATACCTTGGGCGTTATGGCGTCAGGGAACAAAATAACCTGTCGTGATTGAGAAAGGAGAAAAAATAAAATGAAAAAGAATCATATTGGATCAATAGTAAAAAGAGCGATATCGGCTGCAACATTATGCTCGCTTTTGTTAACAGGCTGCGGTTCGGGAGCGGGTAAAGCTTCAGCGTTACAGCCGACAGAAAATGCGGGGCTTACTAAGGTCAGGGTTGGTACAGATACAATGCAGCTTGCTTACGCACAGATCATAGGCAAAGAAAAAGGATTCTATGAGGAGAATGGAATAGATGTTGAGATCACTACCTATGCTGCAGGTATCGAGACCATCAATGCTATCATGACAGGGGCTGAGGATATCGGTGCTGCTTATGATTATGCTTTGAGTACAAGGTGCATACCGGACACGAAGATCCGGATGATCTCGGCGTTTGTGACAAATGCAGACGGTTCATACTGGTTTGAGGCTGCAGATGAGAACGTTAAGAGTGCGAAGGATCTCAAAGGAAAGAATATCGGTATAGTAAAGGGTACTCTGGGAGAGTATCTGATAGCAAAAGAACTTGAGAGCGGCGGATTGACTTATGATGATGTGACTATCAATTATCTGAGCTCGGATGGAGAGGTGGCTGCTGCTTATGTTGCAGGACAGCTCGATGCAATATTGGGATTGAAACCCTTTACGGAAGAGATAGAAAAAAGAGAGGGACATCATATTGTAAATACAACAGGAGATATCGGTATAATCTCACAGGGTTTTCTGGCAGCTGATAAAACCTTTGCGGCAGAAAAACCGGATGCGGTTGCCGCATATCTGAAAGGAACACAAAAGGCTATAGACTATATTAATTCCAACACAGATGATGCAGCTCAGATCTGTGCCGATTATCTTACTGTATCAAAACAGGATGTTCTCTTAAGCTTTGAATCATTTACATTTGATGTAAGCTATTCAGAGGCAGATCATGAGCATCTTCAGGATATCGCAGACTGGTGCGTGGAAAACGGAGTTCTTGAAAACGAGACAAGGATCACAGATTACACCGATCTTGAACCTCTCAAAAAAGCATTTCCGGAGAAAGTGACATGCAAGGATTGATAAAGGGGTTGGTTTTTAATATTCAGCATTTTTCAATTCATGACGGAACCGGTATCCGTTCCGTAGTGTTTTTGAAAGGGTGCCCCTTAAGGTGCGCCTGGTGCGCAAATCCCGAATCTCAGAGTTTTAAGCCTGAGGCCGGATGGACAGGGAAGGAATGTATCGGATGTAAGGAATGCGTGAAAAGACTTCAATGTCTTTCCTGCAGATTTGAAGGTGATGAGATGTTCTGGGACAGGGATGTTTCTCTGGACATGTCAGATACGGAGATAAAAGATGTATGTCCGACGGAAGCTTTTCACCGCATCGGAAGATTTATGACAGTGGACGAGGTTTTGGATGAGGTCGAAAAAGACCTGAAATTTTACGAAAACTCGGAGGGAGGCATTACACTGTCGGGCGGAGAGCCTTTGGCACAGGCAGAGTTTGCCATTGCACTTTTAGAGGAAGCAGGTAAGCGTCATCTTCGGAGAAATATCGAATCCTGTGGTTTTGTACATGGCAATGTTATGGTGAAGGCCGCATATCTTTTAGATACGATGTATGTGGATGTAAAACTTTGGGATGAGGAAAAACATAAGAAGTGGACAGGTGTATCAAACAGGCTGATATTGGATAATCTGCGCAGCGTTGCGCGACTTAGGCCCGATCTGCCGATCACGATACGGACACCTGTTATCCCGGGAGTAAACGACAATGTTGAAGAATTGTCGAGGATTGCGGAGTTTGCACACAGCATAGGTGCCGGTTATGAAATGTTAAAATATCACAGGCTCGGCCTTTCCAAGTACCGTTCACTTCATCGGGAGTATCCCATGGGAGATGTTGAGCTTTCAGAAGAAAGATTCCGTGAGCTTAAGTCTTCAGTTGAGGGAAAATAGATTTGATACAAACATAATGACCATGCCGGAGGATTTGGCATGGTTTTTTTGTGTGAAAACGAGCCGGGGACAGATATTAAGGCGATAATACCCGTGACTTTTACGGGAGGGTATGGTATACTTACTACCTGTTTATGACAATCTTAGTAAGGAAAAGAGAAAAGATTTCATTGTACAGGAATACAAAACAGGGGAGAAAAGTATGGAAATACTAAGAAATATAAATGAAATATCCGTGTATCTTTTTTATGTGTGTTACATTATTCTTTTTTATGCTTCACTTAAAAAGTGTTTTTTGAGAGAAGGATATAGTAAGGTCAAACTATTCTTTTTGTCACTGATCACAAATCCCTTTTTTATATTCGTGATTTCGATAGTTTTTTCAGCTATTATTGTTTTTGTTCGAGAAAGTCGGGAATTAGGACTGGATTTCTCAAGCGCTGCTGATTGGGATTATCTGATAAATGTTCAGTTTGATAGTTCTTTGATCGTTTTGATCGGCACTATTATATTTATTATGATAATCGTGCTGATCTCTTATTTGATGGGAAAACATCTCAAGGCGTATAATATGTCATTTGTTATGTTTGTTTATATTATATTTTCCGTTGTGGTTGTATTAGTAGACGGTCACAGTTTGGAAATACCTAAAGAAACGGGATTTGTTTTTGGAATACTGTATAATCTGTCTAACATCATAAATGTTGTAGTTGTCTGTCTGATTTATCTCCTTATTATCAGTGCGCTATCCAAACTATCGGGGAAAAAGCGGCAGGTAAACTGGAAACTGTTTTTGATCCCTCCGAGTGTTTTTATAAGTTTCTATAGTGTTTTGGATTTTTATACTTCTGAGTTTAGTAGTATTGATGCAAATCTTGTTGTAAGTGTACTCTCATATGTGATATTGATTCTGTTTATATGGGCATTTTATATCATAATCAATAACATCAAAGCGACTGATGATGCGATTATGGCTAAAAATGACATCCAGACTCTTTCTGTAGAGGTCATGGAGGCTTTGGCTCATACCATAGATGCAAAAGATGAGTATACCAGAGGTCACTCAATCAGAGTTGCCAGGTATTCGAGGATGATTGCATCGAAAATGGGACTTTCATCAGAACAGAGCGAAAACATTTATTATATGGGTCTTCTACACGATATTGGTAAAATAGGTGTTCCTAATGAGATTATCAACAAGCCGGGTAAACTTACGGATGAAGAGTTTGGGCAGATCAGAAAACATCCGGTTACCGGTTTTGATATATTAGCGGAGATTAAGAGCCGCCCGAGCCTTTCGATAGGTGCCAGATGGCATCATGAACGAGTTGACGGTAAAGGTTATCCTGATCATAAATCCGGCGAGGAAATACCGATAGAGGCGAGAATTATTGCGGTTGCAGACAGTTACGATGCCATGACATCAAACCGAAGCTATAGACAATATCTGCCGCAGGATGTGGTGAGAAGTGAGATCGAGAATAATATCGGTAGCCAGTTCGATGAGATGGCTGCAAAATGTATGTTGCAAATAA
The DNA here is from genome assembly GCA_024680835.1 of Lachnospiraceae bacterium. Lineage (GTDB taxonomy): Bacteria > Bacillota > Clostridia > Lachnospirales > Lachnospiraceae > RGIG6904. Next base: position 562 of record JAILBP010000273.1, on the reverse strand, counting down.
TAGATGAGGATACGGAATATGTCCTGCACGAATAGGAAGTAAGAGCATCTTCGGGAAAGAGAGAGTGAGCAGAATGGAATTCAAAAAATAGAGTCACGATATGATAAGGAGCTGGCTGGTTTGATCAGGGTGAATCTGGAGAATGTTCATCCGGATATTCCCGGAACAGCTTACTATGATGAGAATATAGAGGACAAGGCGAGGGAGCTTGGGTATAAGCGGATCTACCTTGAGACTCATGACTGTCTTGAGGCGGCCATCCATGTTTACCGGAAGACCGGATATAGAGAGATAGAGAAACCGAAAGGCTTGGTGCATGCCACCATGAATAAGTTTTTTATAAAAGAGTTGTGACAGCCTGATCATTTGGAAACAGGATCATTGGGCAGTGTTTACGGAACAGAGGATAAAATGTCGGAAAGATTTTCGAGAACAGAATTATTATTTGGAAAAACAGCAATGGAACATCTGGCTGAAAGCCGCGTGGCTGTATTCGGTATCGGCGGTGTCGGAGGTTATGTGTGCGAGGCACTGGCGCGCAGCGGTGTCGGTTCATTTGATC
>JAILBP010000213.1:0-9999 GCA_024680835.1 Lachnospiraceae bacterium | reverse complement strand
GCTTTTGAGGCGCATCATGGAGCTCAGCAGGGAGTATCAGTACAGAAAGATCCTGTCACACTATACCCACAAGGATAGCTGACAGGCGGAGGTTAGGATGATCTTTGAGTCCCACGCGCATTACAATGACAGAAAATTTGATGAAGACAGGGATGAGGTGATCGAAAGCCTTGCAGGTTACGGCGTAGGCAGGGTCATCAATGTGGGGGATACACTTGAATCTTCCGCAGAATGCATCAGGCTGGCGGAGAGGTACGATTTCATTTATGCCGCAGTCGGTGTGCATCCCGAGAGTGTGCGGGATATGGTGGAAGACGAAAGTGCTTCTGCCACGGATACGGATAGGCTAAATACCGGAGAGCAGACAGCTGATGTGATGAATGACACAGAGGATGATACGTCATACCGGGTGCTGACAGAACGCCTGCGCAGTACAGGATACATAAACACCCTGCGGCAGCAGGCGCTGTCCTGCGACAGGGTAGTTTCTATAGGCGAGATCGGACTTGATTACTACTGGGAGAAGGACGACAGGTACCGTAAGCTTCAGCAGGAGGTCTTCCTGCAGCAGATGGAACTGGCGTCAGAACTTAAGCTTCCGGTCATAATCCACTCCAGAGATGCCTGCAAAGATACACTTGATATCATAGCGCGCTCGCCTTTTGCGGAGGGTAAGCTCACCGGTGTGATGCACTGTTATTCATATTCGCCCGAGGTTGCTGCAGAGCTGGTCAGAAAATACGGTATGTACATAGGGGTTGGCGGAGTCGTGACTTTCAAAAACTCCAAAAATCTTCGTGAGACCGTGGAAAAGATACCGATCGATAACATCCTGGTGGAGACGGACTGCCCGTACATGGCACCGGAGCCATACCGCGGAAAACGTAATTTTTCCGGATATCTGCCCTATGTGGTGGAGAAGATCGCGGAGATCAAAGGCATCACCACCGATGAGGTTGAGCGAAAAACATACGAAAACGGCTGCCGGTTGTTCGGGGTGAGTTAGCAAGTGGCTTGAATACGCCCGGCGGCGCAAAATAGAGTGAGTTATTTCGAACAGATAGTGTATAGTTTTTTTATCGATACTGTGATACAATGCATAACAGTAGTGAAGGGTATCAGGTACCGATACACATAAAAGCTTATCATCGAAAGGAGAACGAAAATGAACATTTTAGATGGATTGGGAGAAACCTTAAACTCGGCTTACAATGACGTTTCCAAGAAGGCAAAGGATGCATCGGACATCGCAAAATTGAGCTACAAGATCAAACAGAAGGAGTCTTTCGTTTCTGTTCAGTACGGAGCTATCGGAAAGGCGTTCTTCGAAGATCACAAGGATGATGCCACACCTGCATATGAAGGCGTTGCACTGGTTAACGAGGCATTGCAGGAGATCGAGGAGCTTAAAGAGGAGCTTGCCAAGATCAAAGGCACCAAGAAGTGCCCGGGATGCGGCGCAGAGCTTAAGGGTAAGCCGGCATACTGCTCTAAGTGCGGCACCAAGATAGAGTACGAAGAGGAAGCGGAGGCAAAGGAGGAAGCTGCCGAAGATAAGCCTGCTGAGGAAGAGAAGACAGAAGAGGGCGCTTCAGAGAGCAAGGATTTTTTTGCAGAATAATTTGCAGAATAAACTGTAGTGTAAAAGGTATTATAAAACGGAGGCAGGAGTGTATACTTTTGCCTCTGTATGGATTTTTAAAAGCTGTACTTTTTTACAGGATCAAAAGCTGTTTTGGAGTACGGCAGATTGTGTGAGAGGAAGACAATGGCAGACAAGGGAAATTTTTATTTAACAACGGCAATCGCATATGCATCGGCAAAACCACACATCGGTAACACATACGAGATCGTTCTGTCCGACGCTATGTGCAGGTTCAAGAGAAAACAGGGCTACAACGTGTTCTTTCAGACAGGTACCGATGAACACGGCCAGAAGATAGAGCTGGCAGCCGAGAAGGCGGGCGTCACCCCCAAGGAATACGTGGATCGTGTGGTAAAAGAGGACATCAAACCCATATGGGATCTCATGAATACCTCATATGACAAGTTCATCCGCACTACCGATGATTACCACGAGAAGCAGATCCAGAAGATCTTCAAAAAGCTTTACGATCAGGGTGATATCTACAAGGGCGCCTACGAGGGAATGTACTGCACACCCTGTGAGTCTTTCTGGACAGAGAGCCAGCTTGTGGACGGAAAATGCCCGGACTGCGGCAGAGAAGTGCATCCGGCCAAGGAGGAGGCGTATTTCTTTAAGATGAGCAAATATGCCGACAGGCTTATCGAGCACATCAACACCCATCCGGAGTTCATACAGCCCGTATCCCGCAAGAACGAGATGATGAACAATTTCCTGTTGCCCGGTCTTCAGGATCTCTGTGTTTCCAGGACATCATTTGACTGGGGTATCCCGGTGGATTTTGATGACAAACATGTGGTATATGTGTGGCTTGATGCGCTTTCCAACTATATCACCGGTATCGGATATGATGCGGACGGCGATCACGGTGAGAACTACGGTAAATTCTGGCCGGCGGATATCCATGTCATAGGAAAAGATATAATACGTTTCCATACGATTTACTGGCCCATATTCCTGATGGCTCTCGGTGAGCCGCTGCCCAAGCAGATCTTCGGTCATCCGTGGCTTTTACAGGGCGGTGAGAAGATGTCCAAGTCCAGAGGAAACGTTATATATGCGGATGATTGCGTATCTCTCTTCGGAGTGGACGCCACAAGATATTTCCTGCTGCATGAGATGCCCTTTGACAACGACGGCATCATCACCTGGGAGCTGGTGGTAGAGCGCTATAACAGCGATCTTGCCAATATTTTGGGTAATCTCCTGAATCGTACCATCTCCATGAGCAACAAATATTTTGGCGGTGTTGTGGAATCAACAGGCGTTACCGAGGCTGTGGATGAGGATCTGAAGTCTGTAGTGACGGGTACCCGCGCATCCGTTGAGAAAAAGATGGACGCCAACAGAGTTGCGGACGCCATTACCGATGTTTTCGCATTGTTCAGAAGATGCAACAAATATATAGACGAGACGGAGCCATGGGTTCTGGCCAAGGACGAGACCCGTAAAGACAGGCTCAAAGAGGTACTCTACAATCTCACGGAGTCACTGGTCATCGGAGCGACATTGCTCAAGCCCTTCCTGCCGGAGACGGGAGAGAAGATCTTATCACAGCTGAATGCGGCAGAGCGCGAGTACGACGATCTGGACAAGTTCGGGCTTTATCCCTCGGGAGATAAGGTTACAGATGCGCCGGAGATACTCTTCGCAAGGCTTGATGTAAATGAGATCATGGAAAAGGTAGAGGTTATCCGTGCCGCGCAGAAAGCAGCGTATGAGGCGGAGCAGGCGGCATCGGGTGAGGTATCGGCTAATGCCGCTGATAAAGCGGAGGATCAGGAAGCAGCCATAGATTTTGAGCTTAAGCCGGAGATCACCTTCGATGATTTCGAGAAGCTTCAGTTCAGAATGGGAGAGATCATCGCCTGCGAGGCTGTTCCGAAGTCCAAGAAACTCCTCTGTTCGCAGGTTAAGGTGGGCTCGAAGGTACTGCAGATTGTATCGGGTATCCGCAAGGAATACACACCTGAGGAGATGGTGGGCAAGAAGGTTATGGTGCTGGTGAACTTAAAGCCCGCAACTCTTGCAGGAGTTGAGTCTCAGGGAATGCTGCTGTGTGCGGAGGATGCTGAGGGCAATCTTTCACTCATGACCAGTGAAAAGACTATGCCATCCGGCGCTGAGGTGTGCTGATGGCCTGGCTTGCGAAACCGCAGAATACCATAGCTGTATTACAGAGATACAACTTCAGATTTCAAAAGAAATTCGGACAGAATTTCCTGATAGATGAGAGCGTTATAAGACGTATCATCGACGGTGCCGGTATCACGAAAGACGATCTCGTCCTGGAGATCGGGCCGGGTATCGGCACCATGACCCAGTACATGGCGGAGGCGGCGGGAGGCGTTTTGGCCGTGGAGATCGACAGGAATCTTAAGCCTGTGCTGGAAGACACATTGTATGAATATCATAATGTTGAGATCATATGGGGAGATATCCTGAAGCAGGATCTCCCTGCTGTCTTGTCTGAGAAAGCTTTGGGACGCAAGGTTAAAGTGGTGGCAAACTTGCCTTATTACATCACCACTCCCATCATCATGGATCTGCTGGAACAGAGGCTTGATATAGAATGTATCACCGTGATGATCCAAAAGGAAGTGGCGGTGCGTATGCAGGCAGGACCGGGATCCAAGGATTACGGTGCACTGTCTCTCGCCGTTCAGTATTACACCGAACCCGAGGTGATCGCAAAGGTCCCGCCAAACTGCTTTATACCCAGACCCAATGTGGAGAGCGCTGTTATAAGGCTTTCTGTTTTGGATCGGCCGTCGGTATCGGTACAGGACGAAAAATTGTTGTTTAAGCTCATCAGGGCATCCTTTAATCAGAGGAGGAAAACCCTGCTGAACGGTCTTAAAAACTCGCCCGAATTAAGTTTTACGGGTGAAGAGATCGCCACAGCCATCGCTGCAGCAGGATTTGATCCTGCCGTCAGGGGCGAGACCCTTACTTTGACGGAATTTGCCCGTCTCTCCGATATTTTGTCAGCAGGCAAGACAGATAGCGGATACTGTGGCTGACAGAATCCGGGAAGGTAACTTCGAACAGTAACAATGATTTATTTTGCTTACATGGATTTATGGTTATGACAGTTGAAGAACTTTTGACTATAGTAACTGAAAACAGTTGGAAAGACCCGGATCGGACCATCAGTGCCTGTGAAGAGCTCATGACCATAACTGCGGACAATGCGGATCCTGACATCAGGAGCATTGCCCTCTATTTTGCTGCGGAAGCGTATTATACCAAGAATAACATAGAGCGCACGGTGCGCTTTGCAACTTCCGCCATAAGTTATCTCGAGGATGTGGGGGATATGTTTTTGATGGCGAAGGCCAATAACCTTATGGCTATCACAGCCATGACCAGCGGCAACGCACTGACGGCCATGGAATATTACATCAGAGCCCTGGATGTCAGTCGGAAGGCCGGTGAGAAAGAACTGGAGAACATGATCCTGATCAACATTGGAAATCTCTATCTTTCTTACAGTGATTTCGGTCTGGCTGAGAGTTATTTTAAGGAGTCTATAGACTTCATGACATTGAATCCCGTGGGCGGCGATAACATTATATTTTATGTGACGGATTACCTTGGGCTCGGCAATTGCGCCCTGTACCGCGGTGACACAGAGTCGGCTTTCAGATACGACGGACTGATAGAGGAGTACCTGAAGGGCTATCCCAATGAGGGAATTACCATCGGTTTTCTCTCCTTCAGAGCAAGGCTCTACCAGCTGGCGGGGGATGTTGCCAAAAGGGACGAGTGTATAGAGGAATTTCAGGAGAAGCTGTCGGCGGATCTTCCGCTGTTGGATTATTTTGACGATCTGTATGACTACGCAAAGCTTCTGTTAAAGAATGGCATGGAAGATAAATTCCTGTCTGTGGTGGATCTGCTGGGTGAGTTGACCGAGAAGGCCAAGATCCCGAGGCTCATCAGGAAGGTGACTACGCTTCGCATCAAGTACCACAAGTCGAGGGGCGAGGAACACGAGTACAGATCGCAGATGGAGCATTTTTACAGGCAGACTCTGGCGATGGAGGATGCCAACCGCAGCATGATGGTGGCGATGATGACCACCCGCACAGAGCTGGAGAGGGAGCGGAGGCTGCGTGAAAAAGAACGTCAGGAAAAGGAACGCCTTGAGAATGAGAAACGTGAGATGAAGCGAAGGGCCGAGACAGACGGTCTGACCGGGATCCACAACAGGGCGAAATTCAATGAGTACGCGCCGATAGCCTACACCAGATCACTGATGACAGGCAAGTGCTTTGGCATAGAAATACTGGATATCGATTATTTCAAGCAGTTCAATGACAATTACGGGCATCAGATGGGAGATCTCTGTATCATAACCGTGGCAGGAGTTTTGGCCTCCCTCGAGAAGACTGAGGGCGTGTCGGTATACCGGTACGGAGGCGATGAGTTCATCGTGATGTATGAAGGTCTGGAAAGACCTGCTGTGGGCGCTATCAGCGAACATCTGAAAGCTGTTGTCGAGTCACATAACATGCCTCATGAGTATTCACCGGCATCGGATCATGTGACCATATCACAGGGTGTCTGCGTGGATTCACCGAGACCTGACATCACGGTGTGGGAATTCCTGAAATGTGCGGATAACGCACTTTACGAGGTAAAGAAGACGAGCCGAAACGCCATAGCAGTAACGAATTACGTGTGCTGACATTTAAAGGCTCCCCCTCCGGGGGAGCTGTCAGCCGGAGGCTGACTGAGGGGGTAATATGACTCCGACAAAAGAAAAATACATGCGCGAAGCCCTAAAGCTCGCCCGAAAGGCCTATGCGTTGGACGAGACACCCATAGGAGCGGTCATAGTAAAAGATGGCCGTATTATAGCCAGAGGCTATAACAGGCGTAATACAGACAAGAGCTCCATCGCTCACGCGGAGATCACCGCCATCAAGCGGGCCTGCAAGGTTACCGGCGACTGGAGGCTGGAGGGGTGCGAGATGTATGTCACCCTTGAGCCCTGCCAGATGTGTGCGGGCGCTTTGGTGCAATGCCGGATAGATAAGGTGTATATTGGCGCTATGAACAAAAAGGCGGGATGCGCCGGCTCCGTGATAAATCTCCTGGATATAGCGGGATTCAATCATCAGGTTGAGATCGAGACCGGGATCTTAGGGGACGAGTGCAGCGAGCTGATGTCGTCTTTTTTTCGTGAGCTCAGAAAAAGAAATCATAAGATTGGCTGTGAACAGTAGCGGTTATTATGCAGATTTTGATCAGGAGAGGACAGGGTTATGGATCAATTTGGACAGAATTCGTTTAATACGGACGGATACGGAAACCCGGCAAATGAACCGGGAAATACAGCCGGTTATGGAAATCCGGTAAGTGAACCGGGAAATGCAGCCGGTTATGGAAATCCGGTAAGTGAACCGGGAAATATGGCCGGTTACGGAAACCCTGCAATGGGACAGGGAAATCCAGCCGGATACGGAAATCCTGTGCCCGGACAGAATCCCCAGGATCGTCCCTTCATGAGTGCGGATCTCAATCGGGGACCAAGGCTGCCCGTATTTAACGAGCCGATGCAGAGGCAGGGTGAGGTGGCTCTTTTGGAGTGCAGAAATCTTACCAAGAGATATATGCCGAACAGACCGGCTGCGCTTGAGGACATAAATCTTTATATTGAGCCGGGACACATCGTGGGTCTTTTGGGTCCTAACGGCAGTGGCAAGACCACTCTTATCAAGCTTGCCAACGGACTTTTGCAGCCTACAAGCGGCGAGATACTGGTCTATGGCAAGAAACCGGGACCGGCCAGCAAGAGTATAATATCATATCTTCCGGAGCGTACATATGTAGATGCACAGAATACGGTGGCAAAGCTGGTGGATTTTTTTGCGGATATGTATCAGGATTTTGATGAGAACAGGGCTATGCAGATGTTAGCAGCCCTTGGCATAAATCCGACAGAAAGGCTGAAAACCCTGTCAAAGGGTACCAGGGAAAAGGTACAGCTTATCTTAGTCATGAGCAGGGATGCAGGTCTCTATATTCTGGATGAGCCCATAGCCGGAGTGGATCCGGCAGCCAGGGATTACATCATCCGCACCATGCTCAACAACTACAATCCGCATGCTTCCATCCTGATATCCACACATCTGATATCGGATATAGAGAACATTCTGGACGATGCAGTGTTTATCCGTTACGGACATATTTTCGGACAGTGTTCGGCAGAGAGGATCCACAAGGATCTGAACATGAGCATTGATGCATATTTCAGGGAGGTGTTCGCATGTTAGGAAAGTGTTTGAAACATGAGTGGGTAGAAACCTGGTTTATAGGGCTTGCCTGCTGCGCCAGCGTTATACTGGTATCTGTTCTGATAATGTTTATATTGCCTACGTTTCCGAAGCTTGCCGACTCGGATGTGGGGGTATATGTTCTGCCAATCCTGATCCTTACACTGACGATCATCGGAATTGCAGCAGTGGCAGGCGCTCTCTTTATCGGAAAATATTTCTTTTTCTATAGATACTACAAAAATCTCTTCACGGATCAGGGATATCTGATGCACACCCTGCCGGTGGAGACACAGGATCTGGTACACAGCAAGCTGATAGTAGCATTGATATGGCAGTATCTGCTGGCGATCTCATACGGTGTGGCGATCTTTTTTGGCAGCATCGGTGTCTACGGGCTTTTCAATGATGATTTTACAGATTATTATGATTTTTTGAATGGGCTGCGCGAGGTGTTTGGTTTTGTGTTTGATGTAGGTAAGCCGGAGATTGCCCTGTTCGCGCTCTGTATGCTGCTGTATCCCATTATGGATATGCTGTTTTGCTTCCTTGCCGTTGCCATAGGCCAGCTGGGCAAAAAGAACCGTTTTGTTCTGGCAATATGTGCTCTGGTAGGTATCTCGTTTGTGCAGAGATTTGCCATGAATATAGTGTCTGCTGTTTCTGCTGTGTTAAATATATTTTTTGGAATAAATTTCAGAATGGACACAGTCGAGGATGTAACTGCACAATACGACATTATGCTGGTGCTTTTCCTGATAATTGAAGTTGTTGCCATAGTGGGAGCTTATCTGTGGAATATGCATCTGGTAAAGAATAAGTTGAATCTGGAATAAAGAATTCAGATACTAAAAAGTGAATTTATATACATAATAGCGCAATATACCAGGCAAGTTAAAAAAGATCCGAAAACCCGGGCGTTCTGCTTTGAATCCCTGCCACAGCCGTTTCGACATCCAGTTAGCTCAGCCCAGGCACCCTCACGGCACATGGAAAATCCTGCTTAGTGCTGCTTCATTCCTGACCTGACACGATTCACAGGCATCCATTGCGCGAGACCCGAAACATCAACACCACTTAAATGCGGCGTACTACAACAAAAGACCCGGGGCAGAACATCACTCCGGCTATAGCGGATTGCCGGTACAGGGTACCGCTGACACCCCAGCTGCCCGGAGTTCACATTATATCCTGTGAGACGGAGTTTTGTCAAGATGAAATAATAGTAATCTGTTACTATTCAGTTACTATTCACAGCCAATTAGGTAGGTGAGGCACGATCACATACATATACACTGATGTGAGATTGTGCTGACCGAGCAAGGGGTCATAGCTGTCAGGTTTTGATAAAAGTAAGCGTATGCATACGGTTGTGAACGAGTGTGAGTGAGCGAAGCGAAGTCACACGCAGTTCGCAAATATGCATGCGCGTGAACCCCGCGACGAAGGGAAGCACACACGAACAGCAGTGTATATGTATGTAATCGTGCCGGACTACATCATAAATAGGCTGTGAATAGTAACATTTCTGTTACATATTACCATAACGTTTTGTTTGCAATAGTTGACAGCATGTGATATACTTGCAAGCGTGTTTTTTTATGGTGTCGGCTGATCCTATCGGTACGGTACCGGATATTTTTGCTTAATTCTGTAGACCGTCCTAAGGAATCCACCGCAAGCGGTATCCTTTAGGACAATATGTAAGGAGAATGTAACATGAAAGAGTTGATGTTAGGCAATAAAGCCTTTGCCAGAGGTTTGTTCGAGGCAGGATGTTCCGTGGTGTCGTCTTATCCCGGCACTCCCAGTACGGAGATCACTGAGGAGGCAGCTAAATATGACGAGATCTACAGCGAGTGGGCGCCAAATGAGAAGGTGGCCATGGAGGTGGCTTTCGGTGCCAGCCTTGCGGGGAAAAGATCATTTTGCGGCATGAAACACGTGGGACTTAACGTGGCAGCGGATCCCTTGTATACTGCATCCTACACGGGCGTAAATGCCGGTATGGTAATCTGTGTTGCTGATGATCCGGGCATGCATTCCTCACAGAATGAGCAGGATTCGAGA
>JAILBP010000207.1:0-6564 GCA_024680835.1 Lachnospiraceae bacterium | reverse complement strand
TTTTTGTGTGACAACGAGCCGGATACAGATTGCCGTGCTTGCACGAGATGATCTGTATCCGGCGACTGTAGGACACCGAAAGGCTTCTGCCTTGAGGTGTACAACAGGGGTGTTATCGAGTAGGAGTCAGCCTACTCGATTATTTTTTAATCGATTTGAACATATTCCGGCACAATCACTTACATATAACTGCTGTTCGTATGTGATCGTGCCTCATCTGTTTAATATATTGTGTGAAAAGTAAAGATTTTGTGTCAATTGTATGTTTGACAATTGATTATCACTGAGGTATGATGAAATTCGTTTGTTAAGCGTATAATTTTGTATAAAGAGGAACTGTATCATGAGATTTGAAGAATTTGAAGGTTACAAGTATGTTGACGGTGGCGTGTGCGCTGCCATGGGATTTACCGCAAACGGTTTGAACTGCGGCATTAATCCGAATCCGGAGAAAAACGATCTGGGCCTTGTGTTCAGTGAGGCAGAATGTAATGCTGCCGGAGTGTTCACTCAGAATAAGGTTAAGGGTGCGCCTGTAATAGTTACAAGAGAAAATCTTAAAAAATCAGGCGGAAAGGCTCGTGCAGTCATAGCCAATTCCAAAAATGCCAATACATGCAATGCAAACGGTATCGAGATCGCTGAAGGCATGTGTGATCTCGTGGCAAAAGAATTAAATGTTAAAAGCGAAGAGGTCATAGTTGCATCTACCGGCGTCATCGGAATGCCTATGTCATTGAAACCTGTTGAAGATCATATAAAACCGCTTGCAGAAGGTCTGACGAGGGATGGTAACGACAGAGCCATGACAGCCATCATGACCACGGATACCGTGGAAAAACAGGTTGCCGTAGAGTTTACGATAGACGGTAAGACCTGCCGTATCGGCGGTATGGGAAAAGGCAGCGGAATGATACATCCCAATATGGCCACTACCTTGAACTTTATAACATCGGATGTTGCCATCTCGTCTGAGCTTTTGCAGAAGGCATTGAGCGAGCTTGTAAAGGTGACCTTCAATTGTATCAGCGTTGACGGTGACCAGTCCACAAACGATACCTGTACTGTCATGGCAAACGGTCTTGCAGGAAATGACATGATTGAGACCGAAGGCGAGCCCTACGAGATATTCAAAAAAGGTCTTTATATAGTAATGCTGAACATTGCCAAGATGCTGGCAGCGGACGGTGAGGGAGCCACAAAACTGATCACCTGTAAGGTGGATGGGGCTGATTCCGAAGAGACGGCCGTGACGGTAGCCAAGAGTGTTATATGTTCCTCTCTTTTGAAATGTGCTATATTCGGCGGAGACGCAAACTGGGGCAGGATACTGTGCGCTATCGGTTATGCGGATGCCGAATTTGACATTGATAAGGTGAGTGTCAATATGGCATCGAAAGCCGGCAGTATTGCAGTCTGCAGAAACGGGTCGGGAGTTGCTTTCTCGGAGGAGGAAGCTGCTGAGATATTAAAAGATGATGAGATAACGATTTTAGTCGATCTTCATCAGGGAGAGAGCTCGGCTACAGCTTTTGGTTGCGATCTTACATATGATTATGTGAAGATAAACGGAGATTACAGATCATGAGAGTTATTTTGGCATCAGCTTCACCCAGAAGGCATGAGCTTTTGAAGAGATTGTTTGATGATTTTGAGATAATACCTGCCACAGGTGAAGAGATAAAGACAACCGATGACCCTGTAAAGCTGGTACAGGAACTCGCTTTTCAAAAAGCCAGAGAGATTGAATCCAGAGAATTTCCGGATGAGACCTATGAGGATATATATATCATAATCGGGGCAGATACCGTGGTATCAAAGGATGGCAGGATCCTGGGCAAACCATCCGACGAGCAGGAAGCCATTGAAATGCTGGGCTTTTTGGCAGGTGATGTCCACATGGTGTCGACAGGCGTGACCGTCATTAAAAACGTTAACGGAGAGAGAAAATGCGCCCGTTTTGTGGAGAACACCCTGGTGGAGTTCAATGACATGACCGGCGCCGAGATAAAGGATTATATCTCAACAGGCGAATCCATGGATAAGGCAGGTGCGTACGGCATCCAGGGGCTCGCATCCAGATATATCAAGCGCATAGACGGCTCTGTGGATAACGTGATAGGTCTTCCTGTGTCAAGGCTTTATCAGGAGTTAAAGAGCATATAATAATGTTTTGCATACCACGGCACGTATAAGTGTACCCAGGAAAGCCGCAAAAGCGGCTCACAAGGACCGGAGGAGAGAAGATGAAAAAGGGATTCGACAACCAAAAATATCTTGAAATGCAGTCGCAGCACATAAGAGAGCGTATCGCAAAGTTTGATAACAAGCTCTATCTTGAGTTTGGTGGAAAGCTTTTCGACGACTATCATGCATCAAGGGTTCTGCCGGGGTTTGAGCCGGATTCGAAGCTGCAGATGTTATTGCAGTTAAAGGATCAGGCGGAGATAGTGATCGTGGTCAGTGCGGAGGATATCGAGAGCGGAAAGCAGCGCGGCGATTACGGTATTTCATATGATATGGATGTTTTGCGTCTCATAGATGCATTTCAGGAGAGAGGTCTTTTCGTGGGCAGTGTATGTCTCACAAAGTATGCTTCCCAGCCCCTGGCGGTATTGTTTGAGAATAAGCTTTCTGATCTGGGCATAAAAAGCTACAGGCATTATGTGATACCGGGTTATCCCAATGATGTGAGCGGTATTGTCAGCGATGAGGGCTTCGGCAAGAACGAATACATTGAGACCACCCGTCCTCTGGTGGTGGTGACAGCTCCTGGACCCGGCAGCGGCAAGATGGCGACATGTCTGTCCCAGCTTTATCATGAGTATAAAAAGGGTATCAAGGCCGGATATGCCAAGTTTGAGACCTTCCCAATATGGAATCTCCCCCTGAAGCATCCGGTGAATCTTGCGTACGAGGCGGCCACAGCCGATCTGAATGATGTCAACATGATAGATCCCTTTCATCTTGAAGCTTATGGCGAGACCACGGTAAATTACAACAGGGATATCGAGATATTCCCGGTATTGAAGTCAACCTTTGAGCTTATAGCAGGTGAGAGTCTTTACAGGTCTCCCACGGACATGGGTGTCAATATGGCGGGAAACTGCATTGTGGATGACGAGATCTGTTCCCGCGCGTCGCGTATGGAGATCGTAAGGCGCTACTACAAGGCACTCTGTGACAAAAAGATAAGGGGCGAGTCAAAGGACAATATATACAAGCTGGAGCTTTTGTTAAATCAGGCAGGCATAAATCCAAAGGAATGTGATGTTGTCAAGGCTGCCATAGAGGAGGAAAAGCTCACAGGGCGACCTGCGGTTGCTATAGAATTGCCTGACGGCCGCATCATCACAGGAAAGACAAAGGAGCTTTTAGGTGCTGCATCCGCAATGCTGTTGAATGCATTGAAGGCCGTGGCGGGTATAGATGACGATATCTATCTGGTGTCAGCCGATTCCATTGCTCCAATACAGACACTGAAGACAAAATATCTCGGCAGCATCAATCCGAGGCTTCATACGGATGAGATACTGATAGCCCTTTCGACATCGGCGGCGACCAATGAGCTTGCCACAAAGGCACTGTCTGTACTGTCACAGCTTAAGGGCAGCACTGTTCACAGCACTGTAATACTGTCTTCGGTGGACACAAAATTGTTGAAAAAACTTGGAGTGCAGGTTACCTGCGAGCCCAAGTACGAAGAGGAAGAAAGGCTTTACCACAAGCAGTAAGACCTTGTCATAAAAACTAATAGAATAATATCAGGTGTGAAATGGAAAGCTACGTTATATTAAAGGATCTTGCGCTTATTGTTGTTTTTGCAAAACTGTTCGGACTTTTGGCACACAAGCTGAAAGCTCCGCAGGTAGTAGGAGAGATTATAGCCGGAGTCGTACTGGGACCGGCGCTTTTGGGACTGGTGTCGCCTACACCTTTCATAGCCAAGATGGCGGAGATCGGTGTTATCATGCTGATGTTTTCCGTAGGACTGGGCACAAATCTCAAACAGTTATTGTCCACAGGCATACATGCGGTTTTGGTGGCAAGCTGCGGCGTTTTTGTACCGCTTGTGTGCGGAGCACTGCTTTACATGTGCTTTTACGGTATGAGTCCCTGGGGAGACGAGGGCTTTTACAAAGCAGTGTTTGTGGGTGTGATACTGACTGCAACCTCTGTCAGCATTACGGCCCAGACTCTCAAGGAGATGGGAAAGATCAGCACCAAGGTGGGAACTCTCATATTGAGCTCGGCCATCATCGATGATGTTATCGGTATCATAGTGCTGACCTTTGTGATCGGTTTCAAGGATCCCGGTACAAAGCCCTTAAAGGTTATCATCAGTACCTTGCTGTTCTTTGTGTTTGCCTTTGTTGTGGGCTTTATCTCTTATAAGATCTTTAAGAAGATAGACGAGAAATATCCACATACAAGACGTATTCCCATAGCGGGACTTGCATACTGTTTTGGCTTTTCCTACATTGCTGAGAGATATTTCGGTATTGCGGATATCACCGGTGCCTACGTTGCGGGTATCATCCTGTGTTCCATCGATGATTCGGAATACATTGAGAGAAAAGTGGATATCAACTCCTATATGTTATTCGGACCCATCTTTTTTGCTTCCATCGGTCTGAAGACAACCTTTGACAGTATCACAAAAGAGATCGTGCTGTTTTCAGTATGTTTTGTGCTGGTGGGACTGATATCCAAGATCATCGGCTGCGGATCAATGGCGAAGATATGCGGCTACGACTTCAATGATTCGTTGAAGGTGGGAGTCGGTATGATGACCCGTGGTGAGGTGGCGCTCATCGTATCACAGAAGGGATTGTCTGCGGGGCTCATAGAGGCGGATTATTTTACATGCGTTATATTGCTCATAATAGTTTCCAGCATCCTGACACCTGTGGTCATGAAACTCATATATGCAAAGGATAAAAAGGAGCCGCAGAAAGCTTCAACATAAATTTTTTGATTTTTTGTAACCTTTGATCATGTTAAGGAGTCTATATAGACAGAGGCGAAAAGAAAAGCCGGAAAGACAGCGGAAAGAGCATGCATTTTAGGCTGTTGGAAAAACAAATAAAATCGGAGGCATTATATCATGAAAAAGAATCTTATGAAACTCACAGCTTTGTTACTGGCGGTGACATGCACTGCAGGAGCTGTTAACATTCCCCGGACTGTACAGGCAAAGGGCGCATCTGCATCCATTCCGGTGAAGTCCATGAATCTCAATGAGGGCGACAAGACAAAGATCCGTCTTAAGAAAAAGCTCAAGGGTGCGACCTACAAATTCAAGTCTTCTGATGTGACAGTCGTTAAGGTGAATAAAAAGGGCATTATAAAAGCGGGTTCCGCAGGAACTGCAAAGATCACTGTAAAAGAGATCAAAGACGGAAAGAAGGCAAATGTTGGAACGGTAAAGATCAAAGTTACGGATCTTGAGAAGGACGAAAGCTTCGCAAGTTCAACAGCAGATTTCTCGGTTGATCTGTTTAAGTCAACCTGTCTCGAAGATATTAAAGACGGCAAAAACGCCCTTGTCTCACCGGAGTCTGTGATCAGCGCACTGATGTTATTGACGGAAGGCTCTAAGGGAGAGACATTGGAAGAGCTTAACAAAGCAATGGCAGGCAGTATGGCATATGCGGATTACAGGGATGCCTTTGCCGCATACAATGAAAGACTCACATCTTCAGAGAAGGTTAAGTTCCATCTGGCAAATTCCGTATGGGTAAGGGATGATGCCAACTATATCATTCTGAATGATGACTATGTTTCAAACGTTAAAAAATACTTTGATGCCGATGTATATGCCCGCGCTTTTGATGATACGACTGCGAATGAGATCAATGGCTGGGTATCGGATAACACGGACGGCATGATCCCGAAGATCTTAGACACGGTTGACAAGGATATGGCAGCTATCCTGGTGAATGCTTTATGTTTTGAGGGTAAGTGGGCAGATCAGTATTCTGATCCCTTTGAGAATCAGGATTTCACAAATGCCGAAGGCAAGGTCGAGAAAGTCAATATGCTGTGCGGCTCAGAGAACAGATATCTTTCCGATGAGAACGCAGTGGGATTTGCTAAGAGCTACGAAGGCGGAGAGTACAGCTTTGTAGCCATTCTGCCGGACGAGAAGGTTGGCGTGAAAAAATATCTTGAAGATATGACAGGTGAGTCTTTCCTCAATCTTTACAACGGCGCACAGTATACAAAGGTCATCACAAAGATGCCTGAGTTCACATATGATTATGATGCCGAGCTGACAAAACCGCTTCAGAACATCGGTATCAGGAAGGCATTTGAACCCTTTGGAGCTGATCTTACAGGAATGGGCACTACAGGTTTTGACAATCTCTATGTTGGAAATGTTATCCATAAGACACACATCGAACTTGACAAGAACGGTACCAAGGCAGCAGCTGCAACAGCAGTTATCGTAAATGTTGCAACATCCGTTGGCCCCACAGAGCCCCCGAAGGAGGTTTACCTCGACAGACCGTTCATCTACGCTATAGTGGAGTCTTCTACAGGTCTTCCGGTATTCATGGG
>JAILBP010000164.1:0-2800 GCA_024680835.1 Lachnospiraceae bacterium | reverse complement strand
CCGGATGACACCAGTACTATCTCATGACCTGCATTTTTCAGATCCGAAAGAACCTTTACCAGTGATTCTATCCTCCTGATGTTCAAATTCCCGGACTCATGCGTCAATGTGGATGAGCCCACCTTTACAGTAATCTTCATCGTAAATCAGCCTCTTTTCTTGATCTTATACAAATTCGTATTATAGCAAATATACCAATCTATCTCAATATACTTTTGCCATGTATTCACTGCTGTATTAGAGTTTGTCCCGGCACGATCACCCTCTTCAACACATCCCCCACAAAATAGAGCGACCCGAATACCACCGTATCTTCCGGTATGGAATCGATATCCTCTATGACTATGGTCTGTGCATCTGTATATCCGCAGTTTTGAGCTTGACGGGCAAGCTCAGCCGCGGGCAAGGTCCTCTCGTAATCCGTCTGCGAAGCATAGAATTTTCGGCACAGTGGCAGCATATCCTTTAGCATTCCCGTGAAATCCTTGTCCTTCATCACTCCCATGACAAAGCAGAATATCCTGTCCGGATAAGCCGTCATAAGCGCCTCTTTAAGGGCTTTAACTCCGTGCTCGTTGTGAGCGCCGTCTATGATGAGCAACGGTTTGTCTCTCAGTATCTGGAACCTTCCGTCCCAGGCTGCTTTTTGAAATCCTGCAGATATTACGCGGTCTATATCCGTATCACCCGGGAATAAATTCTTTCTCTTCTCAAAAAAGCTTCTGACGATCATAGCGGAAAGCCGTGCATTCCTGCGCTGATATTCTCCTTTGAGCGCCAACGCTCCCTCATAAATATCATCTTCCTGTAAGAATGTAACGTTTATATCTTTCTCGTTGCAAGTTTTTGCAAAATATTCCCTGACGCTTTCATCGCAGGAACCTATGAACGCTTCTGTTCCGCGCTTTAATATACCTGCCTTCTCAGCAGCAATGTCCGTCAGACTGTCGCCAAGATACTGCATGTGGTCAAACCCTATGGACGTAATGGCTGAAACCGCAGGTACACCTATGGCATTGGTGGAATCAAGTCTTCCCCCAAGTCCACATTC
Source organism: Lachnospiraceae bacterium (assembly GCA_024680835.1). Taxonomy (GTDB): domain Bacteria; phylum Bacillota; class Clostridia; order Lachnospirales; family Lachnospiraceae; genus RGIG6904. Next base: position 1,749 of record JAILBP010000164.1, on the reverse strand, counting down.
CAATACCACAACATCAGTGTTTTTTTCCACAAAATACAGAATACCTATGGCAAAGCAATAGTCAAACATAGTCAGTGTAATGCCCTTGGCGTCAGCTGTCCCACGGACAATCTCTGCCAGTCTCACTACATCCTCGTCGGATATGCAGGTATGTTTCATATCATTTATGATATTTTCTTTATTGAATATCCTGATGCGCTCATTAAAGCTTATCAAATGCGGTGAAGTAAACAGACCAACCCTAAGCCCCGCCTCTGATAACGCCGAAGCAGTAAGCGCACATACCGAACCTTTTCCGTTGGTGCCCGCAACATGGATAAATTCAAGCTTCCTGTCCGGATCACCCAAAGCCTGCAGTATCTTAGCCGAGGTCTCCACCCCCGGAGCATCCGCAAAACGCCTGCTGTTCTCTATCCTGCCGATAACTGTCTCATATCTTCGTCTCAGCCTGCAGTCAAAGACCCCGTTGATAGTGGTAAGACAATCCACCGGAATATCGGTACTGTCTGCAGGAAGACTCTCCGCTACCTGCCTCTCAAAACATACCGCCATGGTACGGATATTCTCTCCGTGTCTGTGGAGAAAACGATCATAAAAGCCTTTTCCGTAACCCATCCTGTTTCCGGTCTTATCAAAGGCAAGCCCCGGCACTATCATGAGGGTTTTACCCTTTATGATATCTATCTTTTTGGAAACAGCAGCGGAAGGCTCGGGGACGCCGAAATTACCAGGCTTAAGCTCCCCGCGGGATGTCACCTCATAAAAATCCATCCCATCACCGTCCACAAGCGGAAGTCCAACTTTCTTTCCTTTTGATATCGCTGTGTCAAAAAGCGGCCATACATCGACCTCACTTTTGATGGGTGCATAACATAATATGATATCACTGTCCTCAAATTCGGCGCTGTCTTCTACTATACTGCATATCTTCAGGGAACACTCCGCTCTGGCATCTGCAGGAAGTGAGTCCCTGATCTGAATGTATTGTTTTCTGAGTTCCTGTTTTTTTAACATTTTTCGTCCATCCTGTGATAAAGAAAAGCTCCGGTACTTACGACCGGAGCTTTGTAATGTCTTTTCAGTATCAACGAAACTTCTATTTATGTATAAAAGGTACACAATTACGATAATTACATTGAAACGATCCGACGTTCTGGTGGTTTGATCAACCTAAGATGGTAACATTTGTAGCCTGGGGACCTTTTTCGCCGTCTGTTACGTCAAACTCAACTGCTGCACCCTCTTTGAGAGTTTTGAAGCCCTCAGAGTTAATGCCTGAGTAATGAACGAAAACATCCTTGCCCTCAGAATCAGAAATGAAACCATAACCCTTCTGGTCATTGAACCATTTAACTGTACCCTGCATTTTGAATTACCTCCGTATAAATTTGTTGTGCCACTAACGGTACACGAAAGAATCTATCACAATTAGCAAAAAAAGTCTACTGTTTTTTTGAAAAAATTTGTATATATTTACATTCAAAACAGCTCCCCCTGCTTTTACAGCACCACTACTTTATTTTTGCCGGAATGCTTGCCTTCATAGAGTGCTTTATCCACCCGCATGCATGCATCATCCGGAGATTCAGTGCTCTTCACCTCGGTAACTCCCACGCTCACTGTCTGATTCGGTGCAGTGGTAAACTTGATGATGGAGAAATTCACCCTGAGAAGCTCTGCCAGATCTTTTGCACCGGATTCATCGGTTCCGGGCAGCAGTATCATGAATTCCTCTCCTCCCCAGCGTCC
>JAILBP010000120.1:0-4965 GCA_024680835.1 Lachnospiraceae bacterium | reverse complement strand
ATACCATATACCTCATACCCTTCCGAAAGCAAAAGCTCCGCCAGATAAGAACCGTCCTGTCCGTTAATACCGGTGATCAGTGCATGTTTTGCCATTTTTGTTCTCTCCTTTATGATATATTTTCTTCTTTTCTTTCGCATTTTGGTTGTAAAGAATCGATATCACAACCAAACTGATACAACATTAAATAGTTTACTAAAGAATAGGGAAAAAGTCAATTTATATGCCCGCCGCAAAGCATATGTGCTAGCGGTTCAGCTGTGCCTCTTTCAATACAGTCGCATAGTTCAGTGTATTTGAAGTAACCCCCGTAATATACGGATCCAGTTTTTTCATCACTTCAGGATCATCTATGGTCCATACTTCCATCGGCAGGTGCGCATTATAGCACAATGATACTGCATTTGCGGAATAATCACTCGTATCGATAAAAACCTCATTATCCGTTGTTTTCATAGACTGTGCATAGCCGATCACTTCATCAGTCACCGTACCCACCAGATAACCGATCCTGATAGACGGATCTTTCGTACTGATTGATATAAGATAGCTTTTTTCAAAGGAAATCCAGGTGACCTTCTTCTCCATCCCATTCCTTCTGACAATTTCAAGCAACATATCAATCTGCTCATCCGTATACACCTGATCACTTTTCAATTCAATATACGGATGAATACCCAAATCTCTGCAAAGCCGGATAAATTCCACAAATGTCGGAATTGTTGTTCCCTTATAAGCGCTGCCCGCAAACACGCCAAAATCGTATTCCAGAGCCTGTTGATAAGTGATATCCTTTATATATATGGTTTGTTTTATAATGCTCCCGTCTTTATTCCGCGCCGTCCGGTTGATCGTATTATCATGAAGCAATACCGGCACGCCGTCTTTTGTAAACGTTATATCTGCCTCAGCATAATCAAACCCCATTTGTTTCGAAAGCCTGTATGCCGGAAGCGTGTTTTCCGGAGCGCCACCGCAAAAGCCACGATGATTGATTCCCTTCACATTCGCTATCAACGACTGTTCTTGTTTCAACAAAACAATTACCGGAAGTTCCCTTTTCTCTGTCCCAAAAGATACACTAAGCGTAGCGACTCCGTCTTTCTTTGCCTTTATCACAATTTCATTTTTATTGATCTTTGCCTCCGCAATCCCGGTATCATCACAGGAAACCTGAAGCTTGGCTGAATCATCATTTGATTCTGTTTCACTTTTGACTTTGACTGTATCACCAACCGTCGCCATTACCAGAGCAGAAGACAGCCTAAGCGAATAAAACGGTTTTTCCTTTACTGTTACATGAATCTCCTTGACAACAGTTCCATACTGCAGTGTTATAACGCAATCACCTTTCTGCACCCCATAAACCAATATACCGTTATTCAGTACCGTCCCGACAGCACATTCATTGCCAGATGTCAGACGAACATCTGCATTTCGATCTGTTGATTTTGTCTCCACACCGATATGACAGTTTTCCCCTTCCGTTATTTCCACTTCGCTCATCTCAGGGCGCAGATCATAAGCCAGTCCTTTTTTACTAAGTACAGTAACTTCACATTTCTTTTCTGTCCTCCCCCTTTGTGCCGTAATGGTCACACTGCCTGCTGATTTTGCCTTAAACTTTTGTTTTTTCACTTTCTTTTTCGGTGATACAGCCTTCACATAAGCATCCGATATATTCCATGCAGATTTACCACCGGCAGATAATTCAAACGTATCGCCTTTCATAACCATCATCTTTTTAGGAAATGAAACGGCTTTCGTCACCTTAACCGTACACGTCATCTTTTTTTTGCCGATTTTTGCCGTAACCCTTGTCTTCCCTTTCTGAAGTGCTTTCAGAACGGCATATTGATCGTCTGAATACACGATTTCAACTTTTGCCGGATCAACAACATCCCACAAAACCTCTTTTTCATCGGAATTATCATCCACATAAATCACATATGCACATCCCTGCATCACTTTGATCTTCTTCTCGCTCAGGGCCGGCGCCGCCGAAGCATCAACGCTTTGTGAAATAATAAAAATCAAAGCAGCAAACAGAATCGCCCATGATCTGAACATCAATCTAATCATATTCTTTAAAAATTTTTTCTTATCATAACAGTTCATAGCAAACCTCACTCATCTACACACATGTATCAATCATTCATTATCCATTACTGAGGCAGACGTGCGCTCCAGCTATTCGTCGCCCTGTCATATGCATAGACCTTTTCCAACCCATACTGCTGCGCCCAATACGCGGCATATGCCTCATAATTCTCGCCACAAACATCCCATACACCCCAGCCTGCAGGATAATGCCCCGAGTATCCGTTCAATGTTGGAATTCCGGTCTTTTCCGCTACTTCCCATGCATCCAGCTGGTATATATACTGATCTTCGCCTGCCATTGCCGAATCCACAATATAGAATGATTGCGCATCCTGCGGTGCTTCGGAAACATCTTCCATAAATGCCACGCGGTCATTATGCGTAAACAGTGTCATCATACCACCAGTGCGTATGGTAGATAATGCCATCAATCCAACGATCAGACACGAAAACGCCAGCCCCTTTCTTTTCCCTTGAAAGACAGGCATCTTATCCGCCCAATAGGCTGTAACCGCGCTCATCGGGAAACACAGCCAAAGCAGGAACCGTGCCACAGCATGAACTGCCTTTGCAGGCGGAAGGACAGCATAGACAACGGCCCATAAAGATCCATCGGCTCCATCCCAGCGGATCATCAGAAGAAGACAGACCAATACGCTGACCGCCGTTGTTTTCGGTAGTACAAGATCCATCTTCTCTCTTTTCCCTCTTTGGGAAAACATATTAATAACAACGATCAAAAACATCACCAGTGCGATCAGCGAAAAGCCTTCCGCCACCTCATGATCTCGTCCGCGGGCACTCATCTTCAACATTCGCATCAGCCAACCGAACATAGCGTTGCTCTCTGTCACATTGATCAGATCAACAGGGTCCGGCAGATAATAGCCGGAATAGGAATAAAGACTCCCCTCTCTTATTACCGGAATATAAACACTCATAAAAGGGATATACAGCACAATAAAGAACACAATGTATCCCAAAATATCCAAGCCGATTGTTGAAAGCCAGCTTCCAATCCTCTTTGATACCCCCGGTTTGCTGCCTTTCATCATAAACAGATATCCGATCATGAAAACCAGACAAAAAATGCCGGTAAAGCAAGCCATATACCAAGAAGTATATGTCAGAAAAGCAAACCAAAACAGCGTCAGATAAGCATACAGATTACGTTTTTTCCGTTGTTCAAAATTCCGCACAAATCCTGCATAAAAGATAAAAAGAAGCGGCAGCATACCGGCAGCAAATAATTGCGGATGAAGCGACACCGCCGAAAGCGCGCAGCAATGTGAAAAAGCGACCGTGCCAAACACACTCCAAACGTTACCCAACCCCAGCGTACGACGAAGCATATAAAACATTGAAAGTAGTCCCAAAAGATGCAATGCAAACACCGACCACTTAAATGCCAGATACAGATCCATTCCCAGAAGTCTGAATAATGAGTGAAACACGCCGAATCCAAGATGAAGATCCGAATACCCTAAGGCTGTTTGATTCGGATAAAAGATCGGAATCGATCCAAAACGTTCCCTGCCACACAAAAACTGCCACCAGTGTTCCGTGATCAGTGCTGTAAAACGCCCATCCCCAAGATCACCGAGCATATTATCCGTAAAGATGATATTCCTCCAGAAAAAAAGTTCCAATCCCAAAAGGATCAAGACAGCCGGAATAACCCACGGATCAAAGCATCTTTTATGTGGCGCCGGTTCAGTAGTCTCAACCATCACTGCCTTTTCATCACTTTTCAAGCTTTCTGTTTTCAAAGACTGCTGATTTGTCCGGATAGCTGCCTGTGTTTTATTCTTTTTGTGTTTCTTTGATTTCTTCGCCATGAAAAATCAGCCCCATACCGAATATACAATGATTCCACTGATAATGAGCACAAGTGCTATTATCTTCTGTTTATTGATCTTTTCATGGAAGATCTTTACGCCAAAATAAGTCACATAAATATATCCAGTTGCCTCTAATACCGCTCCCATGGAAAGCGGAATCCCCTTATAAGCAAACACCGTCAGAATCGTAGCAATAAAAAAGATTGCATATGCGCTGACCACCGGCACATTCAGGTATTCCCTGATGACCGATTCGTAACTCTTCTGCGCGGATCTCCCGCCGATCCTTTTCAGGCTCTCCTAGTATAGCATCTTTTAAATAAGCGGACTTTATTCTCTCCCTATAGTATAATATCTATATACCCTTGAAGGGAGGCAGATTACTATGGGGAGAAAAGCAACTACAATTAACCTTACAGCACAGGATCGAGACTATCTTGAAGCACAAACCCGCGCCCGTACGATTCAAGCACAAACTGTTAACCGCGCAAGAATTCTTTTGCTTAAAGCGGATGGCACACCCATTGATGATATCGCCGATAAGGTCGGAATCAATCGCAAGAGCGTTATGCTTTGTATCAACAAGTACCTCGAAGGCGGTGTAGAAAATGCTCTTTTTGATGCACCCGGACGTGGACGCAACACCGAGATCACTGATGATGAAAAAGCATGGATCATAAACATAGCATGCCAAAAACCAGTCGACTTAGGCTATGCTGCCGAAACCTGGACTTATGCCAAACTGACAGAACACATAAATAAAAACGCGGAGGCAGCTGGCTATATAAGGCTTTCAACAATACATAAAAGCACCATACATACTATACTTGATGAGGCGGATATAAAGCCATTTCGGATCAAGTATTACTGCGAAAATCGCGATCCTGATTTCGACAGTAAGATGCATAACGTATTACTGGTATATAAGCAACTGTCAATGCGGTTCGATGAGGATGGAAACCTCATCCCCTGGGAGGAAGATGGTACAACCATTCATGTACTTTCGTATGATGAGAAGCCA
>JAILBP010000096.1:0-4594 GCA_024680835.1 Lachnospiraceae bacterium | reverse complement strand
ATTGAGTGAGATCTGTACTGTCTTCATTTTATTGTCCTCCTAAAAACTTTAATGTTTGTTTTTGTCACATCAATACATACATAGTACATATTTAAGGGGGTGTTGTCAATAAAGCAGCTTGAAAAAACCATCTAAAAATTTGAACCCGAATCAAAAAAAATGTAGTAAAAATGTAATCTGAAGAGGCTGAAAGGCTTTTACAGTGCCACGGCAGGTGTCTTGTCAGGTGTTTTACATATGCTTGACAGATGTTCCGGGTTAGTGTATAATGTCCGGCATGACTACATATATGTGCACTGATACTCGAACAGCAGTGTATAATTCAGGAAAACCCGGATCATCAATATGAAAGGAACCCGGTATACACCGGGGGTGATAGCAAATGAATATCAGAGAAATGCAGGAAGAGATCATCAGGCTCAAAAAGGAAAAGGACGTCTGCATCTTAGTCCATGCATACCAGTCGCATGAGATATGGGAGATAGGCGATTTTATAGGAGATTCCTACGGACTTGCCAAGGACGGAGCGAAAACGGATGCAGCCAATATTTTGATGTGCGGTGTGCGTTTTATGGCAGAGACCGCCAAGATACTGTCTCCGGAGAAGAGAGTGTATTTGAGTGCGAAGGATGCCGACTGTCCCATGGCCCGCCAGCTTGATCTGGAGCTTTTGGAGGAGTTGAAAAAGCAGAATCCGGGTTATGCAGTGGTAGCTTATATCAATACCACGGCCGAGATGAAGACCGGCTGCGATGTCTGCGTGACTTCATCTTCCGCAGTAAAGATCATCCGCAATATGCCCGAGGACAAGATCCTCTTCGTGCCGGATATAAATTTGGGAACATATGTTAAGAGCCAGTGTCCCGACAAAGACATCGTGCTGTACAGGGGCGGATGCCCCACTCATATGAGGGTTAAGAGATCCGATGTGGAGGCTGCCAGGGCTGAGCATCCGGATGCTCTTTTGCTGGTACATCCCGAGGCGTTTCCGGAGGTCTGTGAGGGAGCTGATTATATCGGCAGCACCACGGGCATCATGGATTTCGCAAAGAGATCGGATGCAAAGGAATTCATCATCGGAACTGAGTCATCTATCGCGGATCACCTTTCTTACGAGTGCCCGGATAAGATGTTCTATCCTTTGTCAAAGGATCTGGTATGTCACAACATGGCCCTCACAACCTTGGGAGACATCTATCATTTCCTGAAGGGCGATGCGGCTGAGGAGATAGTCATGAGCGACGAGATGATAAAAGCGGCCAGAAAACCGCTGGATCGCATGATAGAGCTGGGAGGCTGAGGAAAGCTTATGAAAACAGACGTTTTGATCGCGGGCAGCGGATGCAGCGGTTTATACCTTGCGCTTAATGTTGACCGCAGGAAAAAGATCACAATCATTACCAAAAAGCGGGTGGAGGACTCCGATTCTTTTCTGGCGCAGGGCGGAATGTGTATGTTGAAGGATCCGTCGGATTACGATGCATATTTTGAAGACACTATGAAGGCCGGTCATTATGAAAATGACAGGGAATCCGTGGAGATCATGATAAGATCCTCGCCGAACGTGGTGAGTGATCTGCTGGGATACGGCGTGGAATTTGAGCGGGATGAGGACGGAAATCTCTTATTTACCAGAGAGGGCGCCCACAGTGAGAAGCGCATAATCTATCACAAGGATACCACGGGACAGGCCATCACCAGCCGCCTTTATGAGGAGGCAAAGCGCCGGAATAACATCAGTATCATAGAGAATGCCGCCATGACGGATCTCATCATAGAAGGCGAAGGGGATGACAGAAAGTGCGTAGGACTTAAGGTCAGCCACATATCCGACGACGGTGAGGAGGAGGATGTTGATATTTTTGCCGAATACACTGTCCTGGCAACAGGGGGTATCGGCGGAAAATACCGTCATTCCACCAACTTCAGACATCTTACCGGCGATGCCATAGATCTGGCTAAAAAATACGATATCGAGCTCAAGGATCTGGATTATGTCCAGATACATCCCACAACCTTTTATTCCAAGAACCCTGATGACAGGTGTTTTCTCATATCTGAGTCAGTGAGGGGAGAGGGAGCAAAGCTGTACAATAAAAATATGGAGCGTTTTGCGGATGAGCTTATGCCCAGGGATCTTTTGACGGAGGCCATTCTCAAACAGATGGAGAAGGACGGAACGGAGTTTGTCTGGGAAGATTTAAGACCTATACCGCGTGAAGAGCTTGATACCCACTTCCCCACCATTGTGGCATACTGCAAGAAGATGGGCTATGACGTCTATAACGAGTGCATACCGGTAGTGCCGGCACAGCACTATTTTATGGGCGGCATAAAGGTGGATCACGACAGTAAAACATCCATGAAAAACCTCTTCGCGGTGGGAGAGACTGCCTGCAACGGAGTCCACGGCAAAAACAGGCTGGCCAGCAATTCACTTCTGGAGAGTCTAGTATTTGCAAAAAGGGCTGCCAAGAGGATAAATCATGCGGGTCAGTAAATATGACAGAGGATTCCTGCCGGCTTGGCTTCGCAGATTGCCGATGTCAGGGCGAGCCTGTAGAATGTATGTAAAGTGACTGTGAACAGTAACACCGGAATAGCAGTGTACAGTAACGATAATATTTGCCGGTCTGAACCGGAGAAAGGATGATCCCCTCGTAAATTGCGGGGATGGTATTGAAAATGTTAGATAAAGCAACCATGAAATTGAATGTAGATCCGCTGATCATCAGCGCATTGAGAGAGGATATCACCAGTGAGGATGTCTCCACCAACGCAGTAATGCCCCATGCACAGGCAGGTACTGCCGACCTCATCTGCAAGGAGGACGGTGTCATCTGCGGACTGCAGGTTTTTGAGAGAGTGTTTAAGCTCCTGGATGAAGATGTAAAGATCACCTTCAGCGCCAAAGACGGAGACAGAGTCGCAAAGGGACAGAAGCTTGCGGTTTTAGAGGGTGATATCAGGATCCTTTTAGAGGGAGAGCGTACCGCGTTGAACTATCTTCAGCGCATGAGCGGCGTTGCGACATACACAGCAAAGGTTGCGTCCTTCCTGGAGGGCACGAACATAAAGCTTTTAGATACCAGAAAGACAACCCCCAACATGCGTGTGTTTGAGAAATATGCGGTTACCGTGGGCGGCGGATATAATCACAGGCTTAATCTCTCTGACGGTGTCCTGTTAAAAGACAATCACATCGGAGCGGCAGGCGGTGTAAAGGAAGCAATCGCTGCTGCAAAGGAGTATGCTTCCTTTGTCCGCAAGATAGAGGTTGAGGTTGAGACTCTCGACATGGTAAAAGAAGCGGTTGAAGCCGGCGCAGACATCATAATGTTAGACAACATGGACAATGAGACCATGGAGAAGGCTGTCGCCATAATAGATAAAAAAGCTCTGATCGAGGTTTCCGGAAATGTTACCGCGGAGAATATCAAGAGACTTTCCAATCTGGGAGTAGACTATGTTTCCAGCGGAGCCCTGACTCATTCGGCTCCGATCCTGGATCTGTCACTTAAAAATCTGCGCCCGATGTGAATGGGGAAGATCCCTTCACTATAGTCACAGTCCACAGGAGGCACTCTGATGACAGGAGATGAGAGAAGAGAAAACATAAAAAGTCTGTTGACTTCATCCGATAAGCCTGTGTCAGGTTCTGCCCTGTCCAAAAGCTTCGGTGTCAGCAGACAGGTTATCGTGCAAGATATTGCTTTACTCAGAAAGGAAGGCTATGACATAGCATCCACAAATTTAGGGTATGTGGTTCAGAAGACACCGGGAGTCAGCCGCGTGTTCAAGACAAAACATTCCGATGAGGATGCTGCGGCGGAATTGTACGCCATAGTGGATTCCGGGGGAGTATGCAAGGATGTTTTTGTCTATCATAAGGTTTACGGCGTTGTACGTGCCGGGATAAATATCAGATCCAGGGATGACGCTGACAGGTATCTTCAGGAGATCAATTCGGGCAAGTCTTTCCTGCTCAAGAATATTACCAGTGATTATCATTATCACACGGTTTCCGCGGAGTCGACGGAGATACTGGACAAGATACAGCAAAAGCTTCAAAAGCTCGGATTTTTGGCGAGATTGCAGGATTATGAGCCTGTGGATTTCTGGAATTGAGTTTTTTGTATTTTCTGTGTTTTGTTGTTTACATATTTATACAATTATGCTATTATCTTTAAAGGTTTTGAGACTATCTATATGGGAGGTAATGCACAATGAACAAAGTTGAGGACCTTATTTCCAGAGTAAATGAGCTTGTGGGTATCGAGGAGAAAAAAGAAGAGAAAAAGAAAAACGGTTTTCTATGGGTATTTGCCATCATCGGTATCATAATCGCGGTTGCTGCCGCAGCATACGGTATCTACAAATTCTTCTCTCCAGATTATCTTGATGATTTCGATGATGATTTTGATGAAGATTTTGATGATGATGATTTCTTCGCAGATTTTGATGAAGACAAAGATGATGAAGAAGATGACGAGGACGACAAGTTCGAGGATTAATTTTTTCCCATATTTGTTATTGGTATGATTGACCGCAGGTTGATGCCTGCGGTTTTATTGTTACTATTTAGTTACTATTC
>JAILBP010000095.1:0-17638 GCA_024680835.1 Lachnospiraceae bacterium | reverse complement strand
GTAATGGTTCCGACCGATAGGGCAGCGTATATCATGCACGAGGCACGAGTGCATGATGCCATCCCGGCGAGGGATCGCGAAGCGACAGGTGATTCGTTTACGAATCGTGCCATTACATCTTATAACAGCAGTGTATATGTATGTGATCGTGCCGGAATATACATAAAACCAGCTATGAATAGTAACACTACATCTTGATGTTTCACGTGAAACATTTTTAGCCTCACTATATTTTGTATTCATATTTTTAAAACACTAACATTATTTTGTGGTGTTTCACGTGAAACAATTTTTCTATAAAATAGACCAACTATATATGGTAGATTTTATAAAAATAGACGAAAGTTTCACGAAAACAGTTTTTTATGTTGGAATCATTACCTTTAGGTGTTATAATCAAAAAACAGGTAAAAATGTAGGTTAAGTATTGCTGAGAAAGGAAGGAACATGAGTAAAGTAATAGCGGTTTCAAATCAAAAAGGCGGAGTTGGAAAGACCACTACGGCGATAAATCTTTCATCTTGTCTTGCTGAGTTAGGCAGAAAAGTATTGGTGATAGATCTGGATCCACAGGGTAATACGAGCTGTGGATTAGGCATAAATGCCCGTGATCTTGTGGATGTAAATACGGTTTATGAATTGATACTTGAGGAGTGTACGGTCAATGAGGCTCTTATCAAGACAAATATCAAAAATCTTAATCTTTTGCCCGCTAATATAAATCTATCAGCAATAGAGATCGATCTGCTGGGCGAGTCAAATAAAGAGTATGTTTTGAAAAATCAGGTTGATTATATCCGTGATGATTATGACTATATCATCATAGACTGTCCGCCTACATTGAACATTATTACATTAAATGCCATGACTACGGCTGACAGTGTTTTGGTACCGATACAGTGCGAGTATCTTGCACTGGAGGGAGTGAGCCAGTTGTTAAAGACGATCAATCTTGTAAAAGAAAGGCTTAATCCAAACCTTAAGATCGAAGGTGTTGTCATGACAATGTATGACAGCAGGACAAATCTCTCCAATGATGTAGTGAATAATGTCAAGGAGAGTGTTGGCGACAAGTTCAGGGTTTTTGAAACTCTTATTCCGAGAAGTGTAAAGCTTGCCGAGGCACCAAGCTATGGTGAACCCATTAATATTTATGATACAAAATCTACAGGTGCAGAGTGTTATCGCAGCCTTGCAAAAGAGATCTTAGGCATAAAGAGATAGACATTCCGGCTATAGGGCTGATGATATATTTCGGCAGTAAACAGCAACACCGAATAACAGTAATTTGGAGGACACAATATGGCAGCAAAAAAAGGCGGCCTTGCAAAAGGCAGAGGACTGGATTCATTGATCGAAGATAAGATAGGTGATAATGATAAAAAACAGGGTTCAAAAGACGGTGACCTGATGGTCGATATCGACAAGGTGGAGCCGGATAAAAACCAGCCCCGAAAAAATTTCAACGAGGATGCCTTAAATGAGCTCTGTGATTCCATAAAGAATTATGGCGTGGTAGAGCCTCTTATAGTGCAGGACAAGAAAACATATTTCAAGATAGTGGCAGGTGAGCGAAGATGGCGTGCAGCCAAAATGGCGGGACTGAAAAAAATCCCGGTTATAGTCAGAGATCTGACCGATAAAGAGGCAGCTGAGATTTCACTCATAGAGAATATCCAGCGGGAGGATTTAAACCCAATCGAGGAGGCAAAGGGTTACAAGCGTCTCATAGATGAGTTTCATTACAAACAGGATGAGGTCGCAGAGAAAGTTTCCAAGAACAGGACTACCATTGCCAACACAATGCGTCTTTTGAAACTGGACGAGCGTGTTCAACAGATGCTCATAGATGAAAAGCTTACCGGTGGACATGCGAGATGTCTTTTGTCTGTCACCAGTCCCGACAAACAGTACCAGCTTGCCGAGGAGATATTTGATAAAAGTCTTAATGTTCGTCAGGTTGAGAAGCTGATAAAGGAACTGGGAAAAGCAAAAGAAAAGAAACCGAAGGAGCCCACGGACGAACAGCTTGAGCTTGCGTTCCGCGCTCTGGAGGAAAGACTTAAAAATGCTCTCGGAACCAAGGTATCCATCAGTTCAAAGGACAAGAAAAGGGGAGCTATTGAGATCGAATTTTATTCGCAGCAGGAGCTGGATGATATGGTAGATTGTCTTTGTACAGTCAAGAGGTCATAGCGTATATGGGAGGAATAGCAAATTATTTACAGTCTAATCCCGAGATGACCGTTGTACTGATCATGATACTTTTTGCACTGAACATTATGTGTCTGATCCTGATATTCATAAATATTGTGAACACGTCAGGGTTAAAAAAGAGATACAATTATTTCATGAAGGGAAAAGACGGTGAATCTCTGGAAAACATTCTTGAAAAGATGCTGGAGAGCATCAACAAGCTGGTGGAATCCAACAACATGAATGTGGATAACATCACCAAGCTTAATGATCAGATACAGTATTCTTTTCAAAAGATGGGCGTTATAAAATATGATGCATTGGAGGAAGCCGGCGGTAAGATGTCATTTACGGTTTCACTGTTGAATGCTCGCAATGACGGTTATGTTTTGAATGCGGTTCACACAAGAGACGGCTGCTATACTTATCTGAAAGAGATAGTCGACGGAAAATGTGTTATACCGCTCTCCGATGAGGAGATCGAAGCAATCCAGCAGGCTATGACTTTTCAGGATTAGCAGAAATATCATATATGATATAAATATTTAACGATTGAATTTCTCAAAATAATAAATGATTTAAGGATTGTGAGGAGTGACCCGTGATTCTCCTTTTGACCCTCAAATCATCAAATTTCAATTTTTTAAAGAAAGGATCTGTGCAAACACTAACAGCAGGGTTACTGTCAATAGTAACTGTGAATAGTAACACAGCAGGGTATATGGATGTGGTCGTGCGGAATAAACCCATAAATAGCTGTGGATCTGTTATATATTGTTTGGCAGATTGATATTACATTATTATGCATGATTTTTTAAGAGCGATTGGTTTCAGAAATGTTAAAACGGAAAAGGACTTTAATCCGATATTAAACGATGCGGCAATGGATCACGATAACAGGGAGATCGTTTTGAAATCTGATGACTGTTATGTGTGCCGGATCACAAAATATTACAGCGATGACGCTAAGATCGGACTGGAGATCTATGGGGAATATATAGAGGATGATGTGTTCAGGATGGAATATTATCATCCGTTTTTTAACAGCGATTGTGTGAGCGCACGGGAGCCGGTGGAGCTGCAGCGGCATGCTGCCACAAATTCCTATGCGGGAATATGTGATGACGACAGGCTCGATATTTCCATTATATTCTACCTTAACGAGGAGGGCAGCGTCAGAAGCAGCCTCTTTGATGAAAAAAGGTTTGATGACAAGACGATTTATTTTTCCGGTCTGTGCAAAGCAGGCAGAGTTTTACTGCCTGTGCTGCCATCCATCAGGAGCGAGAACAGCAGGGTAAAAGATAAGGTTGGGCGTTTTTGCGCTGATTCCGAGGTTGAGGATATTGACGAGGATGATGAAAATGTTGATCTTTTCCCTGATTTCACCCCGGATTTTGAGAAGCGTCTGAAAAAAGATGATGTCTATACCATAGTGAATACTTTTTTGATGCCCTACGGAGTGGAGACTGACCAGTACATGGTGCTGGGAGAGATAAATGCCGTGCGTAGGGTTCAGAATAAAACATCCGGTGAGTATGTGTACATCATAAGACTCACCGCCAAAAATATACAAATGGATATCTGCGTCAATGAGGGTGATATTCAGGGAGCACCCGAGCCCGGACGGAGATTCAAGGGTATTATCTGGCTTCAGGGTCGTATTGAGTAAATCAATGTTTGATCCTGAAGTGTTACTATTCGCATCCAATATCCGGTATCCGAAAAAACATAAAGAAAGGAAATGCTATGAGTACAAAAATTTCAAACGAAAAACAGACGATAAAAGGTGCAAATCCGTATATGCCACTCTGGGAGCATGTGCCTGACGGGGAGCCCAGAGTTTTTGAGCACAACGGTGAAAAGCGCGTTTATGTATATGGCTCCCATGATATTGAAAGGGATAAATACTGCGGGCGTAATTATGTAGTATGGTCGGCTCCTGTCGATGATCTCACGGACTGGAAATATCACGGTGTGTCCTATGAGACACATTATGATTCGATACTTTATGCGCCGGATGTGGTAAAAAAGGGAGATACCTATTATCTGTACGCTGCAGAGAAATGCGGCAGCCTTGTGGTTGTCGCATCCTCCCCGACTCCATGGGGACCGTTTGAAGATCCTGTGGAGACAAAGCTGGGCTTTGACCCGGGTGTTCTAGTGGATGATGACGGCAGAGTGTATGCCTACTGGGGAGGCTGCGCGGCACCATGTTATATAGCCGAGCTGGAGGAAGATATGGCCACCATAAAGGAGGGAACTCTGGTAGAAAATCCTCTCGGCCACTCCACATGCCCCTGGGATCCCGTGGACGACGGGCATATATCCCTGACGGATGCTTTTTTTGAGGCATCAAGCCCCAGAAAGGTTATGGGCAAATATGTTTACATATATTCAAAGCGTTATGAGGTACCTGTTCCGGAGCTGGGAGTTTTCTCGCCCTGCAACGGATTTTTGTCATACCAGTACAGCGACAGTCCCTTCGGTCCCTTCAAGGAGGGTGGAGACATCAGCTTTAACGGTGGTGAGATATTAAAGGACGCAGACGGTGTTGGCACCATGGCATACCACTGGGGCAATAACCACGGCTCCATCATGCAGGTCAACGGACAGTGGTATGTTTTCTACCATCGCCAGACAGGTACCAACGAGTATTCAAGGCAGGCAATGATAGAGCCCGTCGATGTTGCAATGGGTCGCGACGGAAGGCTTTATATCGGAAACATCCGGTATCTGGCCGGTGAGCCGGTGTCCTCGGGGGTGGTTGAGATGACATCCCAGGGGGCGCATATAAACGGACTTGACGCATATAAATGGATTTCAGCCGGTTACACCTGCCACATCACGGGCAGCCGTCTTTACGCCAGCATACGTCCGGTATATGAGATGAGGGATGATGTTTCTGCTCCTGTGGAAAACATCACATCCGGATCAACCGTGGGCTTCAGGTATCTGCAGTTCGGAGCTAATTCTCCGAAGACTGTGACAGTGGAGATGGAGTCGGACAAAGCTGTAAAGGTAAATGTCCGTCTGGATTCATACAAAGGACGCATTATAGCAAAGCTTGACATCGCGGATTCCGCCGGGACTGCCACGGCTCCGGTAGAGTGCGGTGTTATCGGAAAACATGCTGTATATTTTGAGTTTATTTCTGAGGATCAAAATGATTCCTATGTTTTTGACCGCTTTACCTTTGACTGATGATGACCGTATCGGGAGCATTGATTTCTCATGAAAAAGAAAAAGAACCTTAGTATTGTGATACTGGTGGCCTCGCTTTTGCTGGTGGTCACCATGATGAACACCCTGATCCTGTTCACTCAGACTCACGATCAGACGAGACAGGCCGGTGCTTATCAGCTGGAAAGCGTGAGCGGGAGACTGGAGTCGGCTATCAGCAATGCGGAAAGTCTCACAATGGAGCTTGCGATCCGGGCCAGAGAACACCTTGGTGACATGGATAGCCTGAGGGAGTATATTTTCTCGCGAAAGTCGGAGATACTGGCAGGCGATACGGGAGCCTTCAATCTTTATATAGCAGGGGCGGATTACAGCATCATACCGGATTTTGACATGCCTGAGGACTATATACCCCAGGAGCGCGTATGGTATACGGGAGCGCTGAAAAATAACGGAAAGCCCTATGTTTCATCACCATATCAGGACGCCATGACGGGGGACATCTGCTATACAGTTTCCGTAATGCTGGGAGATCAGGAGACTGTCATCGCTGTGGACTATACCATGGAAGGCATCAGAGGATATGTTTCCCAAATGGGTGAGGATTCGGTGAACTCCTTCATAGTGACGGACGAGGGCATTATAGCCGGATGTACCGACGAATCTATGGTTGGAAAGAAGCTGATCGATGCAATGCCTGATTATGCCGGTATTTATGGTGGTGCCAGAACCAAGAGCGGGGTGACCACCGCCAGGATCAGGGAAGGTTTTTTCTATGAGAATCTTTTTGCTGCCAGAAGCGGAAACGGCTGGTATCTCATCATAGGTATAAGTGACTGGACACTTTATCATAAGTCATATATTCAGCTTTTGATCACATCTTTACTTTCAATGGCGCTTTTTGCCATCGTTATAACACTGTATCTTTCCGCGCAGAAGAGCAGTGAGAATGCAAAAAAGGCCCTCGCATCGAGGGATGAGTTTTTTTCCCGTATCACGGGGCAGATCTCCGATCCGCTTAACCGGATCCTCGAGCAGTCCGACAGGGAAAAACTGAACGGCAATGAGGACTATGAGGACAAACTGAACTCGATCCATTCCGCAGGTATAAGACTCTCCGAGATGGTTGGACAGATCATGTCCTACAAGAGCATTATAGCTTCGGAGAAAAAAGACAATACGCAGGAAAAAGGCGGCAGAACCCCACGTATCAGCAGGAGATTCAGACGTGTCATACTGTTCATCATGCTGTTCATCATGCTGCTGACTCTGTATACCAGTGTCACTACAACATACCGGCTCGGAAATGCCAGAATGCAAAATGAGGCCGTGGAATATGATTATCAGCTCTCCGAGTGGATCAATACACAGAAGAGCATACTGGATATGTTCGTCAGCATGATATCCACCAACCCGGAAATGCTGGACGATTATGAGGGTACGGTGGAATACCTTCGGGTTATCACCGCGCAGTACCCCGAAATCTCTGTCACATATATGACAAATCCCGATTTTGAACACACTGTCTACATGAGTAACGGCTGGGAGCCGGATGAGGGATGGCATGTGGAGGAGCGTCAGTGGTACGTGGATACCCTGTCATCGGAAAACGGGTGGAGTGTATCCGCGCCATATTACGATGAACAGACAGGCGGTTACTGTCTCACGATCTCAGAGGTCGTATACGACGATAAGACCGGAGAATTTCTGGGTATTTTCGGTATCGACTTTTTCATGGATAAGCTGGTGCAGATACTGGGTGACAGCTATACTTCCGATGGCTATGCTTTTCTGGTGGATCCGGACGGAGAGATCATCAATCACCCATACGGTGCTTATCAGATGACGCAGAACAGTACTGTGAATGTTCAGGAGCTCCCCTACGGAGAAATAAGAGCAGACGGCATCACGACCAGTGTTTTCAAAGATTATGACAGGGGATTGAAGATACTCATCGCCACTCGAAATGAGGAATCGAACTTTGTGGTGTATGTTGTATCAAATGCCTGGAGGATATACGGCACTGTGTTAGTCTACGCCCTTGTATGTCTTGTTGCATTTCTGTTTTGCATGATATTCGTATACAGACTGCTGACGGATTTCATCGTATGGCAGGAAAAGACCAACAGCGAATTGAAGGAGGCGGCGGATGCAGCCATTGCGGCGGGTAAGGCCAAGAGCTCATTTTTGGCGCAGATGTCCCATGAGATTCGCACACCCATCAACGCAGTCCTCGGTATGAACGAGATGGTCCTCAGGGAAACGGACAGCGACGAGATCCGGGACTATGCCGAGAATATCAAATCTGCAGGCAGGACGTTGCTGTCCCTCATAAACAGTATTCTGGATTTTTCAAAGATCGAAGACGGCAAGATGGAGCTGGAACCTGTAAAATATGATGTTGTACCTTTCCTGAACGATCTTGTAAATTCAATATCCGAGAGGGCGAAATCCAAAGGATTGAAATTTGAGCTCATCGCGGATGACACTCTTCCATCCACACTGTACGGAGATGATGTGCGCATCCGTCAGGTGATCATGAACCTGCTGACCAATGCGGTGAAATACACGGAGGAAGGCAGTGTGACTCTGCGTGTTTCCGGCAGGAAAACAGATGACAGGCATTTCATTCTCTGTGTTTCCGTAAAAGATACAGGTATCGGTATCCGTGAAGAGGACATGGAAAAACTCTTTGAGTCCTTCGCGAGACTTGACGTGACCAGAAACAGGAATATAGAGGGAACGGGCCTTGGAATGTCCATAGTCACAAGGCTTTTGGATATGATGGGAAGCTCTGTAAATGTTGAGAGCGAGTACGGAAAGGGCTCGGAGTTTTCTTTTGAGCTTGAACAGGAGCTGGTGAATGCGGAACCCATAGGAGATCTCGGTGAGCACTTAAGGCGGGGTGGAGATCGCAGTGATGAAACGGGATATCTGTATGCGACCGGGGCGAAGATCCTGGTGGTGGATGACAACAGCATGAACCGCAAGGTTGCCAGAAGCCTTATGAAACGAAACGGCATCGTGCCGGATGAGGCTGCTTCCGGACCGGAAGCTATCGATAAGATGTCGCAAAACACATACGATATCGTGTTCCTTGACCATATGATGCCAAAGATGGACGGCATCGAAACTCTCGGTGTTTTGAAGGAGAAAAACCTGATCCCCGCAGGATGTGTGATAATAGCCCTCACCGCCAATGCGGTATCAGGTGCAAGGGATCGTTATATTGAGGCCGGGTTTGACGATTACCTCTCAAAGCCCATAGAGGTTGCACAGCTTGAAAAGAAGTTTGAGATGTGGCTGCCCGGTGAAAAGGTAAGTCGTAAAACCGCCCGGAAGACAGAGCCGGAGATTGAGTCAAAAGCTATGGAAAGCCCGGCTGACATGAAGACAGAAGAACCGGGGACGGAAGAACCAAAGACAGAAGAACTCGGGACAGAAGGACTTAAGGCAGAAGGATCAAAGACAGAAGAGCCGAGGGCAAAAGAACCGGATACAAACGGGGCTCTTTCAGAAGGTGATATTGGCGCGGCGTTGGAGAGTTTGGGAATTGATATAAAAAAGGGACTTGTATTCTGCGGAGACGATATGGATTTCTATATTGAGATCCTGAACGACTACGTAAATGAGAGTTCAAAACGAAAGAGCGAACTGGATGAACAGTTTGAGAGCGGTAATATCACTGAATTCCAGGTGAAGATCCACTCACTGAAAAGTTCGCTTAAGACCATCGGAGCCATGACGTTTTCCGAAAAAGCATTAGAGCTTGAAAATGCAGCCAAAGACGGTGATGCGGAATTCATAAAGGAAAACTATCCCCCGGTCATCGCGGAATACACCGAGCTTGTGGAAAAAATCAGCCGGGTGATCGAGTAGGCAGATTCGTATATAAGATGCTATATCTGCAAGCTTCCTATATCTCGCCGTTGTTGATGATCAGTCCGCCGCCTCTTGCTTCTATGGCAAGTCTTAAACGGCTCTTAAAACCGGTTTTTTCCAGCATGTCGGAGATGTGACGTTTTACGGTGCTCGGTGACATGTATAACCGTTCACCTATCTCTTTGTTGGATGCACCGGTCACAAGCTCGCGCAGTACTTCAAGCTCACAGTTTGTAAGTTCTGCGCTTGTTATTTTTCCAAACTGTATAACAGGCGTGGTCAGGGGGTAAACGGATTCCCCGGCCATCGTCCTGTTCATGATCTCTATCAGTGGCTGTTCCTGAGAGTATTACAGTTATCGTGATTGACATGGATTATAAAAAGAAATGATACAGGGAAGCACCGGTCGCATGACCGGTGCTTTCGGGTTTTAAAATGACGACAGATTTTTTTAGAAAAACAACAGGGCTGAAAACAAGTGACAAAACTGGGGAATAGCATTATAATGTTGATGTTGCAAAACGGATACAATGAGAAAAGTTATGTATAAAAAAGCATTTATTAAAACAATTCCTGTTATGGCCGGGTATATGGTTCTTGGAATGGGCTTCGGTATTCTGTTGCGAAATGCCGGCTACGGAGCTTTGTGGGCATTTGCCATGAGCGCATTTATTTATGCCGGATCCATGCAGTATGTGGGCATAGGTCTTCTCGCAGGCGGCGCAGGCATTGTCACAACCATCATTACCACGATAATGGTCAATGCCAGACATCTGTTTTACAGTATCTCGATGATCAATAAGTATAAGGATTCGGGAAAATACAAGCCGTACCTTATATTTTCGTTGACGGATGAGACATATTCTCTCCTTTGCGATGATGAAGGAGCAGATAATGAAGATACTGACAGATACCGATTTTTAGTCTCTGCTTTTAATCAGACATATTGGGTGACCGGAAGTGTCCTCGGCAGTCTTTTGGGCACGGTGATACCCTTTTCCACAGCAGGCATAGAGTTTTCAATGACAGCGCTTTTCATAGCGTCATTTACGGAACAGTGGATCACTTCAAAAGATCATATTCCGGCTGTTATAGGGATAATCAGTACATTGTTCTGTCTTATAGTTTTGGGAACGGACATATTTCTTATACCATCGATGCTGCTTATCACTTTGATATTGTCTTTGATCAGAAAGAGGGAGGAAAAAACGGTATGAGTGCGGCAATACTGGTGGCAGCAATGGCGATAACTACTGTGTTGCTCAGGTTTCTTCCGTTTCTGGTATTCGGAAAGAAAACACCGGAGTATATAACATATTTGGGAAAGGTGCTTCCACAGGCCATAATAGGACTGCTCGTGATATACTGCCTTAAGGATGTTGCAGTTACAGAGCATCCATATGGTATACCGGAACTGATTGCAGGTCTTTTGGTCGTGGTTATGCAGACATGGAAAAGAAACGCAGTTCTGAGCATCCTGTTGGGAACGCTGGTTTATATGTTTTTGATAAGAATAATGTGAGATGACTGTGAACAGCGGTCGATTTTAATTTAGTCTATTTCTTACTCTTGACACATTCAACAGAAAACTATACAATATTTTTTGTGTTTAATTGTCTCTGTAGCTCAGTAGGATAGAGCGTTCGCCTCCTAAGCGAAAGGCCGCTGGTTCGACTCCAGTCAGGGACGTTTTTCTGTTATGGCAGGTGGGATTTTAAGTCTGCTGTAAAAGGCAGGACGGTTTGGCCGAATATGCCGGTGCGGGAGCTTTACTCCGGCGTTGGCATATTCGGTTGTTTTTTTATTGACAGATGAGGGATGAAGGAAGAGACATTTATGGAGAAAAAAAATAAACAGCAGGAACCGGTGGCAAGAGTTTTATATTCATTTATTCTGTTTGTTGTGGTGTTGTGTACAACACTGTTTGCATCATTTTGTTTTCCGGGTGAGATGCTCATCATAGGTGCACTTTATGTGCTGACTGCAGGAAGCTTTGGCCTGTTCGGATATTTCGTATCCAGATATATTTCCGAGGTAGCAAAGCAAAAGGATGAAGAATTCAATTCAATCCTGAAATCCGAGAAGGCATCTTATCTGCTCCTGAAAAAATCATTTGACGAGATATACAATCGTATGGTCACTATAGAGGATCACACCAAGGATCCTATGACGGAGATCATCAACGCCCAGAAGGCCATCGCAAAGGTTTCCATTAACAGGAGCAAGGAAAACGCAGATGCCATCATGAATGCCAATGAAAAGGTATTGGAGCTGGTATTCGAGATCTCCGACAGGGTAGACGGTCTTACGGAGGAAGTTAAGAAGACAGATACTACTGCTGATGTAAAGGATATCATAGAAAGACAGCGACTGATTGAGCGTGAGATAAAAGAAGTTGAACTGGGCATCAGAAATCAGATCCTGGAAATGTCAACCCGCATTCAGGCGATGCAGCAGATTCCGCCACAGGTGGTGATGGCTCCGCTGCCGCAGATGCAGACACCGCCGCCGGTAGCACCGGTTGGCATGATGGGAAATGACCCGACACCACAAATACAGATGCCGGAAGAACCGGTTCCTGAGCTTCCCAATGACCTTGGTGATATCAGCTTAGGATCCCTGGATGAGTCGTCACTGTCTTCATTTGCAGTAGATACTGATCAGATAGCAGGAGATCTTCCGCAGCTGGGTGACTCGGATATGTCACTTCCGCCCATGGACGCAGAACCTGAACCAGTGGCAGAGCCTGAATCCGTGGCAGAGCCGGAACCGATAGCAGAACCTGAACCAGAGGCAGAGACGGAACCTGTGGCAGAACCGGAGCCGGTAGCGGAACCTGCAGCAGATCTACCACCCATGCCGGATCTCTCGGATCCCAACCATGTGATGAGTCCTGATGAGATAGCGGCATTGATGGCCAATATGAATGCAGGAGCAGCAGAACCGGAGCCTGTAGCAGAGCCCGAACCTGTATCAGAACCTGAGCCCGCAGCAGATCTTCCACCCATGCCGGACCTTTCGGATCCCAATCATGTGATGAGCCCGGATGAGATAGCGGCATTGATGGCCAATATGAATGCAGGAGCAGCAGAACCGGAGCCTGTAGCAGAGCCCGAACCTGTAGCAGAGCCTGAACCTGCAGCAGAGCCTGAACCTGCAGCAGAGCCTGAACCTGCGGCAGATCTTCCGCCTATGCCGGATCTTTCCGATCCCAACAGATCCATGAGTCCGGAGGAGATTGCAGCGTTATTCGCAAATTTAGGTTAAGATATGGATGATGATATTTTCAGAAGCGCACTGGAAAACTTTTCTTTTGAGGTGGCTTGCGGAGGTGCGATAAGACGTCTCCACGATCTTGGTATGACGCCGGAACAGATCCATGACAGACTGGATTATCCGGTTACTGTCAAAAAGATTTGCGATTACATAAAACAATACGAAGAGAAAAAGACCAAATAGTTGAACGGAGACCAACTATGAAAAGAATTCTGTCATTGATGCTTGCAGTTGTATTGCTCACCGGCTGCGGATACCCGGCCCCGAAAGACTGGTACAAGGAGACTCTTGAATACTATGCGGAGGGATTTTCCTCAGACTGGAAAAACGAGAGATCCGATCTTTTCGTATGCGATGAGATGAAGGATAAAAAATACAAATTCGGTTATCTGATAACAGATCTCGATAGCGACGGCACCGACGAGCTTTTGATAGGTTTCAATGAAGACGGAGTTACTAAATTCACCGAGCTGTATATTTGGCACAGTGATAAAGGTTCATTTCGTATAATTGCCTCGGGCGGCGGATACTACATGTATCTGTGTGATAACAATATCATAAAGGAAGACTCCTGGTACGGCTCTGAGACGAAGACAAATTACTATAAGTATGTATCAAAAGACAACGCTCTTCTCTTCGTAGATGGCGGAGGTCTCCCCCGCGAGTGCGAGCTTACTTACTTTTCCGAAGATTCCGGGAAATAGTAACAAATAAAAAAATTTTATAATTTTTAAAAAAAATGCTTGCATTTAAAATTTTTTATGGTATGATATCCCTTGCGTGTGACAAAGAGGTAGAAATTCAAACCTCGAGTTGAACGGCACATGCGCCACTAGCTCAGTTGGTAGAGCACCTGACTCTTAATCAGGTTGTCCAGGGTTCGAGACCCTGGTGGCGCATTACAAAGGCATCGGTTTTATCAGATTGACTGATAGGGTCGGTGTTTTTTTGTTTTTAAATTTTTTATGAAACTTTTATCGGAAGATCAAAGTATTATATATATACTAAGTTTTTATGGCAGATTCCGCGCTTTTTTGGTATAATAGAGTGTAAAGTTTGAGCTTAGATGTTGTGGTATATATAATAGCTTCTGCTTAGCAGAACTTACACCAAACTCTTAGAATACAAAAGAGGCGTTTTATATGCAGACCAACTGTGATTTTTGTGCATACAATGAGTATGATGAAGAGGACGAGGAGTATTATTGCTCGGTAGACATGGACGAGGACGATTACGCCAGGTTCCTGCAGAGCGATTACAAGGAGTGCCCTTACTACAAGAACGGTGACGAGTACCTGGTGGTAAGACATCAGATATAGCATCAGCCATAAAAACAGAGGTGACAACATGCGTACCATACACACAGATGTTATAACGGACAACATAAAGGAGATGTGCATCGAGGCAAATCTCAAGCTTTCGGATGCAGTGTCGGGCAGCATCAGATCGGCTGTGGACAAGGAGAAGTCTGCAGTGGGAAAGAGGATCTTACAGCAGCTTTGCGAGAACATGGATATCGCAGAGGCGGAGTCTATCCCCATATGTCAGGATACAGGTATGGCCATTGTATTCATGAAGATCGGACAGGATGTGCATATCGAGGGTGCTGATCTGGAGAGTGCCATAAACGAAGGCATCCGTCGGGGCTACGTGGATGGATATCTGAGAAAATCCGTAGTGGGTGATCCCATCGAGCGTGTTAACACAGGCGATAACACGCCGGGTATAATACACTACGAGATCGTTCCCGGGGAGAACATAGAGATAACTGTAGCTCCGAAGGGCTTTGGAAGTGAGAACTGCAGTAAGCTGTACATGCTGAAGCCGGCAGACGGAATCGAAGGTGTAAAGAATGCCATAATGGATGCTGTAGAATCTGCGGGCCCGAATGCCTGCCCTCCCATGGTGATAGGCGTGGGCATAGGCGGCGATTTTGAGAAGTCAGCCATAATGGCCAAGCAGGCGCTGACACGGGATATAGGCGTCCATTCAGAGATCCCTTATGTGGCAGAGCTTGAGGAGGAGATGACAGACAGGATCAACAAACTCGGTATCGGTCCTGGCGGACTGGGCGGAGTGACTACAGCGCTGGCTGTCAACATCAACACATATCCTACCCATATAGCAGGGCTTCCGGTGGCTGTTAACATCTGCTGTCATGTGGACAGACACGCACACAGAGTATTGTAGAACATTTTTTTTCGGCTGATGCCATAGTGTCAGTCATATGACATTTACCGACTGAGGGTGCAATACGGTGTGCCTTGCACAGATTCGGAGGGTTCAATATGATCGATTACGAAACTCTAAAAGCAAAAGAGAAACTACAGGGTGAGCCACTTAGAGCGGTATTGCCGTTTTATGAAGGGCTGGATGAGATCAACGACAATAACAGTTCAAAGCTCAAAGGCAAGCTGAAGAAATATATTGATGCCATAAAATGTATCAGGTATAAAGGCAGAAGTACAAAAGCGGAGCTTGAGAGTGCCCTGAACACAATGGAGGGGTTTGGAGATTTTTTGCTTTCCGCAGACGGGATCTTTGTCTACAAGACTCTTCTGGATGAGGGCCCGAGTAATAGTTTGGAAGAAGCTGAGCTTGATGCGGGTATTAAGGCTGTCTCCGATTACCTTGATCTTAAGATCGATATCCCGGGCTTAAAAGAAAAAGCAAAGGCATATGATGAGCCTCAGAAGGAATCAATCAATACAGAAAAAGGGAAAGATGTAAAAGCCGAAAAGGTAAATGCACCGGAAAACACAGAGCCTTTGGACAGTGCCGAAAAATATGAAAAGCTGACAGAGGAGGGTAAGACATTCGCAAGCTTCGGATCGAGTCATAAATCTGTCACAAACCTTTTAAATGAACTGTCTTTTGCAAAGTACGGAGCTGAAGAGAGGGTAGATAAAGCTGCCAAGCAGAAAAACCGCGGGTTAAAGTATTCCGAGGAGGAGCTTACCCGTGACAAAGCGTTTGCAGAAGAAGTCAAAAAATACCATGATGATATTAATGTTTTAAGTCAGCCATTGAGTAATGTCGGTTTCGATACGAATGCACGGCAAAAAGCCCTCGATCATCTGAAGGGATTGCAGAGCTTTCTGGAGGACGGATTGCCGGAGACAAATCTCAACCGTATCATAAAGCTGTCTGCAGAAGGCGGTCCCGGAAAGGGTATTGTCACTCATGAGAACAATCTGCGTAACGGTCTGAAAGCGCTGGAGCAGGTTCTGCATTTCGGAATTGAACCTGCCAAAGCGAGAGAGCTTAACGAACAGAATAAAGATCTGCTGGAGAAACAGCAGAATCAGCAGAAGCGAGAGACCGAGGCAAAAAATGATCGCAGATCTGCCGACAAGTGGATAGAGCAAAACTGGAAATCACAGATAAACAATAATATAGAAAGTGTCAGGAGCCAAAAGGGATATCCCCAGACATTTTTTGCGGGTCTTTTGGCAACGAGGGATCTGGCAGGCGCAAAGCGCGGCAGTTTATCTTCCATAATACGCAGTTATGTTGGCCGTAATGAGATAAGAGACCGGGCAAAGGAGTTCATGGAAAAGCCTGGACACATGAAGGATTTTTTGAATAAGCTGGCGACTGACAAAAAGCTTCTGGCAAAAGCCGAAAAGGCAGCAGGCAAAGGACATGGCGGCGGTATAGACGATCTTTTCAAAGATTATCTAAAGAATCTTCCGGCAGGTAATCTGCACAATGATCAGGCACTTGCCCGATACATGCCTACCGTTCAGGAGAGAATCGAGGCTCTTCAGACTCAGGCGAAGAAGCTTAAGAGCACCGGCTTTACCCCTGATGCCCAGGCTGCCGAAATTGTGATTCTCAGAAACATGATAAAAGCTGAGAGAAAAGTAAAAGACAGTCTCGATCATCCGATACCGACCGGGGGCAGAGATCTCTCAGCAGAGACCAACAAGGTGGTAAAAAGCGCAGTATTTAAGAAACTGTTAAGTGACAGGAAGATCGGTTCCCTCATTACAAAGGGGCATGGCGGTGAGATGCTGACGGAGATGAGAAAAGCCTACGGCTTATTAACCGACAGAGTTTATTCCGAGGAGGCGGAGAATGTCCTGAATGAGGGATCTTTCGGCGGCAGGATCGCACAGATCAAAGAGGAGGCAGGAAAGCTAAAAGAGCGTCTTAATAATCTGAGAAAGAATCTGTTTTCAGATGATGTCAACGAAGTGTACGATCTCTCCCGAAAGCTGATCGCGGAAAACATCGCTTTGTGTAAATACTTTAGTGGTACGGGTGCCAATAGCAGCGAGAATATACCCTGGAAAAAGATCTACAAGCTTCGGGACAGCATGGCACGCGATGAAAAGACCAGAAATGTCTTATACCCGAACGGCTATACGGATGACAAAGACATAGAGAAGAGACTGGATCAGATCATCGAGGCAAAAGGAATTTACGGCTTTTACGATGTCGTGCAAAAAGATGTAGAAAAATACGTCGAAAAGAAAAACCATATAAGGGAAGAGGAACCTGCAAAAGAAAAAATAGCTTCGCTCAATGACAGCGCCAGAAAATCGGTTAAATCCGAGATCAGCGAAGATGAATTCAACAGCATGTTTGAAGATGTACAAAAGATGGCTCAGAAGCTGTCCGGCGCAGACAAGGCTCCGAACAAAAATACTCAAAATGCTACGTCAAAAAATAAGACAGAACCTAAAATGAAGGTATCGAAGGACCTGGGCGGACGAAAGGCATAACTGATGGACATAGTGATCGCTTTCTTTATCTGTATATTTGTGGCAATGTTTGTATTCTCGAGAGTTGCGGGGGTGCTCTATGCCATATTGTGGATCGTTGAGCTATTTATGATAGGCAGCCTGCTCATCTTCGTAGTGGCAATGTTTTTCTTCGCAGGGACAAAGAGGAAGGAAACGGAGTTTAAGGGCTTCAACGAGTTTCATGATATACTGTTTGCGTTATATGATTTTGAGGGTGAGGAGTATCAGAATATTTTCCCCACCGACGGAATCACGACAAAGCTTTTATACCGGAAAAAGAATCCCAGAGTTTTTTTAGGTCAGAGGTTCGGGTTACACTACGCCCTTGACAATCTTACTCTGATAATATG
>JAILBP010000088.1:0-5240 GCA_024680835.1 Lachnospiraceae bacterium | reverse complement strand
TCCGCTGCGGGGATTTTTGATGCTGATCACATCGGATGTGATATCAGCCTCAACCTCAGATTTCTCGAAAGCCAGATCGCAATCTGTCATAGTGCAGTTTATGAGTTTTAATCCCTTGCAGTAACACAGGGGCTGCGTACCGATGATCGCACAGTTCTCAAAAGTCACATTCTCGCAATACCAGGCGAGGTATTCACCTTTCACGACGCTGTCCTTTACCACCACATTGCGCGCATGCCAGAAGGCATCCTTGGTATCAAAATCACAATTCGTAAAAACAGAGTCCTCGATATACTGAAAAGAATATTTTCCCTTAAGCTTCACCCGCTCAAATGTCAGATGATCCGAACGCATCATGAAATATTCGCTCTGTGCGACTGAATCTCTCATCCTGACAGTCCGTACCGACCATCCGAACTCCGGGGAGATGATGTCGCAATCGGCAATACTCACATCAGAACACTCCCTAAGAGCTTTTATGCCGTGCATCGCCGTGCCGGTTATCCCGACATTATCGCAATACCATAGCGCGGCACGGCAATTCTCAGTCATCTCGCTGCCACTTATCTTCAACCCCATATTATGCCAGAAAGGATATCTCAGATTAAAATAGCAATCTCTCGCAGTGATATCCCTGCACTCCTTAAACGCACTCTCTCCGTCCGCAGGTCCGTCAAAACGGCATTCCGTAACCAGCAGATCACTGCTTCCGTAAAGTGCTCTTTCCTCATCAAATGTGCGGTCTTTTATCGTCTGCATATAATATGTATCCTTCCTTTTTAGACCTAAAGTTATTTGCTCTATTGGAGCCTTTAAAAAAGGCTGCAGGCCCTGTTATCGGACTGCAGCCTTTCATGTCTAATCTCTCTGAACGTGTATGTCCGTCAATATACACTGATCTCCCGTAAGCGCGGCAAACAGGTCATTAACATTATCACGAGCCGTAACGACGCTACGAAGAGCCAGACCCATATTCTCGGTCTCGATGATGATACTGTTTTTCTCCCTGCTTATCGTCACAGTACAATCGATACCCTGCCGGTTCCTTTCCTTCCACTCTTCCCAGCCTACGAAATCATCTTTTCTCACAACCTGAACTTCGCTTTCAATCCGGTCATCATGTTCCCAGCTCTCGCCATCCATGCGCAACACAAAAAGCTCTCTGGCATTTTCCACGACACCGTCCGTCGAAGAGAAAATGCTCACGTATGGACAATGCCATACAAGTCTCGCAGTCGGATAGCTCTTGGAATGGAATTTGAAAGTAAATCCTTTTTTGATGGGCACACCTTCCGAAACAGCTCCACGCGGACCGTCCACCTGGACATTGGGGATATCACCCACCGGACAGTCTTTTATGTAGCTTATCTCCTCGGCAATGCGAGGTATGGCATTCACATCAGCATCGGCAGGATCAACGTCAACCCTTATGTTGTGGATCTCACAGTTTTCTCCCGTTATGGATATATACGCATATCTTGCAGTATCAGGCAGCGCCAGTATCACCTCAAAGGCTTTCTTTTCCGCGGTGACACGCACCAGAACATGATCTTTATTTCTGAAGGTTTCTATAATGTACAACTGTCCCGGCTCATGCATACCGGAGTTTGTCCTTTCGGGCTGATCGATCGTCCTCACATCAGTCTTTCTGACGCTGCCTTCCGCAACCTTTCCGTCCAGACGTATTCTCGCATATTCCAGATACAGGATCTTTTTATTGTCTTCCTCTCCCGGATGGACTCTGGTATCCAGCGAATCGTACACTATAAGTGAAGGCAGGCTCTTATCCTCCGGGACAGCCGAATCGGGCTGGCTGCAAAGACTGATCTTTGTCTTTTTACCCGTTATCACAATACCGTCGGTGTGACCGTTATATATGGAATCACAGCGCAGGCTGCTGACAGAGGTAACATTTATACCTGTTGCGCTCTCCTGCATTTTGTAATCCGTATCCTGATCCAGCATGCGCACCATGATCTTGGCGAATTTCGGATCAAACTGAGTTCCGCTGCCTTTTACAAGCTCCTCCCTCACGATGTGCTGAGGGATGGCATTACGGTAGCTTCTGTTGGATGTCATGGCATCATAGGCATCCGCAACGGCTATTATCCTGGCGATCTCCGGAATATCCTCGCCCTTCTTACCCTCGGGATAGCCTGTTCCGTTGTATTTTTCATGGTGATATTGTGCGCCGGTGGAAAGCCAGGGCGACTGCTTGATGCTGGACAGAATCTGACCGCCCACAACGGGATGCTGTTTTATCTGCTCGAATTCCTCATCCGTCAGCTTTCCGTTTTTTGCCAGTATCTCCATGGGAACACCGATCTTACCGACATCATGCAGGAGTGCGGCAAATGACACCTTGTCACACTCCTCGACGGATTTGCCTGCTGCCTCGGCGATAGCCCGTGAATATTTCGCAACTCTTCGGGAATGACCGTTGGTGTACGTATCCTTCGCATCTATGGCGTTTGCCAAAGCCTCACATGTCTGTGCAAACTGGTCGTGCTCCTCTTTTTGTTTTTTCTCAAGCTTCTGCATCTTTGTGTTGATATAGAGTTTCACGAAAAATGCCACCAGAGAAATTACCAGCACAGCCACCAGCAGAAAGAACCAGGTTCTCTCATAAAAAGCTTTTTCTTTAACTATCTTGACCAATACGTCTTTGTTGCCCCTGCCCAGAGAATCCTTGAGCTGCATTTCAAAATAATAGGTTCCGCCGCGCAGATTGGTGTAGACCACCGGCATCAGATCACTACGGTCCACAGTAGTGACATTGCTGTCAAAGCCCTCCAGCCTGTAGCTGACCTGGGGATCGCTCAGTGAGTAATTGTATACGAAACCGGAAACCGTAAGCTTATGCGTGGTAGAAGGTATTGTAATGATACCGGATTCATCCGGATATATCACTACTCCGTCCGCATCTACATAAGGAACCACAGCCTTCAGCTCATTTACATCATCGAACGGCTCATCTATGTTGACCTTGCAGATACCTGTACTGCCTGCTATGTAGAGATTACCGTCATCAGTCAGCTCACTGTAAGAATTCGCTGTGGTGATGCAGGACAGACCGCTTGCTATGCCAAAAAACACAGGATTGATCTCGCCGTTTGCCACAAGCTCTTCCTTTGGTGTCACATAAATGCCGTTACTGCTGAGTATCCACACATCACTATTATCAGACTCGTACAGATCGAAGTTGTTGGGATACGGGAACTTATGCACCGTTGTCACCTGATAATCAGGAGTCATATACGCCACGGCACTGCTGGTCACAACCCAGATCAGCTCATGATCTTTATCCCACTTTAGTCGCATCACTATGTCCGAGGGCAGCCCTTCCTCCACGTTGATGGACTTTTTAAGGCCGTTATCATCTAAGATGTAAATACCGCCTCCGTTGCTTCCCAGCATGATGTCACCGTCAACACCTTCCGTCACCGTCAGGCTCTCGGTGTTCTCGATACCGTCCTCTTTTCCGTAGGAGCGGATGACCAAATCGTCCTTTATAACACTGACTCCGCCTGTGAGCGCTACCAGAAATCTTCCGTCACTGCACTCCGAAACGCAGCGTATACTGTCGGAATACAGCCCCTCCTCCTCAGCGAAGACCTTCACATCACCGTGATCATAGCGCACCAGTCCCATGGAACGCCATGTGGATATCCACAGTCTGTCTTTGCTGTCCCTCACAATGGAGCGGATACGGGTGCCCTCCATCATAGTGATCAGATCGTCATACTCCAGACTGACACCGGATGCAGTCACCGCGCTATTTAACGGCATAGCTGATACAGGTCCTTTTTCATCAAACACGAGAAGACCGGTGTCCGTAGCTCCGAAAAGCTTTCCGTCCACCATACAGGTGGCATTCACAACCGCCGGATCCAGCTTGTAACGGGCAAAAAGATCGGTAAACTGGTTTGGAACGATCTTCATAACACCCTGTCGCGTTGATGTAAACCAAAGATTTCCCAGATAGTCGGTCATCACATGACCTACGTTATTATTTACAGGAACATTTTCCAGGAGACTGAAGCTTCCGTTTTTCAGGACGCCTATGCCGTTTCCCGCACAGATCCAGATCCCGCCGTCAATGTATTCCATGCTCTTGATATATTTCAGCGGATCGATATCTATCTTTTCCAGAACTTCGAAGCCTTTATTAAGATCCACATGATAGAAACAGAAATCCACTGCTTCATGATATATCATGCCCGGATTCAGCGGATCGGGAAAAATGGTCCCGACGCCTCCCAGGGGATTTTCCTCAGTAGATATATAGTTGCTCAGCTTTCCGTCCCTGATGACTACCACATCACCCAGATCCGTGGCTCCGTAGATGGCGCCGTCATTTCCGCTGCGGATATCTCTCATATCAGCCTCGGCTATATCGGGATCATCTATGGATGTAAGGTTGTACTGCGGATCGATCATGGCGATGCCGCAGGCTGTAGCTATATAGATATTTCCATTTGTATCTTCTGTGATGGCCCGGGTGTGAGCGGATTTCATACCGTCAAGCTTGCTCCATCTGCGGAGCTTTCCCTTTTCCATGACTGCAACGCCGTTGTCATTGGTACCGATCCAGAGCCTGTCCCTGCTGTCAACATAGAGACATTTTATACTGGTGAGACCCTCCGTAGAATCCATACGCTCGAAAATATTACCATCGTAGCGTATCAATCCGGCGTAACTGCCGATCCATATAAAACCATCCTCCGTCTCAGCGATGGCATTCGCCTCAGAAGTTGGCAATCCGTTGGTGTTATCATACAAAACTGCGGAATATCCCTCGTATCTGCCTATCGGATCTACGGATATCTCCCTGTTGACGTTTCCGCCGGCATTAAGGTATACCGTCTCATCCTGTGCAAAGCACAGATCCGGATCAAGGATCACCCCTGTGAAAGTCAAAATCAGTAATAAGGCTACGCTGATCAATATGTTTTTAGCCTTTAGTTTAACTCTAGCGTCCAACTTAAATTACCTCCAAAAATAGCTTTTCCCATACAGAAAATAATACCGCAAAACTCCCTTTTTGTCCACAAAAACACCATGTCTGCCCGCCGGTCATCCGTAAACTGTTATTTAGTTTCCTCCTACTATTAATGTAATGGCACGATTCGTAAACGAATCACCTGTCGCTTCGCGATCCCTCGCCGGGATGGCATCATGCACTCGTGCCTCGTGCATGATATACGTTGCCCTATCGGTCGGAACCATTACAAATCATG
>JAILBP010000070.1:0-6457 GCA_024680835.1 Lachnospiraceae bacterium | reverse complement strand
ATCATGGATACGCATACGATCACGGCAGGTATGATGCCTGCTGCAACGATCGTCAGGAAAACACGCAGATTAAGGCTTTTCATAACCTCTTTTATCTTTAGTCTATCTCTCATGAACATACGTCCTGCAGTAACTGTTCTGTTACTATTCACAGCCACTTTACATACATTCTACAGGCTCGCCCTGACATCGGCAATCTGCTCAGCAAGCTGGCAGAATTGCCTTGTTGGGCTCTACTGCCGCTATCGCGGCTGCCTGTATCATGTATGTAAAGTGACTGATTCCAGTCAATATCATACAGACAGTCATATTTGCCAGCAAGCTGGCATATGCCTGTCTGTATGATATTGGCTGTGAATAGTAACCCGTATCATATTGTTTGTACGAGGAGGTAATATGGAAACATTACTTTTATTTATCGCCGATGTACGCGGATTTATCAATAAGGACAGGTTTAACAGATATTTTAACTGCATGCCGGAGGTTGTGAGGGAAAAGATCCTGGAACTGAAAAATGACAAGGCCAAAAGGCAGACACTGGGCGGATGGTCGCTGCTGTGCGGCGCCCTGACGGACGAGCTCAATGCCATAAACGTAGAGGATTTCTCAAAGGCCGATGTTATGTATATGGAGCACGGGAAACCGTTTTTGAGCGGAATGAGCGATCTTCATTTCAATATATCCCACTCCGGAGATTACGCCATCTGTGCGGTTTCCGATACTGAGGTCGGCTGCGATATAGAGAAGACCGGTGAGCTTAATATGAATCTCGCAGAACGTTTTTTTACTCCGGAAGAGAAGAGCATCATCAGATCTTCGGACGACTTCTTTAAGATCTGGGTTAAAAAAGAGAGCGTTATCAAATGCACCGGAGAGGGCATGAGCAGGGGGCTGAATACATTCAGTGTACTGTCAAATAAGGTGGAGATAGACGGTGAAGCAATGTATACGGGGCTTGCAAAGGCTCCTAACGGCTACAAGATAGCGGTCTGCAATTACATCGAGCATAACAAAGCAAGGTTTATAACCAAGACATTTAATTAGCTTTTTCGTTGAAACGACGGGGAATGATCATAAATGGTTGTGAGTGGTTACAGTATGTTAACAATTCGTTCACATTTTAACAAAAAGTTTACAAATTCAGACTCCTTTTGAGGCTGATTTAACAAGATTTATTGTATGCTTTCAACAAAATGACCAAAAACATGATAAAATTCCAAAAAATTGCTTGCAAATATGTATAAATTGTTTTATATTTAGTCATGTCGAAAACGTGTGGGGTAAAACCCATATCTTCAAACATTCAAAGGAGGAAGAAAAACGAAATGAAGAAGAAGGTAATTAGCGTATTGCTTGCTTCTGCAATGGTAGCTACAGTATTTACCGGTTGCGGCGGCAATACCAGCACAGGTTCTACAGGTACAGACACATCAACATCAACAGATGCAGGTTCAACAGACGCAGGTTCAACAGACGCAGGCACAACAGACGCAGGCTCAACAGATACTGCTACCGCAGCACCGGCTGCTGAGGGCTCAGTTCTCAACATCCACTGCTGGAATGAGGAGTTCAAGTCTCGTCTTACAGATCACTATCCGGGATATGAGGCAGTTGATGCTACAACCGGTAAGATCGGTGATGTAACAGTTAAGTGGGATATCACTCCTTCTGATGACAATGCTTACCAGAACAAGCTTGATGAGGATCTTCTTGCTCAGGAAAGCGCTGCAGCTGATGACAAGATCGACCTTTTCCTTGTAGAAGCTGACTACGCACTTAAGTATGTTGATACAGATTACACAATGTCAGTTACAGACCTTGGTCTTACAGCTTCTGACCTTGGCAATCAGTACAAGTACACACAGGATATCGTTACAGATTCTAACGGCGTTCTGAAGGGTGTTTCTTGGCAGGGCTGCCCGGGTATCCTTTTCTACAACAGAGACATCGCTCTTGAGGTTCTTGGAACAGAGGATCCGGCAGATGTTCAGGCATATGTTTCAGACTGGGCTACATTCAATGACACAGCTGCTAAGATGGTAGAGAACGGTTACAAGATGACCGCTACTGTTAACGATTCATATCGTGTATACTCTAACAACGTTACTTCAAAGTGGGTAGAGAACGGTGTTATCAACATCGATCCTAACATCGTTGCATGGGTTAACGACTCTAAGGCACTCGTTGATGAGGGCGCTACAGGTACTGCAGAGCTTTGGTCAGATGACTGGTCAAAAGGTTTCTACGGTGATGTATTCTGCTACTTTGGACCCGCTTGGCTGATCAACTTCTGTATGGCAGATGGTGAGGAAGGCTCAGTTGCTACCAACGGACGTTGGGGCGGCACAGTAGGACCGCAGGGCTTCTACTGGGGCGGAACATGGATCTGCGGTGCTACAGGCACAGACAACCCGACACTCGTTGGTGACATCATGAAGACTATGACTTGTGATGCTGCAGTTCTTAAAGAGATCGTTGAGAAAGATGATGACTTCGCAAACAACACTGTTGCTATGGCTGAGATGGCTGCTTCTGATTACTCTTCACGTATCCTCGGTGGACAGAATCCGCTCCAGATGTACATGGACGGTGCTGCATCTATCGACCTTTCAAACATTTCTGCATATGATCAGGGATGTAACGAAGAGTTCCAGGGTGCTATGAAGGATTACTTCGAAGGCAATGCTACATATGATGATGCTGTTGAGAAGTTCTACACAGCTATCCTTGAGAAGTATCCGGCACTTTCACGCTAATCCTTAGCGTATAGAGCTGAATTTTATAGGGGCGTCGTTTATGCGGTGCCCCTATTCTCTTCTGTTTTGATGCATGTTGTTCCCTGATGGAGCCCGGCCTAGAGCTCACAATAACGTTTGTGAGCTCTAAATCCGTGCTTTACGAAAAAAGGAGGTTAAAATGAGCAAGGGGGCTGTTACAAAAACAAACAATCACAAAGCAGTCAGCTACAACAAATGGGGTTACATTTTCCTGGTACCGTTCCTTGTAGTTTATGTGATCTTCAGTCTTATTCCGTTGGTTCAGACCATCTACAATAGTTTCTTCGAAAACTATATGGACGGACTCAAGCAGATCGGACCGAATTTTGTAGGATTACATAATTACATCGAACTTCTGAGCAAGGGAGATGTTTGGAATTATGCGGTTAACACTATTATAATGTGGCTGATCTGTTTCATTCCGCAGATCTGTCTTTCACTTCTTTTGGGCGCATGGTTCTCCAGCGTTTCACTGAAGCTTAAGGGACAGCGTTTCTGGAAGACGGTTATATACCTTCCGAACCTTATCATGGCATCCGCTATGGCGATGTTGTTCTTTACATTATTTGCAGATGGTGGTCCGATAAATTCCATCCTTATATCAATGGGAATACTGACTGAGCCTTACCATTTCCTTTCAAATACAGGTTCGGCTCGTAATCTTATAGGATTCATGAACTGCCTTATGTGGTTTGGTAATACTACCATCCTCTTGATGGCAGGTATGATGGGTATTGATCCTTCTATATTCGAGGCTGCCGAGGTTGACGGTGCTTCCGCTACCAAGACATTCTTCAGGATCACACTTCCTCTTTTGAGACCCATCACCGTATATGTTATCGTAACTTCTCTTATCGGTGGTCTGCAGATGTTCGATATCCCGCAGATCCTTACCAACGGTACAGGTGATCCCATGAGAAAGACCATGACGCTCATCATGTTCCTCAACAAACACCTTTACAGCAAGAACTATGGTATGGGTGGCGCTCTTTCGGTTATGCTGCTCATCATCACCGGTGCTCTTTCGTTTGCAATATTTAAGTTTACCGGTAATGACAAGATCGCAAAGAAAGGTTAATGAGAGGGGGACGATAAAATGGCAAGTAGAGAGAGTAGTAAAGGCACTAACCTTAGAGCCAGACGTACGGTTGCGTATGTTGTACTTACGATCATCACATTCTTTTGTTTAATATGGTTTTATATTTTGTTCATCAATGCTACAAGATCCAATGCGGCATTGACAAAGGGTTTCACCCTTATACCTGGCAATATGCTGTTCACCAACTTTAAGAACCTTCAGGCCGGTACGATTCCGATCTGGAACGGTATGTTGAACAGTATCATTGTATCCGGTCTTTCGGCTGTGTTGTCGGTTTATTTCTCAGCCATGACTGCATATGCTATCCACGCATATGACTTCAAACTTAAGATAGCTCTTTATACATTCATTCTGGCTATCATGATGATACCGACACAGGTATCTGCGCTTGGTTTCATCAGATGGATGAGAACACTGGGGCTTATGGACAGCTTTGTACCGCTGATCGTTCCTACCATCGCAGCTCCTGTAACATTCTTCTATATGAAGCAATACATGGATTCGACACTTCCTCTTTCACTTATTGAGGCAGCTCGTATCGATGGCTCAGGTGAGTTCAAGACCTTCAATCAGATCGTTTTACCGCTTATGAAGCCGGCTATTGCAGTACAGGCAATCTTCACATTCGTTTCAAGCTGGAATAACTACTTCACTCCGGCATTGATACTTAGCACGGATAATAAAAAGACACTGCCTATTCTTATCGCTATGTTGCGTGCAGCTGACTGGCTGAAGTTTGATATGGGTCAGGTTTATGTTATGATCGCATTCTCAATCTTCCCGGTTATCGTGGTATACCTTATACTTTCAAAATACATCGTTGGTGGTGTTACACTTGGTGGCGTAAAGGGCTGATCCCGATTTTCGGCATTTTTCAAAAATTTTCAGGAAAGTGTCTTTGCCTGTTGACAAGGACACTTTTCCTGTGTTATACTGTCATAGTTTTCGGAGCGTGGCGTAGCTTGGTAGCGCGCTCGGCTGGGGGCCGAGAGGTCGCAAGTTCAAATCTTGTCGCTCCGACTTGTTTTTTTAAAAGACCGGATATAATATTTTTTTAAGGAGAAACAAAATGAGCGTAGTTGTAGAGAAGCTTGAAGGCAATATGGCAAATCTCAAGGTTACCGTTGAGACCGATAAGGTAGACAAGGCACTGGATGAGGCTTATAACAGACAGAAAAATAAGCTTTCCATCCCCGGCTTCAGAAAAGGCAAGGTTCCGAGACATATGATAGAGAAGATGTACGGACCTGAGGTATTCTATGAAGATGCCATGAACATACTGCTGAGAGAAGAGTATCCTGTGGCAGCAGAGGAGAGCGGACTTGACATCGTATCCCGTCCGGAGATCGAGGTTAAAAGCTTCAAGAAGGGCGAAGAAATGCTCTTCGAGGCAAAAGTTGCCGTAAAGCCTGAGGTTACTCTGGGAGAGTATAAAGGCGTTAAGATTGCCAAGGTTGATGCTACTGTTACCGATGCAGAGGTGGACGAGGAGATCGAGAGAGAGCGCAATGCCAATGCACGTACCATCACAGTTTCTGACAGGGCTGTAGAGGATGGCGATATAGCTGTTATAGATTATGAAGGCTTCTGCGATGGAGAAGCGTTTGCAGGTGGTAAAGACGAGGGTCATGCGCTTACCATCGGTTCACACAGCTTCATAGACGGTTTTGAAGATCAGATCATCGGACATAACGCAGGCGATGAGTTTGATGTTAATGTAACATTCCCTGAGGAATATCACGCAGCAGAGCTGGCAGGAAAGCCGGCAGTATTCAAGGTTAAGGTTGATGAGATCAGGAAACGCGAGCTTCCGGAGCTTTCAGACCTTGCAGATGATGAAGGATTTGACAGCGTAGACGAGTTCAGAGCCGATGTTGCCGAAAAGCTTGGCAACAGAAAACGCGATCAGGCTAAACGCAAGAGAGAAGATGCGGCGGTAAAGGCAGTTATCGAGAACTCCCAGATGGATATTCCGGAACCTATGATAGAATTCCAGATCGATCGTATGGTTGATGATTTTGAAGCGAGACTGAGCCAGCAGGGACTTTCTTTTGCACAGTATATTCAGTTCTCCGGTCAGACAGAGGAGAAGCTCAGAGAGCAGATGAAGCCGGATGCGCTTGCACGTATTCAGGGTTCTCTCGTACTGGAGGCTATTGCCAAGGCTGAGGATATTCATGCAACAGACGCCGAGGTTGACGCAGAGATCGAGGATATGGCTAAGGCATACGGCAATATGGATGTAGAGCAGCTTAAGGCTGTTATAGGCGACGGGGAGAGAGAGTCTATTGCAAATGATCTTGAGATTCAGAAAGCACTTGAATTCCTTGCTGCAAATGCAATAGAAGAGTAAGATTATACAGATACCGGCCTTTGATCACAGAGGTCGGTATTTATTATATTCAATGATTCAAGGGTCAAAAGCCTGACTTCACGGCATGCTTGCTTGCCGGTGGAGGCAAGGCTTATTGACCCGCCCCGATATGAGCAAGAAGTGGGGTGCAGGATGTCCGGTGGACATCCGTTTTTGCACCGACCGGAGTGAAACGGAGACCGAAGTCACACGAGATTGCGAATATCG
>JAILBP010000069.1:0-15747 GCA_024680835.1 Lachnospiraceae bacterium | reverse complement strand
CCGAACATGGAATGCATGTAATTATATATCTGTCTGCTGTTTATATCACGGTTTTGTTTTCTGATGATATTTTTCTTGAGCTCAACCCGGACTTCCGCGATCCAGTCACCTATCTCCTTGGCTTCAGCGTGATTGGTCCTGAGCCTGTCGTAGCAAAAGAGCATCGTCACCGACATAAGTCTGTTGTTGACCTCCCTGATGCGCTCCGGCATCAGTGCGATCTCGTCATTTTTCCGGTCTATGGACTCGTTGATCTCATCCATCATGTTCTTATTGGCATCAAGGCGATCCGCTTCTTTGCCTTCCTCGGCGCCCTCCATGTTGGCCACCACGGCGCTCATGAGTTTGTTTTTATTGCGTCTTAACTCTTTCATTTCCTCGTTAAGCCGCCCCTGTTCCTGCAGCAGTTCATTAAGTTCCAGCTCTATCTCAACCACATCATCCGGTTTTCCGCTCAACGCAAAAAGTCTGTGCCACTTCTGATCCAATACCAAAACCGGAACGCGTGTCTGTTTAATGGCTTCCTCAAATACTTTTATGTGCTCATCATCCATATCATCAAGCCTCCGTCATCTGTGTGCATCATCTGTAAAAAGACTTATCATCCGGTATTATGCCAGCTCTTCCCACTGTGAGTACAGCTCTTCAAGGCTTTTTTCCGTATCTGCGATCTGCGCGAAGAGTTCATTGAGACCTGCAGAGTTTGTGGCAAGCGCCGGATCATTGGTTCTTTCCATAAGCTCCTCTTTTTTGGACTCCAGCCTTTCGATCTCCTCTTCCACCGCCTTGAGCTGGCGTTCTTTTTTCTTTTTTTCCGCAGCCGCCTGTTTCTGCTCTGCCCAGTCCTGTCTAGCCTTCTCCTTTTCGGAAAGGTTTATCTTAGCATCGCCCGGTCTCCCCGCGCAGGTCCCGGCAAGCTTTTCCTTTTCTCCCAGGTAATAATCGTAATCACCGCCGAAATACCTTATCTTTCCGCCTGCAAGCTCCAATATCCCCGTTGAAACCCGGTTTACAAAATATCTGTCATGGCTTACAAAAAGCACCGTGCCCGTGTATGAACGCAAGGCGTTCTCCAAAATCTCAATGCT
Source organism: Lachnospiraceae bacterium (assembly GCA_024680835.1). Taxonomy (GTDB): domain Bacteria; phylum Bacillota; class Clostridia; order Lachnospirales; family Lachnospiraceae; genus RGIG6904. The sequence goes on along the minus strand of JAILBP010000069.1, from coordinate 14,659 downwards.
GTTGACATCCAGGTGGTTTGTAGGCTCATCCAGTATCAGGAAATTGGCCTCTGACAACATGAGTCTGCACAGCGAAAGCCTTCCCCTCTCACCTCCGGAAAGATCCCCCACCTTCTTGAAAACATCATCTCCGGTAAAAAGAAATGCAGCCAGAGTGTTGCGTATCCTGGTCTGGGTCATATCGGGATATGAATCCGCGATCTCATCAAAAACCGTCAGCTCGTCATCTAAAAGCTGCTGTTCCTGATCGTAATATCCCACATGCACATTGGTACCCAGTATGAACCGTCCCGAATCCGCGTTCAACACCTTATTGATGATCTTTAATATCGTACTCTTCCCTGTACCGTTTTCGCCTATCAGCGCAATGCGGTCACCTTTTTTGATCTCAAAACCTACGTTATCAAAAATGTGTTTTTGTCCGAAGGACTTTGACAGAGCCTCCACCGTCAGCACATCCGTTCCGCTCTCTATATCCGGTGTCAGAACAAGACGCATATCCGTATTCTCCTCAACGGGAGCATCTATTCGTTCGATCTTATCCAACATTTTCTTGCGGCTCTCAGCTCTTTTGATGGATTTCTCCCTGTTAAATGAAGAGAGCTTTTCAATGACGGCTTCCTGATGCTCTATCATCCTGCGCTGATTGAGATATTCCCGCATCTTTGCGTTCCTGATCTCCTCTTTTTTCTTTTGAAAGGCAGTGTAATCCCCGGAGTAAGTATAGGTCTCCTTCATGAAGATCTCCACCACCTTGGTGACGATACGATCCAGAAAATACCTGTCATGACTCACCAATATGACCGCACCGTTATAAGCTTTCAGATAGTTCTCCAAAAACACCACCGAAGCGAAATCCAGGTGGTTTGTGGGCTCGTCCAACAGCAGTATATCCGGCTCCTCAGCTAAGAGTCTTGCCATTGCAGCCCTTGTATTCTGTCCTCCCGAGAAATCATGCATGGGCTTTTCAAACTCGCTCTCATCAAACCCAAGACCCTTTAAGAGGCCGGTGACTGAGCTTTTGTAAAAACCTCCGCCCCTGTTATGAAACTCATCGGACAGAGTGTGATATTTTTCCATAAGCTCATCAAGCTGTGAACCGTTCAGACTGCTCATCCTCTCTTCCATGGATAACAGCTCGTTTTCCATGTCGATCAGCTCCCTTTTTCCCTCGAGAACGTTTTCGAAGAGAGTCTTATCTTTCTCTGCATTCTGATACTGTGCCAGATACCCGATCTTTTTATTCTTTGTGACTGATACAACGCCGCTGTCGGCGTTAAGCTCACCTGTTATGATCTTTAAGAGAGTGGATTTACCTGCGCCGTTAATACCCACAAGGGCAGCCTTTTCCCTCTCCTCTATATGAAAATCCGCCTTTTTGATGATCTCTTCTCCGCCGAGGGAGATAGAGATATTTTGACATGAAAGTACCATAAAATACCTGTATTACCTAATCCTGCGCGTAACTAACGTAAGCATTTATCAAAAGCTCACTTTGTGTGTACATCCAACTGTGGGAAGGGTATTGAAATGCCCCTCTCGTCAAATGCCAGCTTCACATTCTCAGTGATACGCCACATTGAGGTCCAGTAATCCGCCGCCTTTACATACACACGGAAGCCAAGTCTTACGGATGAATCCCGAAGCTCCGACACAAATACGGTCTTTGCCTCCTCCTGCAGTACAGCCTCGTCCTTATTGGCGATCTCTGTGAGTATAGCCTTGGCAAGTGCGAGATCCGAACCGTATGAAATATCAAATGTAAGGTTCAGCATCCTCGTGCCCAGCTTGTTGTAATTGACAATGTTTGAATTGGACAATGCACCGTTTGGCAGTACCACAAGCCTGTTATCCACAGTGCAAAGCTTCGTGTAAAACAAACTGATATCGGTAACCGATCCCTCACAGCCGCTGGCCTTGCTCTCAATGTAATCTCCAACCTGGAAAGGCTTTAAGAGTATGATCAGAACACCTCCTGCAAAGTTTGCCAGACTTCCCTGTAATGCGAGACCCACGGTAAGACCTACAGATCCGAGGATCGCCACCAGCGTTCCGGAGAGACCGAAGGTTCCTAACAGCACCATCACCAGCAAAAACAGCAAAGCATAATGCATTAAAGAGCACACGAAATTCGTGACACTGACCTCGGTGCCCTTTTTATTCATGGCTTTTCTCACCAGCTTCACAAGACCTTTTATGATCCTGGAAAATATAAGATATACCACCAGACATACCACTACGTGGATAAGAAAGCTCAGAATATCCGGTGCCACTTTTTTGGCGTACTCCGCGATCACACTGGGGTTTTTAACCGCTTCCTGGGTGAAATCAGCCGCTGCTTCGGTGATCTCTTCAATATCAATCTCTGTTGTCTCCGTCCCTTCGGCCGCTGTCAATATACTCAAAAACATAATCTGTCTCCTGTATTTTCAAAACAAACCGTTACTATTCACAGCCAATATCATACAGACTGGCATATGCCAGCTTGCTGGCAAATATGACTGTCTGTATGATATTGACTGGAATCAGTCACTTTACATACATGATACAGGCAGCCGCGATAGCGGCAGTAGAGCCCGACAAGGCAATTCTGCCAGCTTGCTGAGCAGATTGCCGATGTCAGGGCGAGCCTGTAGAATGTATGTAAAGTGGCTGTGAATAGTAACGTTTCATTATCATGGATAGATCATGATGCTGCATTTCCGGAAACGGCTTCATTACCTGAGACAGTGTCATTGTCGTACCCGTCTCCCGTCTCTTCACCTTCGTCCTCGTCTTTTTCCGGTTCTTTCACATTGCCGTGATAAACCGGTGTATCATCAGCATCTTTTATGATCTTGGTACCGCCGTTGTTATCCTTGCCTTCGTCCTTACCGGCGGTCTCGGATACTTCCGGAATCTCTTCCTCTTCATCCTCCGGATCCTTTTCGGGAATATAAATATAATTCATCCTCTGTATTTTGCTGATATTTCCGTACATGTCGACCAGAATTGCGGAAAAGACATGATTTCCTTCCAGCATTTCCAACTTTTCTGTATATTCATCCGACTCCGTATCCGGATCACCATCCCAGCAATAATATGCCTTAAAGGTGATGGGAACCTCTATCTCCACAAAAGTCTCTTCCTTGTACTCTCCGCTTACCGGTGATATGTCAGGCATATCCACATTGTACACAGTCTTCAAAACATATGAGAAATTGACAGTATTGCTTTTTAAACCATACTGATTTTCACATACGGCCACATATTCGTTTCTGCCGGATTTAAGCGGTAAGCCTTCGCCGTGATACAGCGAAAGATAAGTATCGTTTCCGCCTTTTTTGCTAACCTTTCCCATAAAGATATGGCTGCCGTCCGGGCTGCTGATATATATTCTGTCTCCGGGATAAGCAGGGTTCGGTACAGCCGAAAAAACAGGCTCCGCAGGAATGAATGGTTTTAACAGCCTGCTTTTGTCAATTCCCACAAACGAATCCTCTATCTCATTTATAAGCTCTCCGATGTTGTATGTATCGTTTCTTCCGGAATATATGTTCAACAGATCCTCATACCATTCTGTCAGATCATTGACGTTTCCGGTATCAGAGGCAAACCCCTTCAGCATCATAAGGGTTTCCAGGCTTTTATTTTCATTACCGATCTCATTGTATATGCGAAGATAGTATTTATAAATATAATACTCATCACATTCGCCAAAAGTAAGCGCCTGCGCACAGCAATCCATGGCATCACCGTAATTTTGCCGGGCCAGTGCATCCTCTATCATTTTTACGACATCATCATACCCGGTCTCCTCTACCACGACTTCCTCTACCGGAGCAGGTTTTCTCCAGAATATAGCCATCAGGATCAGGAGCACCACGAAAACAGCAGACACTATACCTAATATGATATACATAGTCTTCTTCTCTATCATATCAGGATCTTTCTGTGGTTTTGTATCCGTTTCTTCAGAAGAATCAGACTCTGCTTGCATTTCCGGCGATAATACATCTACCGGATTTTTTATTTCATCACCGGTATTATCATCGGAAGTATCTTCCTGAGGCGGTGCTTCCACCAACACCTCGTTATCACTGAATATATCCGTGATCACTTCCAGAGGATTACCACAATGACTGCATGTTATACTGCCATCTTCAATTTCTGCGCCGCAATGAAAGCATTTCATGTTCTATCTCTCCATTCCCCATACGCAATTGTTCATCAGCATAGCTATAGTCATGGGACCTACTCCACCCGGAACCGGTGTTATGAATGACGTATGTTCGCAGACATCATCAAAATCCACATCTCCGCAGAGCTTACCCGATTCCTGTCTGTGGATACCGACATCTATGACCACAGCCCCCTCTTTTACATATTCATGTGTAATAAACTTCGGCTTGCCCATGGCCACAATCAGAATGTCCGCCTGTCTGCATACCTCTGCGAGATCTGCAGTCTTTGAGTGTGCTGTGGTAACCGTTGCGTTCTCCCTGAGCATCAGCATACCCATAGGTTTGCCCACGATATTACTGCGTCCCACCACAACACATTTTTTACCGGAGATCTCGATACCGCTGCGCTTTAACAGCTGTATGATACCGGCAGGTGTGCAGGATACAAAGCCCGGTCTTCCCACTGAGAGATTTCCCACATTGAGCGGGTGAAAACCGTCCACATCCTTCGAGGGTGAGATGGCCAACAGTATCTTATCTTCATCGATATGTTTCGGAACAGGTAACTGTACCAGGATTCCTGCCACATCATCATCCTCATTCAGATCGTGTATAATAGCCAGAAGTTCGTCCTCTGTGGTCTCCTCCGGTAAAGAGAAGCTCTTTGAACCGAAGCCTATGTATTCGCAGGCTTTCTTTTTGTTATTGACATACACACTGGATGCGGGATCGCTTCCAACCTGTATCACCGCAAGAGATTTTATCTTCTCTCCCCTGCTTTTTCTGCTTTCGATCTCAGCCTTCAATTCATCTTTTATCTGTGCCGATATTGCTTTTCCATCTATGAGCTGCATATTCAACCTCCGTACATCTCCAGATATTCCTCAAACTCTTCCTCGCTCATCAATACTTCTCTGGGCTTGGTACCGTTTTCACCGCTGACTACTCCGGCCTCCTCAAGCTGATCCATTATGCGGGCAGCTCTGTTGAAGCCTATCTTAAATTTTCTTTGGAAGGTACCGATGGAGGCTTTACCCGAGCTGACCACCAATCTTCCGCATTCCATAAAATACTCGTCGTTTCCGTCGGAAGCGGCGCCGTTACCCGCTCCTGCAGTGGCATTGCCCGCTGCATTCGAAGAGTTCTTTGACAGACTCTCCATCTTCTCATTGATACCCGGGTCATATACCGTCTCGCCGCAATGCTCCTTCAGGAAATCAACTACCGCCGAAACCTCTCCGTCGGATACGAAAGCGCCCTGAACACGAAGTGGTTTCGTAAGTCCCTGCGGATAGTACAGCATATCACCTTTGCCGAGAAGCTTCTCCGCTCCGCCCGAATCCAGGATTGTACGTGAATCAACCTGACTGGATACCGAGAATGCGATACGGCTTGGCATGTTGGCTTTTATTATACCCGTTATGACATTCACCGAAGGACGCTGGGTTGCGATGATAAGATGTATACCTGCCGCTCTTGCGAGCTGAGCCAGACGGCATATGGCATTCTCCACATCTCCCGGAGCCACCATCATAAGATCAGCAAGCTCGTCCACGATCACCACTATCTGAGGCATCTTGTCAGGTCTGCCCTCCGTACCCTCCGGGATAGCAGCAACCCTCTCATTGAATCCTGCCATATCACGTACTCCGTAATCGGCAAACATCCTGTATCTCTCATCCATCTCCGCCACAGCCCAATTCAGTGCGCCGCTGGCTTTCTTGGGATCTGTCACCACAGGTATCAAAAGATGTGGTATTCCGTTGTATACAGAAAGCTCCACAACCTTTGGATCGATCATGATGAGCTTTACTTCATCCGGTTTTGCCCTGTACAGTATGGACATTATGACCGTATTGATACATACCGACTTTCCGGATCCGGTGGCACCCGCTATGAGCAGATGGGGCATCTTCGCGATATCGCCCATGATCACATCGCCGCCGATATCCTTTCCTGCAGCGAAGGCGATCTTCTTTTTGTCTTTGTCCACGTTGAATTCGTATGACTCCACCAGTTCCCTGAACATTACGGGAACGGCCTCTTTATTGGGAACTTCTATACCTATGGCGGGTTTTCCGGGGATCGGTGCCTCTATACGGATATCCGCTGCTGCAAGGTTAAGCTTGATATCATCGGAAAGATTCACAATCTTCGAAACCTTCACGCCCATCTCCGGCTGTATCTCATACCTTGTAACCGTAGGTCCGCAGATAACATCAGTGATGGTAGCTCTCACACCAAAATTTGCAAGTGTCTGCTCAAGCTTTTTGGCCGTCTCCTCCAAATGCTCTTTTGAGTCGCCCTTTGCCTTTTTATCCGGATTCTTTAACAGACTTACAGGCGGGAAAACATAGGGTTTCTCCTCCGTCGTATCGGACATATGCGGCTTGTCATCGACTGCCTCATCCGCTTTGCCCGTGGTATCTGAAACCTGTTCCTCAGGCTGTACATCCGGAACCGAATTGACCGTTTTTTCGCGTGGCATCGTATTTACCGGTTTTTTTACCGGTGCTACAATCTCAGGCTTAAACTCGCTCTTCTCTTCTACATCAACTCCGAAGCCGAAACGCTCTCCGGAAATACCATCATCCATGCTGTCGAGATCGGGAGTCTCATAGTTTTTCTTTTTGTTTCTCTGTGCCTTGGACTCCGACAACCCGGAGAGGTCCAAAACCTCAGGTTCCTCATTTGTGGTATTTACAACCTGTGCCTGCAGATTTACCGGTTCAACCTTCAGCACCCTGTTGTACAGGTTCTCCGGTTCCTCACCCTTCTTTGGGGCCGGGGCAGTATTATTGGAAGCATTTGCATTTCTGAAATCCGACTCCTCCAGGTTGCCTCTCTTAAACAATGCGACATTATCATCACCCAGACTTGTGTCATAAAGCCCTCTGTGACGGTCTTCCTGTTCAAAGGCCCCGTGGAATTCATCCTCCTGCGGTTCCACACCGTCGTAACTGTCATCCACATATCTAACATTGACCTTGAATTCCTCGTCATCTTTCAACGCTTCACTGCTCAGTCCGCCAACCGCCTCACCTTTCTTCACAGGCTCAAGGCTGTGGCTCTCATTTAACAGACGGACATTTCCGCTTAGCTCGTGCATTTCAGGATTGCGTCTGGCCTTGTCCGCGGTTATGAGCGTATCGGTTGTAACCCCCGTAAGCTCAACACGCTGCATTCTCTGACGTCTTCTCTCAGCCAGCTCCTGTTCCTGATATTCCCTTCTGGCCTCACGATTCTCTCTTCTGATCTGACGGTTTTCCTCGTAAGTCTCTCTCAGATCCTCCCTGACACCGCTGGTACCGTCATAGATTTTCTGACCGCTGTTTTTGATGAAAGCCACTATGGATTTTCCCGTGAAGAGGATAAACAATATGAGTATAAAAGCGATATCTATTATAAATGCGCCAACACGGCCGAAGGCCTGCATCAAAATATAAGATGCCAGCGCTCCCATGAATCCGCCGCCGTTTCTCTCCGAAAAACTCTCTCCGAATGCCGCCGCCGGGCTCAGCTCTCCTCCTTTGATAAGCTCACACAGAACACATAACGCGAAGAAGAAAAAACATCCCACAATAATCCTGAAAGTAGGGCTTTCTATGCTCTTTGGGTCATATTTTGACAATATGGCATATGCTATCACCACAAAAAGCACCACCGGAAAAACATAGGACATGAACCCGAAAAGACCAAAGAGCAAAGAACTGATCAGGTAGCTGACCTTTCCTCCGATACCGAGATTTGCTATAAAAAGCAATATACACAGCATCAGGACCACAAAAAACACTATCTCATCCCTGAGTCTGTCCTGTTTCGCTATCGCTGCTCTGTCCACAGTTCTTGTGCCGGATCTTGTGCCGGATCTCGTCCCTGCTTTAGTACTGCTCCTGCCTGATCTTCCTGTACCTGTAGAGCTTCCTCCTCTGTTTGAAGTTGTTTTTTTAGCCGATGAGTCGGTTGCCATCTTTTATAACCTGCCTGAAAACTATAATTTGATAAAATGTAAAACAATAGCCGTAACTCCGGCCACAAAACAGTATATCGAAAATCCCGTAAATTTCTTTTTCTTTACCGCTGCCAGCATGACCTTGATGAAGATATAACCTACCACTGCCGCCACCACGGTGCCTACGATATAATTGACCAAAACACCGGAAGTCACACCTGAAAGATCCGTTTTTACAAGCTCTAATAAGAGCGATCCCAATATTGCCGGAATTGACATGATGAAAGAATACTTGACCGCAAACTTTTTGTCAAAACCACATAAAAGACATGCTGCAACGGTCGAGCCACTGCGGGATATTCCCGGCATTGTAGCGATTCCCTGAGCAACACCTATGAGTCCGGCTTCACTGTATTTTACCTCTCCCGGCATCTTGTTGCCGTTTCCCGAAAACTGGGCTATGAGCAGAACCCCGGCCGTTATGATAAGGCATATTCCGGGGATCAGCAAAGTGCTGCTGGCAGCTTCCACGATATCCGAATCCAGCACTCCTATTATAGCTGTCGGTATACTGGACACTATGACCAAAAGCACAAATTTTCTGTAAGCATTGGTCACAACCTTTTTGTACTCTCTCTTTTCCTTTGCGAAAAGGTTTGCTATAAATGCAAATGCGTTATAAAACCAGCATCCCAATATACAAAAACCGTTAATGACCAGTTTTTTCAGATCCTTGAAATATACTACGGAAATGGCTACCAAAGTACCGACATGCAGCAGTATATCAAACAGCATGTCCGCCTTCTCAAGTCCGAAAAGAGCCTGAAATATAGCAAGATGCCCTGAAGAACTGACCGGCAAAAACTCGGTAACCCCCTGTATTATACCCAAAAATATCGATTGTAATAAAGTCATTTCCTTCACCCGTGTTATTTTCACACAATATGCCACAGCAACACGCTGTGGCATAAAAATCCCATTGATCCATCTTATCCGGCATTGACGCCGTTATAACTAAAGCAGGAAATTATAAAGATCCTCATACTTCTTTTTGGAAGTATTCCATGAATAATCACAAGCCATACCTCTCTCAGCTATCTTATTCCACTCCCTCTTATTGTCAAAATATACATGTTTTGCATAATTGATGATGCCTAACATCTCCTCACCGTTGTAATTGGTAAATGAGAATCCGTCACCTGTATGCTCATATTCGTTATACGCCTGAACCGTATCCTTTAATCCGCCTGTCTCTCTGACGATCGGAACCGTACCGTATCTGAAAGATATGAGCTGGGTCAATCCACAGGGCTCAAAACGCGACGGCATCAGGAAAGCATCCGCTGCGGCATAAAGCTTATGCGCCAGAGCATCCGAATAGCAGATATTTGCAGAGATCCTGTCACCGTATTTCCATGCATAATGCCTGAACATGTTCTCGTAAGACGACTCACCCGTTCCTATGACAACAAACTGGGTAAACTCATCGGCTATCCTGTCGATCACGTAGTTGATAAGATCCAGTCCCTTCTGATCTGTGAGTCTTGATATAAGACCGATCATGAACTTCTTTTTGTCAACCGCAAGACCGAGCTCCTGCTGAAGCTTTTCTTTGTTATCGGCTTTCTTTTTACGGAAGTTCGTGATGTTGTAATTGGTGTAGATCTTATCATCCGTAGCGGGATCATAAGCTTTGTAATCGATACCGTTCACGATACCCTGCATATCAAAATGTCTTGCCTTCAAAAGACCGTCCAGACCTTCACCGTAATAAGGAGTCTGAATCTCGGAAGCATAGGTATCCGAAACAGTGGTGATATAGTCGGCATACACCAGTCCGCCCTTTAACATGTTGGCGTCCTTGTTGAACTCAAGCTTGTCTGATGCAAACAGAGATCTGTCAAATCCCGTCAGTCCCATCATTGTCTTAACATCCCAGACACCCTGGAACTTAAGATTGTGAATGGTCATCATGGACTTCATGCCCCAGAAGAACATGTCTGCCTGGAATTCATTCTTGAGATAAACAGGAATAAGACCTGTCTGCCAGTCGTGGCAGTGGATGAGATCAGGCTGGAAGCCCACCTGCGGCAGCATAGATAAAACTGCCTTATCGAAAAATACAAATTTCTCGATATCATAGCGGATGTCGCCATATGGAAGAGATCCGCCGAAATACTCCTGATTGTCAATGAAATAATACCTTATGCCGTCCAGCTCACACTGCATCACACCCACATATTTATCTCTGATGTAGCTGCCTGCGGTCATGTAAAAATGAGTTACATACTCGCATCTCTCTTTATATTTCTGGTCTATGCACTCATAAAACGGCAATACAACTCTGATATCCCACTCACTCTTGTCAAATTCCTTCGGCAATGCACCGCAAACATCAGCAAGACCGCCGGTCTTGATAAACGGAACACACTCGCTGGCCGCAAATAAGATCTTCTTCATTAAAAAACCTCCCCATGATATATTTCAAGTAAAAAGTGTAGGCATCATGACTTCGTCATGATGGTTCCTCCTAATCAAGGTATGGCATCAGGACTCTTCCCAGCGCTTCGCGCCGGGCCCCTCCTCATGCCCTGTCGTCGGAACCATTACAAATCATGACTTCGTCATGATGGTTCCTCCTGTCATTCAAGGTAGGCATCAGGACTCTTCCCAGCGCTTCGCGCCGGGTCCCTCCTCATGCCTTGTCGTCGGAACCATTACAAATCATGACTTCGTCATGATGGTTCCTCCTCCCAATTATGATAAACTGCCTGGACATCATCGTCCTCTTCCAGGAGATCCAGAATGCGCTGGATGTATGTGATATCCTGCTCCTCAGTGAGTGTAACGTAGTTCTGAGGCAACATGGTAACCTCCGCAGATACAACCGGGATGCCCGCATCCTTGACTGCGTTATATACCGCATCGAAATCATCGGGACTGGTGATGATCTCAAAGCTGTCATCCTCCTCATTAAGATCCTCTGCTCCGGCGTCCAACACTACCATCATCAGATCATCGGCATCCATACTGCACTCTTCCTTATCGATGATGATCTGTCCCTTCTCGTCAAACATATAAGATACACAACCTACTGTACCCAGGGAACCGTAGCCTTTTGTAAAGCAGTTCCTCACGTTGGCTGCAGTCCTGTTTTTATTATCAGTCAGGCATTTCACTATTATAGCTGTGCCTGACGGTCCGTATCCTTCATAGGTAGTGGTTACGTAATTAACATTTCCGGCGTCACCTGCTGCCTTTTTGATACCTCTGTCAATGGTATCATTGGGCATGTTATTGGCCTTGGCTTTGGCAATAACTGCTGCCAGCTTGTAGTTGTTGGCCGGATCCGGTCCGCCCTCTTTGACTGCTACCGCGATCTCTCGACCGATCATGGTGAAAATCTTTCCCTTTGCGGCATCATTTTTTTCTTTTTTGTGTTTGATGTTGGCAAATTTTGAATGTCCTGACATAAATACATATCTCCTGTGAGTTTTCTTTTGATGATAACATTTATTAAAATCTTTTGCAAGTCTGAGAGTTTTCCTCCCAACTTCGGTCATTACTATCCGCTGCAGCAGACTAATATACTCTGGGTACCCTCTGGTTGATGTCGCAGGCGAACTCATAATTGAATCGTCCGGACATTCGTCCCAGATCTTCCATTGTGATGCTGAAATCACCGTCCTTGCCCAGGAGCACAACCCTGTCTCCCACATTAACATTAAGGCCTGTGGCATCTATCATGAGCTGATCCATACAAACTCTGCCTACTATAGGCACAAACTCTCCGTTTATCAGTACCTTGCCTTTGCCTGACAGGCTTCTGGCGTAACCGTCACCATATCCTACGGGGACAGTGGCTATGATGCTCTCCCTCTCTGTAACGAATGTTCCACCGTAGCTGATCGGCGTGCCTGCAGGAACTTTTTTGACATGTGTCACATGACTTTCGATAGACATTGCAGGCAAAAGATTGACTGCATCTCTGGAAACCTCATCAGACGGCCACATGCCGTACAAAGCGACTCCCAGCCTTACCATATCAAGCTGCATCTGCGGATAGTCTATTATGGCTGCCGAATTTGCACAATGCTTCAAACCGACATCAACGCCCCTTTCCTCGAGACTTTCCACCATCCGGCTGAATTTTTCGAACTGTTTTTCCGTGAAACTTCTGTCCGTCTCATCACTCTTTGAAAAATGTGTAAAAATACCCTCGATGGTAACCGCCGGAAGTCTTGATATCTTCTCAATATCGTCAATGGCACGGTCGCTGCATTCAAAACCTATACGCCCCATACCGGTATCCAGTTTTATGTGCATCTTCACTGCCTTCCGCAGACTGGATGCATATTTAGATATCTCAAAGGCTGTCTTGTATGAGAACACAGTGATGCTGAGATCGTTTTTCAAAACATCCGATATCTCATCACTGAAAGAATAGCCCAACACCAGTATAGGTTTCTTGAGGCCGGCAGTACGCAGCTCAACTCCCTCCGATACTGTTGCCACCGCAAATCCCCATACAGCAGTCTCCAAATATTTTGCGATGGGAACCGCACCGTGTCCGTACGCATCGGCTTTAACAACCGCCAGTACCTTTGTCGAAGGTTTCAGATGTCTTTTTACCGCATCAACATTTTTTTTGATATTCTCAAGCTTGATATAGGCGCAAACACGTTTATTTGTCATAACTGTATAACACCTCCCCTATCTCTTCCAGAAGATCCCGTGCCACGACGGATCTTCCCGACATCTTTTCTGCAAGATGCTCTGCATTTTTTCCGCAAATATAAGCAGCCAAAGCCGAAATCAACGCCACATTACCGTCATCACCCGCCAGAAGCCCAGCTGTAAAACCGCTCAGTATATCTCCGCTTCCTCCCTTTGATAATGCATCACAGCCCGTGGTATTTATGAAAACATATCCTCCCGGCTCCGCCACCACGGAAACGGCTGACTTTAAGAGAACCGTAACATTGTATCTGTCCGCAAATGAAGTCGCATGCTTTACCATGTCCGCCTCGATATCGGATGCTTTTTCTCCCGTGAGCCTTGACATTTCACCGAGATGCGGTGTCAGTACCGCTGCAGTCTTTAACCCTGACAGAAGATCCATATCATCGGATATAATGTTCAGCGCATCCGCATCTAAAACCATGGGGACCTTTGCACCGGCGATGACAGCCTTCAGCACATTCACGGTCTCCTCACTCTTTCCCAGTCCGGGACCTGCCAATATAACATCAGCCCATTCCAGTGCCTCATCCACCGTATTCTTATCCGAATAACTGCCGTAGAGCGCTTCGGGCAGGATCGTCTGCAGAACTCCGAGGTTTTCCTCTGCCGATAATATCTTCACCAGCCCGGCTCCCGCCCTGTAGGCTGCCTTTCCGCTGAATGCAGCCGCACCGGTCATGTGACGGCTTCCCGCCACCACCAGAACCCTGCCGCATGTTCCCTTGTGGGAATTGACACTCCTTGTGGGCAGAATGCGAGGTATATCCTTGTCTTCCAATTGAATGGTTTTCCTGCCCTTATCCAGAGCGTCACTGCCTATGCCGCATGAACAGATCACCGTCTTACCCGCATACTCCCTGCCGGGATAGAATAAAAGTCCTCTCTTCACGAAAGCAAAGGAATATGTTACCTCCGCTCTGAATGCTATTCCCAGGACACTTCCGTCATCGGAGGATATACCGCTGGGGATATCCATGGCGATCTTCATTCCACTGCAGGCGTTTGCTGTGCGTATTGCCGTCCGGTAATCACCGGATACTTCCCGGCTTAATCCCACTCCGAATATTGCATCGATCACAACATCATAATCCGGCATGTTACAGCTGTCAGATCCGACAAACTCTTCTAAGGTCTGTATGTCAACTTTCTTTTTGCGGGCGGCCTCAAGCTCAAATTTATTTTCCTCTGAGGCTTTCTCCCTGTCTCCCACCAAAACACAGCTGACAATGCCGCCCCCGTCGGTGAGCATTCGTCCCAAAGCAAGTCCGTCAGCCCCGTTATTGCCGGTACCGCAAAAAATCACTGCCTCACTGCCGCAAACCAGTTCTTTAGCCTCAAGCTTTTCATATACCGAAGACGCAGCATGCTCTATCAGTATACGTGCGGACAGCCCGATGTTTTCTATTGTATTCCTGTCGGCGTCCCTCATCTCCTGCGCCGATACCGCATATCTCATGAGAAATCTTCCTTTTTTCGGTTATCACCGCCTTCTCCTGTTTTTTTGACAGAACCGTCGCCAACATTCGCAGTGCTCTGTGCAGCCGGCGTACCGGCTCCCGCGCCGCCGGACTGCTGACTGTCTTTTTTTTCCGGAGGTGCCGTAAGCGTGGTGATATCCACATCATCCCCAATCAGATCAAATATATCCATGACCTGGGGACCGAACATGGAATGCATGTAATTATATATCTGTCTGCTGTTTATATCACGGTTTTGTTTTCTGATGATATTTTTCTTGAGCTCAACCCGGACTTCCGCGATCCAGTCACCTATCTCCTTGGCTTCAGCGTGATTGGTCCTG
>JAILBP010000064.1:0-3424 GCA_024680835.1 Lachnospiraceae bacterium | reverse complement strand
AAAGCAGATGTGGAAGGAGGCTTTCGAGTTCGATTTCACATATGCGTTTAAGATAAGGTTTATCAGCTATGTGGCTCTGTTAAATCTACCAGGAGCTTGGGGCAGGAAGATAGGGATCGGTATCTACAGGCTGAGCAATCTTGCAGTGCCGTTTAATTGAGTGATCTGTGTTGCTGACGTTGGGCAATCCGGTAGAATGTATGTAAAGTGACTGAAAACATAACCGGGGTATGCTGTTTGATGTGGAGTTCACCGTTGTGTTATGGAGTGATTATGTCAGAAAATGAGACGATCGAGTCTAAGCTGTCGGTCCGTACCACCGCAGATATCGAGGGCAGCATTACCAAAAAATTCAAAATGCCGGTCTGGCGTCGTTTTACAAAGGCGGTTAACGAATATGAGCTTGTGAAGAGCGGGGATAAGATCTGCGTGTGCATCTCCGGTGGCAAGGATTCCATGCTGATGGCCAAGCTCTTTCAGGAGCTGAAACGACAGAGTGATACGGATTTTGAACTGAGATTTCTGGTGATGGATCCGGGATACAGTCCGGATAATATCGGGAAGATCAGATATAATGCTCAGATCTTGGATATTCCCATAGAGGTTTTTACGACTGAGATATTCGACACGGTATATGAGATGGATAAATCTCCCTGTTCTCTTTGCGCACGGATGAGAAGATGGAATCTTTACGCACAGGCGGAGGAGATGGGATGCAATAAGATAGCTCTGGGACACCACTATGATGATGTTATCGAGACCATCCTCATGGCGATGCTGTACGGAGCACAGATACAGACCATGATGCCGAAGCTTTTCAGCACGGAACATACAGGGATGGAGCTGATAAGACCCTTGTATCTCATCAGGGAGGCAGACATCATACACTGGGCGAAATACAACGGTTTGGAATTTCTACAATGCGCCTGCCGGTTCACGGAAAATGTGGCTTTGAGTCAGAATACGGAGAAAACATCCAAGCGCGCAGAGGTAAAAAGGCTTATAGCGGAGCTTTCACGGGATAATCCCTTCGTGGAGCAGAATATATTTAAGAGTGTTGAGAATGTGTGCCTGAATAACATTGTAGCCTACAAGGATGACAGCGGAAGGCACCATTTTCTGGATGATTACGATAGTAAGCTTGAGGAAATTCGGAAAACAGATTGAACGAAAAAGATTACTGTTTTCTCAATCCGGAATACTGTTCGGATTTCGTTCAATAGTCAGGTGTTTTAGTAACTAAAATCGTAAACAAGTATAAATATCCAACGGAAAGGCAGGTAAACAAAATGACATTTAATGATGTTTTTACAAAAGTTAAAGAAATTGCAGCGGATGCAGACCTTACAGGCAAGGATTTTCTGGCAGTTCAGGTCAATCTCACCGGAAAAGAGGGCGGAGTCTTTTATGTGGAGATCAAAGACGGAAAGGTGAACGTTGAGCCCTATGAGTACAATGACAGGAACTGCGCTCTGACATTGAGCCTTGATGATTTCAACAAACTCCTGAACGGAAAGCTTGATCCGGTATTTGCTTTCACCGCAGGCAAACTAAAGGTTGACGGCGATGTGGGCAAAGCTCTGGAGTTCTCGAAGCTGTTGAGATAATATTATCAGGTGAGGGATTTCGGTGTGTGACGGTGCCACTTTTCGCCCACCCCGATATATTTTCCTGGTCAGTCCGGTTGATGACCCCACCCCAGCTCAAAGCGGCACCGTTGTACATAGTTGGTGTAATATGCAAAACATATTGAGCAAAATAAAGAGATGGTCGGGAAAGAATAGTATTCGGAGTTAAGAATGTTTGTTTATTGTTTGCTCGTTATCGGCTTAATAATTCTTCCAACAACTATATGGTATGCGTGCAATGCAATACCATATATGCTAAGTAACTACTTTAAGATCACACATAAACCATATTTAAGGATGTTTCGTGATGCTGGTGCGTACGGGGAATATCTGACGTACAGGCGTCTTAAAGAATTCGAAGAAGATGGTGCCAGATTTTTGTTTAACTGCTATTTGCCGAAGGACGATGGTAATACGTCGGAAATAGATGTTATTTTGTTACATCGATCAGGCGTTTATGTTTTTGAAAGTAAGAATTACAGTGGATGGATTTTTGGATCAGAGACGTCGCAAACGTGGACACAAACATTTAAGCGTGGCAGAGGATCTGTAAAAGAACATTTTTACAATCCGATAAAGCAAAACAGTACTCACATTAAATATCTTAAGAAACAGCTAAAAGAAGAAATGCCGATTCGCAGTATTATAGTTTTTTCTGAAAGATGTGAATTAAAGAGTATAGAAATTCTCAGTTCCGATGTTTCGGTCATAAGACGGTTTGATCTTCATGCAGTTGTTGAAAGGATGATGCATGAAAATGGTGAATCTCTTGACGAGGCAAAGATAAAAGATATTTACGAGAGATTATATCCGTTTACACAGGTCTCAGACGATGTAAAGGAAAGACATATCAATAATATAGAAAAGAGATATAAGACTGCAGTCGGGTTGGATAATCCATTAAAAGTGATTGAAGGAGAGACAAATAATGCCGATGACAAAGACAGTGAGATTTTGATTGATGAAAGTGTAAAGGATCAGATAACACATGAGAATATGATATGTCCAAGGTGTGGTGCTAAGCTTGTTCTAAGAACGAGCAAAAAAGGCGAAAGAGCAGGAAAGAATTTTTATGGGTGTAGCTCATTCCCCAAATGTAGATATATTCAAGGTATTTAGACAAAAATGAGAGAATGAATAATGGAAAAGAGAATTATATCATATTTGAAATATCTTCAGGAACTGGTGAAAAGACCGGATATAGTGGATGGCACGATTTCGGATGAAGAGAGGAAATTGCTGTATGACCAGGCGCTGGTACAGATCGGTTTCTTTCAGCATGAGAGAGTGGTGCATCTGATGGTTACGGTGTTGTTCGCACTGCTGCTCATAATATCTTTTGTTGGTTTTATCCTGTCGGAGAATCTCGGGCTCATGGCGCTGATGTTTATGATACTGGTGTTGTTGTTGCCGTATATCAAGCATTATTATGTGCTGGAGAATGATATTCAGTTTATGTATGAGTGCATGGACAAGCTGGAGAAAGAGTCTTGGCTTAAGTCTTCGGATTATCCGGGCAGAACGAAGCCATAGAATAAAGAAAACTATTGGAATATAAGAAAGGGGCTGAATCAGCCCCTTTTTGTATGCCGCGTTTAGTTTTCTTCGTTTTTCCAGGCTTCGAATTTCTTCTCTACCAGATCATATGTATCCTTGGAAAGAGAGGGGAGTTCTTTGCCCCAGGTCTTGGTGGCTTCTTCGTAGCCTTTCTTGAATGCGTCCAGAAGTTCGTCTGCCTTGGCCTTGTCGCCACCTGAGAGAGCCTTTGCGAAATCCAGGATCCTGTCGCTGGTCTT
>JAILBP010000046.1:0-7882 GCA_024680835.1 Lachnospiraceae bacterium | reverse complement strand
GAACCTATCATCATAAATACGAGATATACCAGCGACATTCCCAAAAGATACGATGATTTTTTTGTTCCGCTCAACAGTATCCTGTCCTTCATCCTGTTTTTACGCTCCTGGATGATAAGTGCACCCAACAGATTACCTGCCGTAAGAGTCTTAAATATCATGAACGCCAGGGAATTGGATATTGAAAGCCATTTCTTTTTGGCTGCGTTTACAGTAACGACGGACTCTGCATTTTTCTCCCCTGCGCCAAGACTCTCGCTGACGCAAAGTTCCACAGCGCCTTCGATCTCAGAGTCACCGATGACAATATAATTCACTATCGGAATATCGCTTCCCTCGATATCGTTTATGACGATACCAAGCTCTGCATTACCGCCGCTGAGTTTTTCAGTGATCTTGTCTTCTGTGGTCTCTTGTACCTTTATGCCCTCGAGAGCGGTCAGATCATCCACAATCCCGGCAGCCTTCTGTGAACTGCTGTAATTTGCAACCGCAATGTTGTGCATCGTAGTATAGGGCAGCAGAAATGACATCAGCAGGAAAATCATAATGGGCTGTATCGTGATAAGATAGATCATCTCCTTATTCTTCTTAAACAAAGTAAACGTATTACGCATCACACTGATCATGCCTTTTTTGTCACCTTCTTTCCGAGTACGATGCCCATAACGGCAAAGAAAAACGCAAGACCTAACAGGACAAGAATACTGTACGTCATCTTTTCATCCACTATACCGTTATACAAGCTAATAACCGCTCTGTTAGTGTAATACAGCGGACTGATCTTTATGATCAATTTCAATACAGGCATATTCTCCAACAGGTACAGCGGTGTTATGGATCCACCGAGATATCCGCAGAGCATTGAAAACATCAGCACACTGCTCTGACACATGGTACGGTTTTTCCCCGTGAAACCAATGAAACATCCAAAGACTGCACTGAATATCACCAAACATAGCAGCACAACAACAATACAGGCTGCCTTTTCTCCCCAGTCGACCTTAAGCAGTCCTGCCGAATATACATAAGAAGCCGCTATCATCACAAGACCGCTCAAAATACCGGTCAATACTTTACTGAAGATCATCGTCGGGATTCCGGATCCTCCAAGTTTTATCCTTTCGATGGTGCCGTACTCTTTTTCATCATAAACCGCATATGCCACCAGAAGTCCCATGAACATTATGGAGAACGCAAGTCCGGCAAATGTATAATAATTTTTCGAATCCGGTTTATTAACCTCTATTTTAATTTTATTTATTACCGGTTCGACCGGATTCGCCGTATCACCGGCAGCTGCTGTTCTTTCATTCGCCATCTGAAGGAACAGTGTTCTTGAAAGTTTTCCTCCTTCCGGCTCGTTAAAACTGCTTCTGAAATAGTCATATCCGTCTTTTCTCACAGTTATAACACCATAAGCTTCACTTGCTTCCACCTTGCTGCAGGCATCCTCATAGGATGAAACCTCTTCAAAGGAAACGCCCAGTGAATCCGATATCCTGGCACTTATGCCATCAAACTCCTCCGATCTTTCAGCATCGGGATCATCGTAAATATATAATATCTTGCCACCCTCGAATGTATCGTAATCAGCGTTTATATAATCACGCAAAGCAAAGCTGAATATGGTTATGAGTAGGATCGGCATCAAAAATATAAAGACAAGATTTACTTTGTTTGTAAAAAACACCTTGATCTCTTTACCCATCTGTACAAAAAACATGATCTCACCTACTTCCCGTCACGAAGCTCTTTACCGGTCAGCGTCAGGAATATCTCCTCCAGACTCGGCTCCAGACTTCCTATGTTTGTGATCGTGAGATGATCCTCTGTCGCGATGCGGATCACTTTTTCCATCATGTTCTGATCGTCCGAATAAAAGATCTTACATATTGATGTATCTTCCTCCGAAGATATACCGCATCTGTGAACTGTCTCCATGCTTTTTATCTTTTCCGCAAATCCTGTCAGACTTGCCGGATCCGCCGAAAAGGTTACATCTATTTCTCTGTCCTTTCCCATCCTGTCGATTATTGATTCCTTGGTTCCGGATGTAATAACCTTCCCATGGTCTATTACGGTTATCTTACTGCAGATCTCTTCTACCTCCGGCATATAATGGGTCGTATAGATGATGGTGGCACCTTTCTCATTAAGAGTTTTAACATTCTCCATTATCCTGTTTCTTGACTGCGGATCTATGCCAACAGTAGGCTCATCCATGATGATAAGCTTCGGCGAATGTACGATACCGCAAGCCATATTAAGCCTGCGCTTCATTCCACCGGAAAACTCTGAAGCCTTTTTTCTCTTGACCTCCAGCAGACCCACAAAGTCAAGAGCTTCTTCAACCTTCTTTTTGAGCTCACTTCCGGCGAACCCATAAAGTGAACAGAAAAATCTCACATTCTCTTCAGCCGAAAGATCCGGGTATATTGCCAGGTCCTGTGGAATATATCCTATGTTTTTCTTCCATTTTGCGATATCCTGTCCGTTTTCATATGTGACTGAACCACTGTCGTAAGGCAACAACCCCGTCATACAGTTTATAGTCGTACTCTTGCCCGCTCCGTTAGGCCCTAAAATACCATGTATCTCACCGGGTTCCACAGTGATGGTAACTCCATTCACCGCGGTAACATCTGCAAAGCTTTTCTTAAGATCTTTGATATTTACGATCCCCATATTATCCTCCGTTGCCACTGTATTTTTCAAATGAATATTTTCTTTACAATATTCATTTTACGCGGAAAAGATTAGCACATGCTAACCCGCCTGTCAATACCGTTTGACATATTTATTATAAAATAGTATATTTGCATAAATGAATATTTTGAAATATTATTCATTTTGTGCAACTGTTCAAAAGAACTATAGATAGGAACGATCATGACGAAGTCATGATTTGTAATCGTGCCGATACATATTATCCAAGGAGAAAATTCCATGCCACAGATATTTGATGAAGAAGGACGTGAAAAAGTAAGGATCACTCTGCTCGATAGCGGATTTGAACTTATAAAAACTCATGGTCTCAAGAAAACGTCCATTAGCGATATCACTAAAAGCGCCGGCATCGCCACCGGAACCTTTTATAACTTTTTCGATTCAAAAGAAGATTTTGTATATCAGATCATGTTATACAAAAGAAATCAATCCAAGAACCTGCTCTCACAAATGTCAAAAAAGGGGAAGATTGACAAAAAGAACTTCAAGGAATATCTGATCACTATATACACATCAGATTATAATGTTTTTGAATACTTGAGTGAAAGTGAGATCGACCGGTTAAAGTCACGCTGGCCGGAAGAATACTGGAAGAACGCAGGCAATGAAGAAGCCACCATTAAAACTATGGTGGCTATGTTGAAATCTCCCCGTGAGAATCTCGACTGGCAGATCCTCGGTAACTTGTTCAAATCCATGGCACTGATTGGACACGGCCGAGACAGATTATATACCGACAAGTACAAAGAAACTGTCGAAATCTTCGTAAATGCCATCGTGCGTTTCGTTTTCGGGTGAAGCATTTCCCGCGGTTAAGACGCCTGCAATGAAACCATATGTGCATACGTTCCATTTTTAGCCATCAGTGATGCATGATCTCCACGTTCTACTATCTCTCCTCCCGATATCACGAGTATCTGATCCGCATCCTTTATGGTCTTAAGCCTGTGTGCTATGACAAGAAGTGTTTTGTTTTTGCAAAGCTCGGATATAGCCTCCTGGATAGCTCTTTCGTTATCCGCATCCACACTGGCCGTTGCCTCGTCCAATATGACTATGGGTGCATCCTTTAATATGCATCTTGCAATGGATATCCTCTGCTTTTCGCCACCGGATAATGATGCGCCGCCTTCTCCGATCACCGTATCAAAGCCTTCAGGAAGCTGCATGATAAAGTCATAGCATCTGGCTTTCTTTGCAGCCTCTTCAACTTCTTCTCTGGTCGCATCGGGACGTCCTATGGCAATGTTGTTATAGACAGTATCCTGAAACAGGTATACTCTCTGGAAAACCATGCTGATATTATCCATCAGACTTCCGAGAGAAACGTTTCTTATGTCCTCTCCTCTTACAAGTATCCGGCCGCTCTTAACATCCCAGAAGCGAGCCAAAAGTGATGCTATGGTTGACTTTCCTCCTCCCGAAGGTCCCACCAGCGCAGTCATGCTGCCCCCCTTTACTTCAAATGACACATCTTTCAATACATCTTTGTCGGTATATGCGAAGCTTACATTGTCATATGCGATCTCAACGGCATCCGATCCTGTATCCGCAATACTTCCAAGATCCTTTTTCCCTTTATCCTTTAATTCCTCTGCGTCAAATACTGCCTCTATCCTGTCAAGGCTGGCATTTGTAACGGTGAGCCTTGCCATCTGGCTGTAATAGCTCTTTATGGCTACAAACATATCGAAAAGGAAGAGCGCCATACCCACCATATATATATCCGAGATAACGCCCGTATTAAAAAGATAAGCGCATAAGGCAAGTACAAGGGCCGTTCCTATGCCAAAAGTCACGTAAAGTGCCCTTGACCACGGAGTATAAGCGAGCTCGAAGTCAATACTCTCCTTACAGCTCTTGTCGAATTCATCAGTCAGACGTTTAGACTTTTCACCCAGCATATTGTACGATTTGATGATCCCTATACCTTCGGCAAAATCCAGCACTTCCTCTGTCAGCGACTCACTTGCCTCCTGCTTTATGATGGAATGTTTATCCGAAGTCTTAAGCATAAGATTTCCGACTATTACAAATATCAAGACGATCAGCAGTGACAGCAGTCCAAGCCTTATATCCATTACGAACATCATAACCGTCATGATCCCCTGAGAGATCAGAAAAGTCACAAGTTCGGATAACACTCCCATACAGTTTTCTTCGATAAACACCATGTCGGTGGCAAGAACCGAGCTGATCTTTCCCATATTACCTTCGGTAAAATATCCCATGGGAAGCTTTCTCAAATGATCGCCGAGTCGTAAACGCATATCTGCGAATACCATATAGCCTGCCGCAGACTGCAGTATATTTGATAAATGCTCAAATACCGCCTGCAAAATAACACTTATAAGGACTGCAACTCCAAGAAATATGCACTTCTTCTTATCCATCTGTCCCTGCATGAACCAGTTTATGCAAAAAAAGCACAAGACAAGCGGTGCCTTCATCATTAATCCCTTAAAGAAGGCTGTAATATATGAGGCGCGTATCCGTCCCTTGTATTTTCCTGTACTGTTAATAAGTCTGTGTAATATCTTAATCATGATCTCACTCCCTCACCTTCCATGTACTTGCGGAAACCGACGCTTCCCATAACTTCCTGTATTCTGCGCAGGAATCTATCAACCTGTCGTGAGTATCTGCTGCGATACAATTACCTTCCTTCATCACGCAAATCTTATCGGCATTTTTGATAGTAGAAAGCCTGTGAGCAATAACGAGTACGGTCTTATCCTTTACTATCTCGTCAAGGGCTGCATTCATCTTCTCTTCGTTCTCCGGATCCATAAATGCGGTCGCTTCATCAAGGACTATGATCGGTGCATTCTTAAGAATCGCTCTTGCAAGAGATATCCTCTGGCGTTCTCCGCCGGAAAGCTGTTTGCCTCCGTCACCCGCCTGTGTTTCTATGCCATTTGGTAATCTGTTAAGAAACTCATTGCACTGAGCCCTCTCCGCAGCTTTAAGCACTTCCTCTTTTGTGGCATCCGGCTTACCGATCAGAATATTTTCATACAGGGTTGTATTAAACAAAAACTGTTCCTGCGAAACAAAAGCCACCTGGTCGTTAAGCGCCTCAAGGGACATATCGGTTATGTCCTGCCCGCCTATTGTTATACTGCCCGAATCAATGTCGTAATAATGTACCAAAAGCTTGGCCAGCGTAGATTTACCGCTTCCGGATTCACCCACCAGGGCAGTAGTCGTCCCCTGCCTAAATGACAGGCTCACGCCGTGAAGCACCTCTGTATCCTCATAACCAAAATGAACGTCCTTAAATTCTACGCTGAGATCGGTACCTTCAAAGTCTGATGTGCCTTCTTTTAACGGCGGATGTTCCATCATCTTTTCCAGTTCAGCTATCTTGTAATCAAGTGACGGAAACTTGCCCGCAAAATTCAGTGCCTTTAGCACAGACGGTCCAACCGCAAATGACATGCAAAATACCAGTACCATCTTATCAAGCGTGATAGTACCGCCCAACACCATCAGCGAACCGAAGGGCAGCATCAACAACACAAGACACGGAAGAATACTTGCATATATCGCCATCCAGGGCCAGCAAACCTTATACCAGTCGAGAGTAAAGTCGCGATAACTTCTTACCACGTCACCGAAACGCTTATATGAATCACCATCTTTATTGAATACCTTTACAACTTCCATTCCGTTTACATATTCGATGATAGTGTTGTTCATGTTTGCTGCGGATTCATAGTAGGCATTCATCTTCTCCATTCCCGATTTCATCATCATGCCCATAGCAAACATTCCGACAACAAGCGGCACCAGCGACAAAAGTCCCAGTCTCCAGTCGAATATAAACATGAGAATAATAATGATAACAGGGATTGCCACATTGGCTATTCCCTCCGGGATGGCATGTGCCAAAAGAAGCTCTATCTGATCTATATCATCTGTAAACACCTTCTTGATACGCCCCGTACCAAGTTCCGTAATATTTCCCAAAGGCTGTTTCTCCAACTTGCCCTGCAAAGAAACCCTTAAGTTTTTCAGTGTGTTGTATGCACTGACATGTGAGAAAGCAAGCCCCTGTACATAAGAAACCGAGAAAATGATCTCGCATACGGCAACAGCAACAACCCTTATCAGGATAAATGTCGCATCTATATGCTCTCCTCTGGTAAGTGGCGAGATTATCTGATAGAGAAAGAAATACGGTATGATGTTTGCAACAATACCTATGGACATCAATATCGTAGCCCACACCGTGTACTTTTTGTATTCTCCGATATAAGGAGATACTCTTTTGAACATTTCTGCTTCCTCCGTTTTTTGTAACTGTTCTGAACAGTTATTATTTTTTGTTAAGGTTAGCATTTGCTAACCTTATGTATGTTTTATAGCCGCCGTAAGGCGGCTTATAAACCCTTTTATTTCATCGCAAAAGCTTTTGTCCAATCATAAAATCTGCACATCACTCTGCAATGTTCTTCTATTTCTTTCCATTTAAGCTTATGAACGAACGGTTCATATATTGCTGTCCAAAATGATGTACACAATACATGCATCTCCGGTTTAGAGATCTCTGCCTTGGCCAGTCCGCGTTTTTTTGCCTCCAGATAGTACTGCATGTACGCATCCGTCATACGATGTGCAAATTTATGTCCGTAATTTTCATATCTGGTTCCGGCCGATTGCTCTAACAGTAATACGAAATCTCCCCTTATTTTCCAGAGCATTTTGAACAGATCAAGCATGAACTTTTCATTCATGACCCAGGTGTCATAAACTTCTTTATCGCTCATATCGGAAAAATCCATATCAGTCCGGACCGTCACAAAACTGTCAAGTATATCAGCCGTATCTTTTACAACTGCACAGAAAAGCTCTTCTTTTCCTCTATAACGCTTGTATACTGCTCCTGTTGTCACTCCTGCATTATCGCAGATGGTTTTCAGGTCAGCCTTCATGAATCCGTTCTTTATAAATTCTTCCCGGGCACTTTGGATCAATCTTGCATCAATACTGGTATCTCTTACTGACATATATTCACCCATAAAAACAAAACCGTTACCGATAACTCGATTACCGGTAACAGTTTTATCACAATTGTTTTTCTGTGTCAATACCTTTATTCTCTGTTTTTAAGAACCTCGGCCGGCACAATTTTCTTTATCTTTCCTGT
>JAILBP010000288.1:0-3440 GCA_024680835.1 Lachnospiraceae bacterium | reverse complement strand
CAGGCGTGGAAGATGATGAGCTCACATCCGATGCGGCTGCTCAGCAATCCGTTTCGGATCTTTGTGATGCTGTCGGTGGAGTATTCCAGGATGTCCAGCACTTTGCTCTCGGAGATGCGCTCGGATTGGGATGCGCATTTTTTGGCTACAAAGGGATGAAGCTTAAGCTTTGTAGCATAGTCCTTGGGAGAGACACGGGCTTTCTTCAGGGATTTGATCTCCAATATGATACGGTACTGTCTTAATATGAGGGCTATAATATTCTCCGGTTCGACCTCAAGTGATATCAGGTCATAATATATCCTGATGGCAGCGTCCTTGTTGCCGGAAGCTATACTGTCCACCATGTCGAAGATGTGGTCTTCAAGGGAGCGGGAGCATATCTCTTTAATGTCTTTTTCCTCTATGACATCCCTGTCGAGGCAGTAGCACAGAAGCTTTTCCAGCTCACAGTCGATGAGACCCATATCAAGCCCGGTACGGTTGAGAAATTCTTCCAGTGCATTTCTGGTGATGTTTTTGTTTTCTTTTCCGATACGGCTTAAGACCCATTTGGACAGAGTATCTCTGGTCTGGCGTTTAAATTCCGCTGCGTGACCTTTTGATTCTATGGCTTTGTAAAGCTTTCCTCGTTTGTCCACCTCTTTTTCGCAGAAGATCATGACAGTGTCTTCGGGGATCCTTGGAATGTAGTTTTCCAGTCCGCCTGAAGCACCGGCTTTGGCCAAAAGCCCGGAGTCCTCCATCAGAATGACTCTCTTTTCAGCTAAAAAAGGCATGGTCTCCGCAAGATCCGTGATGGAGTTCACATCGGGCTTCTCACCGGCGAATACGGTGAAATTCATGTTGTCACCGGGATTTACAAGGGCTTTTATGAGCCTGTGCTTGTACTCGGTTACCAGAAATTCCTCCTCGCCGTACAGAAGATAGCAATTATAAAATTTTCCTGTTTTGAGGTTTTCTTTAATAGTATTCATGATTGATATGATAAAACAAAATTCGGGTTAATTCCACTTTTTTTTCAAATACTATTGAAAAAAAAAATGTTTTTTGATAACCTTGCTATATCGTTATTTTGTTTCTGTTTTTTTGGAGTTTAGGGAGGTGTCGGTTATGGCATGTTTTATCGTTCCGGCTGCTGAGGCAGTTGTTACTACAGTAGCAGAGAAGGTTGTAAGATCAAAAGAGACAAAGGGGACAGAGGGGACTGCTAAGATCCCGTTTTCTACCAAGATGGGATGGCTTAATAAGATGCTCTGGGGAGGATCTGCGTTGCTTGCTTTTGAGCATTTGTGGCATGGAGAGGTTGTACCTTTCTTCCCGTTTCTGACTGCTGTTCAAAACGGAGAGACTGCTGAAATGCTGGCAGAGATGGGTAGCGCAGGCGTTGGCATGGCAGTTTTGGTGACCGCTGCATGGGGTGGTCTTGTGGCTGTATCTTCTGTTATAGAGAAAAGGGGTTCTAATTCCGAGGAATCCGTAAAGGAGGCGTAGGATATGACTCTTTTGACGACAGTATTTGCAGCTATCATCAGCACTGTTGTCTGGTACAAGGGAGCGGCCAGAGGAGATGATATGAAAGTCGGAACCCTCTGCCTGATGTACTGGGGAGCATCTCTGATGTGGTTTGTTGATGCCATATTTGAATATGCTGAACTGGGTGCGGGATTTTTCACTCCGGATCCGGCAGATATGCTGAATGATCTCTATCTGGGAGTTTGCGTAGTAGCTTTAGGACTTATCATATGGCTGGTAGTCCTGTTGGTCAAGGATCCCAAGGGAGTTGTCAGGGCAGCGTTGATCAAAAAGAATAGTTGATGACTTGATTGAGTGGTTTTGTAAACAGCACAGAACCACTCTTGTTTATTATATGGCACAGGGATGAGCTCTGATAGCGCAGATCCTTGATTTTATTTCAACCCTTTTATGTTCATCCGGAGGTGGGAAGATGAAGACGGATACCAAAGATATCCTGGAGGCGGTCAAGAACGGTGAGATGTCTGTAGAAGATGCTCTTTTGAGGATCAAAAAACAGCCCTTTGAGGACATAGGTTATGCGAAGATCGATCACCACAGATCAATACGTCAGGGGATACCTGAGGTCATATACGGAGCAGGCAAGACTCCGGAACAGATTGCCGGTATTGTGGACAGGATGAAAAAAAGCGGACAGAGACAGATCCTGATCACCAGAATGTCACCGGAGGCAGCGGAATACGTCGGTTCGTTGCATGAGATGGATTACAGAAAAGATGCCCGTGTCGGTATAGTGGGAGAGATGCCGCCTGCAAACGGTATTGGCAGGATAGTCGTGGCGACGGGAGGTACCAGTGATATTCCGGTTGCGGAAGAGGCTGCGCTCACTGCAGAGCTTCACGGTAATGAGGTGGTCAGGATATATGATGTGGGAGTTGCCGGGCTTCACAGGACACTGTCCCATTTAGACGATATTATGAATGCCAGCGTGATCATAGCCATTGCAGGCATGGAGGGGGCGCTTGCCAGTGTTATAGGAGGGCTCGCGGACTGTCCGGTGATCGCTGTGCCCACCAGCGTTGGATACGGAGCGTCTTTTAACGGATTGTCCGCTCTTTTGTCCATGCTGAATTCCTGTGCCAGCGGTGTTTCAGTAGTGAATATAGACAACGGTTTCGGAGCAGGTTATCTTGCCAGCCTGATAAATCATATGGAGGTAAAAAGATGAAGACTCTGTATTTGGACTGCGGTATGGGTGCCGCAGGAGATATGCTGACAGCGGCGCTTTTGGAGCTGATCCCGGACAGGGATGGATTTGTTTCGAGGCTTAACGGTTTGGGAATCCCGAAAGTGTTTTTTTCTGCAGAGAAAGCATCTAAATGCGGGATCACGGGAACGCATATAACAGTGAGAGTGGACGGTGAGGAGGAGACGGAGGACATGCACTCCTCTCATCATCATGAGCATGACCACGAACACGTACATGACCATGACCACGATCATGATCATCATTTTGACCATGACCATGAGCACGACCATGGACATGAACATGGACACGAGCATGAACACAGTCACGACCATGACCAACATCATGAGCACGGACATCATCATCACAGCGGTATGCATGATATAGAGCATATAGTGGGGGATCTTCCGGTATCTGATAAGGTGAAGGCGGATGTTTTAGCGGTATATTCACTGATAGCCGAGGCTGAGAGCCATGTACATGGTGTCAGTGTGGAGGAGATACATTTTCATGAAGTCGGCACAATGGATGCCATAGCGGACGTGACAGCAGTCTGCATGCTGATGGAGGAGATCTCACCGGATAAGGTGGTCGCTTCCGATGTTCATGTGGGAAGCGGGCAGGTGAGATGTGCCCACGGAATACTGCCTGTTCCGGCACCGGCTACGGCATATATCCTGAGAGATGTGCCCATATACGGAGGCAGCATTAAAGGAGA
>JAILBP010000285.1:0-12599 GCA_024680835.1 Lachnospiraceae bacterium | reverse complement strand
GAATCTGAATGTGGAGGATAACATTCTGCTGCCCCTCACCATGAACGGAAAGAAAAAAGGTGAGCTCAAAGAGGAATTGAGTGAGATCCTGGAGATAACCGGATTGACGGATAAGAGAAAGGCCATGCCCGCTACCTTATCCGGCGGTCAGCAGCAGAGGGTTTCCATAGCCCGGGCAGTGATCGGGAAACCCTCTATCATACTGGCTGACGAGCCCACCGGTAACCTTGATTCAAAGTCTACCGAAGAGGTTATGGATCTTTTCAAAAGGCTCAGCACAGAGAAGGGTATGACTATCCTGCAGGTGACTCACTCCGAAAAGTGTGCCTCTTACGGATCACGCATAATAACCCTTGACAGCGGAAAGATTCTGAATGAGAATATCGAGATCTGATATTCATTTTCTTGTTGAAAAAAAGCGTGTTTTCGTATAAAATAATCTATGTGAATTTAGTGCCCCGTAGTTGTCTGATAACTTCGGGGTATTTTTTCCCGGGGAGCGCTTCGGAGGAACATAGATGCGGTATAACATTGACTTTGATGTCACAGCGATCATAATATCGCTGTTTATCATATTTTACATATTTGCAAAAAAAGGCCTGAAGACGATGTCAAACCGGGTGTTTTTGATATTGGTCCTGTCCAACCTGTTTGCATCGATAGCGGATATTTGGTCTGCAGTTATGGGCTCGTTACCGGGTACGCCTTTATGGGAACTCGATATTGCAAACGTTTTGTACATAGGTATTCACAATACCATGACTCCCTTTATGTTCGTTTATATTCTGTGTCTGTTGGGAGAGTATACGCGGATGAGCAATGCCCGGAGAGTGGCTGTGATGATCCCGCTTTTCGTGGATTACCTCCTGCTGATACTGAATTTCTTTTTCCGTTTCGTATACTATTTTGACGAAAACGGTGTCTATCGACACGGCCCCATGTTTTCCGTATTGTATCTTGTGGCATTCGGTTATATGTTCGCCTGTCTTTTCCTGCTGATATACAGGCGCAAGAACATCACGAATATGAAACGATATTCCCTGGTGTTCATCATAGCTGCCACAGTGGTTGCTCTTTTGATACAGATGTATCTGCCTTATATCCTGCTGGAATTGTTTGCCCAGTCTCTCGGTTTTCTGGGAATACTGCTGTCCATCGAGAATGAGGACGATATCATCAATCAGATCACAAAGGTCTACAACAGATATGCTTTTCTGGAGATGACTCCGGAGAAGATCGGCAAAGCAGACTGCGCGTTCATCGTGGTAAAGCTTCAGGATCTGTCTTATTACAATACCACCATCGGAGTTACCAGAACAAACGAATACCTTCGCCTGATCGCATCCCGGCTGTCCAAACTCGACCGGAGATTCTCATGCTTCGATCTGGCAGGCGGACGTTTTGTGTTGATCGGCAGCGGTGTATATGCCGGAGAACGGGAAAAATTCAAAGAAGAGACCTATAATATGTTCAAAAATCCCTGGGAGCACAAAGGTCTTGAGGTACAGTTTCCCGCGCTTATATGCTCAGACAGTGCCGACACACTCTCCAGCATAGAGGAGCTCCTGCTCACCGCCGATTCACCCTTTGACGGGTCAGATACAGTGATAGTCGACATCAATGATATCACGGAAAAACATAAACGCAGGATACTGATAGAAAAACTCATCAGGGATGCCATCAACCAAAAGAGCTTTCAGGTGTATTACCAGCCCATTTGGGACAAAGAGACCGGAATGTTCCATTCCGCCGAGGCATTGCTGAGACTACAAACACCGGAGTACGGTTTCATCTCGCCGGAGGAATTCATACCTGTGGCTGAGCTCAGCGGTCAGATCGACGAGATCGGTGCTTTTGTCTTTGAAGAGGTCTGCAGATTTTACAATGCGCACAAATTGGATAAGCTGGGCGTGGAATACATGGAAGTGAATCTTTCCACTGTTCAGTGCATGGATCCCGGTCTTGTGGACAGCTTTGATGAGACTCTCAGGAAACACGGCATCCCATCGGGGCGTATCAATCTCGAGATCACCGAATCTGCGGCAGCAGATAACCGCAGGGTACTGAAGACAAATGTAACATCCCTGAATAAACTGGGATTTTCATTCTCACTGGACGATTACGGAACAGGATATTCAAACTTCTCTTATATGTTTGAGCTTCCCTTCTCCATTATCAAGCTTGACAAGAGCATATTGTGGCGCGCCATCGATCCCCAGACCGGTCCGGGACCGGAGAGTGCCAGGGTTCTGCTGTCCAACACTATCCGTATGATGAAAGAGATGGGATATCATGTTCTGGTAGAGGGTGTTGAGACAGAGGAGCAAAAACATCTTCTGGAAGAGCTGGGCTGTGATTATTTCCAGGGATTCTTCTTCTCAAAACCTGTGCCGGGCAACGTATTTCTGGAATATGTCAGAGCTAAAAACATGTGATCAATGATCGGGATCTGCAAATCAGGTGATGATTGGGAGAGAGGCAATGGGTTCAGAATCAGAAAAGAAAAAGGTTTCTGCAGACGGGCTTCGTTTTTTTATACTCAGTATATTGGTGATAGTCTTCTTTGTGAGCATAGTATTCGTGTATTACAGAATGGTATATTCCGAGAGGCTTGACCGCATTTTTCTGAGCGGAGAGAAAAGCGCATTAAAGCTGGCGGATAAGGTGGAAAAATACCTTTCCGTGAATTTTGATTCCGTCAGATTTTCCGCACTTGCAGTGGAAGATATGATAAAAAGAGGCTGTAGTGATGATGAGATTCAGGAATATCTTGTGGGAGAGACTGCAGCCATCAGAAGTGTTGTGGAGGAAAATGCTACAGGTCTTTACGGATATATCAACGGCAGATTTTTCAGCGGTACCAGATGGGAACCGCCTGCTGATTTCGTTCCCACGGAAAGGCCGTGGTATCTGAAACCAATGTCTGAAAAGGGCGTGCTGACAATGTTAGAGCCATATCAGGATGCCCAGACCGGTGCCATAATGTTGGCCATAGGCAAAACCCTCCGTGACGGAGAAAGCGTTATTTCAGTCGATGTATCTTTAGACAGGATACAGGATATCACGGAAGATGCGGTAAAAAGCAAAGCAACGGATATGCAGATGATCCTAAATCAGAACGGCATGGTCATAACACACTCGGACCGTGGCGAGATCGGAAAAGAGTACGGAGGGGACGGCGGCGCTGTCGGCGATGTGATATTTAATACCATAAGCCACGGTGAAAACGACTATTTTGAATGTAAATATGACGGAAGTCATTATATTGTATATGTCACGGATATCGGAGATAACTGGAAATGCATCTCGGTCATAGATGCTACGGAAACCTTCAATTCACTCAAGCTGTTCCTGTTGGGAACCGTTGCCATCATCATCATCATGGTAATAGTGATAAGCATTATTCTGATCAGCTCCAAAAAGCGTTCAGATCTCGCAAAACGCCTGACTTCCGAGCTTTCTACCACCATGAATTCTGTTAGGACCATGAATGAGCAGATAGAAAACCTTACGGAAGAGGTGATGCAGGACAAGCTTACGGGATTCTATAACAAGGTGAAGGGCAGTGAGAAGATCGGTGAGATTTGCAGTACCCAAAAGGGAGCTCTCATGGTGATCGACCTTGATAATTTTAAGCTGGTAAATGACCTGTACGGACATGATATGGGTGACAAGGTGTTATGTGCTTTTGCCGATATTTTACGCGGCCAGAGCAAGGCGGGAGACGTTATCAGCAGGATCGGCGGAGATGAGTTCATGTTATTTTCGAACAGTTTTAAGAGCGAGGATGACGTAGCTGCATTTACCAAAAATCTCAATACCTGTCTGGTAGACAGATGCAAAGTGCTGCTGGGAACGGATTTTGATATTCCCATAGGTGTATCCGTGGGTACCGCCTTTGCACCGGAGCATGCCAATGATTTTGACCGCTTATTTGAGTATGCAGACAGCAGCATGTATCTTATCAAAAACAAAGGCAAACATGATTGTTGTGTTTACAGACACCGTTGTGAAGAAAACGAAAGCGAGCATGGACTGGACACCGAGCTCTTGCGTCTGACGCAGATCATAGAAGAGCGTAGAGAGGGAAAGGGCGCATTCCTGTTGGGAATGGAGGATTTCACTATCACATACCGCTATATTATGAGATACATAAGACGTTACGGCAAGAAAACAGAAAAAGCCATAATATCTGTGGATATGAAAGCAGGTTCCGGAGAAAAAAATGCCGGATCTGTAATACGCGAGTTCGCCTGTATTCTGCAAAAATCCTTCCGCAGCAGTGACATCATAATGCAGTACAAGGACAACTGCTTCGTCCTGTTGCTTCCCGGAA
Source organism: Lachnospiraceae bacterium (assembly GCA_024680835.1). Taxonomy (GTDB): domain Bacteria; phylum Bacillota; class Clostridia; order Lachnospirales; family Lachnospiraceae; genus RGIG6904. The sequence goes on along the minus strand of JAILBP010000285.1, from coordinate 8,263 downwards.
TGGAAAATTGTACTATGGACGAATTTATGAGCAGGGTGATGGATACCTGGAATTTATCCCAATACAAAGATTTCGCGGAGATCAGGTACATTTCCACAGCCGTAAACCTTACACGGTGACGATCTTGTAGTCGGCCGGGAGGGACTTCTGTGAACTCAGATCCCTCCGCCCCTTATATTAAGTCAGGAGAAAAATCATGAGCATATTAGACGCATTGTCCCGAATTCCAAAGATCGTGGAATCCAATGTAAATGCAGCGATCCATAAGGATACATCCGTAAAACCGGTCAACCCGCAGGAAATTGAGCTGAAGGCTTCTGATGTCAGGATTAAAGAGACAAACACTATGAAAGCTAACGACACCAGATCGAAGGATATTGCCGCTGCAGTATCGGATCTGGAAAAAGAGCTCATTGCGTCAAACAGCGTAGAGAAACAGCAGCAGGTAGCTGCCACGCTGCAAAAAACAGGACATACAGAGTAATACGGTGTTTCATTGGGAATATTATTTAAAAAGAGGAGGAGTGACACTATGGAAAACATTTTTGGAGACAGCACAAAGAAGCTTGGTTTCGGATTGATGAGATTACCGGAGACATCAACATACGGTGGTCCTTTCGGAAACATTGATATCGAACTCACCAAAAAGATGGTGGATTACTATATTTCACAGGGCTTTACCTATTTTGACACCGCATGGATGTACTGTGGTTTTAAGAGCGAGGATGCAGCGGGAGAGGCACTTGTGAGCAGACATAAAAGGGATGAATTCACGTTGACCACCAAGCTTCACGGCGGCTTCTTCAATAACGAAGACGAGATGGAAAAGATATTTGAAACCCAGCTCAAAAAGACGAGAGTTGACTTTTTCGATTATTATCTTCTCCATGATCTCGGTGAAGACCATTACAAAAAATATACAAAGTTTGGCTGCTTTGATTGGCTTTCAGACAAGAAAAAAGCCGGTTTGGTGCGGCATATGGGTTTCTCTTACCACGACAGGGCCGATCTTCTCGACAGGATACTGACAGAGCATCCGGAGGTTGAATTTGTACAGCTCCAGTTAAATTACCTTGACTGGGAAAGCGAGGCGATACAATCCCGCAAATGCTACGAAGTATGTGTAAAGCATGATAAGCCTGTGATAGTGATGGAACCTGTAAAAGGCGGAACGCTGGCAAACGTTGTTCCGGAGGTGGAGAAGCTCTTTAAGGATTACGCACCTGACATGTCTGTTGCTTCCTGGGCCATAAGATTTGCGGCTAGTCAGCCGAATGTAAAAATGGTTTTGTCCGGCATGGGCAATATGGATATGCTGACAGATAATACAAGCTACATGAAAAACTTCACTCCGTTAAATGACGCAGAACTGGAGATCATAAAGAAGGCGACGGATGTGATCAATTCAAGCATCGCCATACCCTGTACGGGCTGCGCGTATTGTGTTGACGGATGTCCCAAAAACATTCCCATACCCAAATACTTTTCGCTCTACAACGCGGAAAAACAGGAATATGAAGGCAAGGGATTCACTCCTCAGGGTGGGTATTATTCGCGACTCACACAGGTTTACGGCAAAGCTTCGGATTGCATCGGCTGCGGCAAATGTGAAAAGATCTGTCCCCAGCATCTTCCGATAAGGGAAAACCTCAAGCTGGTTGCAGGACAGTTCGGTATGTAAATTGCACGAAAATAAAAGTGTCTTAAAAACTGGCCGGAAGGGAAGTCAATCGTGAGGTTTCATTTTAACGGTCTTGATGAACTTTTCAGTACCGATCTTAAAAACTGCGGCATAACTGCAAAGACCGATATTTTTTCAAAAGTACTGACCGAAGATTCGGAAACAATGCACAAACAACTAATGAATGAACTTATCAAGCAGCCGACAGACTTTGGCTGGGATCATGTGTGTTTTGATACTGTTCCTTCAAAGCCCGAAGGCACATACATGGTTTCGCCTGCGTTTATGGGCTATAAATACAAAGATGATCGTATGTATTACAGGCCGGGCGAGCGTGTGGAGGTGGATTATTGGGCGGTTGGCAGCGATACAAGCTACCATGTGACAGTGAATGCGCCGGATCTTGAAGTAGAATATGGAAGTGTTATTCATATTTCGTTTACTATGCCGGAGTATGATGTGAATATTCTCATGGAATCGCAAGTCGGTTATGACGCCTCATAATACCGGGAATACAGGTTTTACCGGATTCATGGGTATGTACATGGGAGATATGGGTAATACGACAGAAGCTCCAAAACCGGCTCCTGTTGATAATCCCGTCGTAAGTAAACAGAAATTAAAGCAGAGTAGCTTTATTTTTTTACTCCAAAATCGCCGAAATCTTTACTTTCAAGGCAAGATGTGATGAAATATGTAGTGTCTGCTCGTTAATCGTCCTATAAGCTTGCATTTGAAGTTTATAGGACGATTAACGAGCAGACACTACTTAATGCTTATATGAGTGCTAGCTCACGCCAAGAACTGAATAATAATTTACAACAGTACTTTTATAATGATGCTGTAAGTGACATATTAAGAAGACTGTCGGGCTTAAAAAAAATTTGCCGGGCAGATATTAGCGGGGCAAAGGATTTTCAACTGCAATAGAAGATGTTAAGGGGGCGAAAAATGGTAAATCCTACTAGGGAAATGATTGTTCTAAAAGGAGAGATCAAAACCTCTTCTGTACAGTCATGCCTCTATAATCCGGGGACCCAAAAGTGGGATGTAACATTTTCAAACGGCAAGACCTTCTCTTATGCTTATGATAACGTAGAAAAACTGTTCAATCCTGAAGTAATAGACATTCATGAGCATAGCCTTTGTGAGGTGGGTGGCCGCCGGCTGGGAAATATAAAAGAAATATATTCCTTTCGTGGTCACAGAACGTATTATCACGTGATATTTGAGGGTGGTAATTCTCGGGACTATACCGATAGCGAAGTTCGTTTGGTTAAAAGTGTATTCAGAACAAAAAAGAGTAAAGATTTATGGGAATACTTTAAACGTATTTCGGAGATAAGTAACTTAAGAGATGAATCCGGAGAGTCTATTCTCAAAAAACAGTATGATAAAATTGGGTTCATTTCAGAAGATAATGCATTAAGTCCATATCTCAACGGCAAGAAGCCAACAAAAACGAAAACCCAGATTCCTGTTTTTCCATTTGGTTGTAATTTCAGTCAATATGAGGCTGTTGAGAACGCGATCAATAATCAGCTGAGTGTAATACAGGGACCTCCGGGAACCGGAAAAACTCAGACAATCTTGAATATTATCGCTAATCTTCTCATATCCGGAAAAACAGTGCAGATTGTTTCGAATAACAATTCTGCCATCGAAAATGTACAGGAAAAACTGGCATCATCTCAATATAATCTCGGTTTTGTCGTTGCCAAATTAGGGAAGAGCGATAACAAAAGGCGGTTTATAGAAGACCAGATAACAACATACCCGGATTTTTCCGGGTGGAAATACAATGGAAACATTGATGAATTAATATCTGAGATCCGGGATTTATCACAGAAATTGAAAGTGGTTTATTCGGATGAGGAGCTGATAGCCAGACTTTCAAATGAAAAGTCGAAAATAGATGTTGAGAAAAGACATTTTGAGAAATATATTAATGAAACAGGGACTGTTTTAAAACCGGTTAAGGTAAGGAAAAAGGCTCACGCATCAGATATCATGCATATTTGGCAAAGCTTGCAAGACGGATCTGAAAAGGACGAAGCAATATCATTACGGCAAAAGATCATTCTTTTCTTCAGGTATGGATTAAGAGAGAAAAAGGTCTTTGATCAGGATCCGGTTCAAATCATTCCTTCGTTGCAGTCCATGTTTTATGAGAAAAGGATTGAGGAAATAGATAAAGAAGTAGCCATACTTAAAGCTGATATTGCAAAAATACGTGTTAATACAGAAGATTTGACAACAAAATCTATGCTGTATCTGAAGCATGCTTTAGCTGAACGCTACTCCGGAAAAACAGGCAGGCATGTTTTCACAGAAGATGATTTTTGGAAAAGACCACAGGAAGTTCTCGCGGAATATCCAGTAACACTTAGTACTACCTATGCTTCGAAATCAAGCTTGGGTAGCAGACATAACATGGTTCGGTATGATTATTTGATCATGGATGAGGCTTCACAGGTTGACGTGGCGACAGGAGTGCTTGCCTTATCTTCATCATTAAATGCGGTGATTGTTGGAGACACCAAACAGCTGCCAAATGTTATCACTGATGAAGACAGAAGACAATACAATATTATTTTCAAGCAATATGACATACCGGAAGGATATAAGTATACGCACAGTTTTTTGCAGTCTGTTCTTGATATAATACCGAGTATTCCGATGACTTTATTGCGTGAGCATTACCGCTGCCATCCAAAGATCATAAATTTTTGCAATCAAAAGTTTTATGCCGGTGAACTGGTTATAATGACGCGTGATAATGGTGAAGCAAATGTAATAAAGGCCATTACAACTGTGGCAGGTAATCACAAGCGCGACCACTTTAATCGGCGTCAAATAGATGTCATTAAGCAGGAGATATTACCTGAGTTAGGCGGAAAACTGTCTGATGTTGGTATTATTACACCATACAGGAAGCAAGTAGAGGCTATCAGAAGAGAAATACCGGACGTAGAAGTAGACACGGTTCATAAGTTTCAGGGACGCGAGAAAGACATCATTATAATATCTACGGTTGATGACGAAAAGAATGATTTCTCAGACGATCCGTATTTGATAAATGTTGCGGTTTCAAGGGCAAAAAAGCGTCTTTATATTGTGGCTTCCGGAAATGAAGTTGTCGACGGAAATATAAGCGATCTTATTTCATACATTCGCTATAACAACTGCGAAGTAGTCGAAAGCAAGATATACTCAATCTTTGATTATTTGTACAGCAATTACTCTGATGCCAGAATGCAGTACCTCAAAGATAAAAAACGTGTATCTGAATATGATTCTGAAAATCTTATGAATGCGCTACTTATGGAAATAATCAAAGAAAACAGGAGAAGCGACATAGGTATTATCAGTCATTTGCCATTGAATCAGCTTCTGAAGGATATTGATAAACTGAATGATGAAGAAAGAAAGTACGCAATGAATGCGCTGACACATTTAGACTTTGTACTTTACAGCAAAATCAGTAAAAAGGTTTTGTCCGCTATTGAAGTAGACGGATACATGTATCATAAAGAGGGTACCAGACAGGCGGAACGAGATATATTAAAGAATTCGATACTACAGAAATATGAAATCCCGCTCTTAAGATTTTCGACAAATGGAAGTGGAGAAAAGGAGCGACTGAATGAGTTGCTTGCGAAAATCGGGTAATGATGTGTGATGAGATCAATGAGCAGATACGGTACATTGTACCTGTCACTGTGAACACAGATTCTAAATCATCCGGCGGATGCTGTTTTAATCGGTAAGATTATGGGAAAAGAGCGCAAACCGCTGGACTGACCCCGGCATAAGGAGCCCAACTGCAAATGCTTGAAAAGATGGATGATTTTTTTGCTGCTCGTGTTGATGGATATGACGAGCATATGAAAACTAATATCGAAGGAGCTTCTTCGTTTTATAAGTATACGGCAACCCTTTTGCCTGCAGAGAAAGATGCTGCTGTATTGGATCTGGGTTGCGGTACAGGCATTGAGCTGGAAGAGTATTTTTCTGTGAATCCCCGGGCTAAAGTTACGGGAATAGACCTGACTGAAGCCATGTTGGAATCGCTTAGAACGAAGTTTTCAGACAAGGATATAACTACAATTTGCGGATCGTATTTTGTTGTCCCGTTTGGTGAGGATAAATTTGATGCGGCCGTTTCGGTAGAATCACTGCATCATTTTTCCAAAGAGCAAAAGATACCGCTTTATTCTAAACTCAGAGAAGCGCTGAAACCGGGTGGTTATTTTATTCTTACAGATTATTTTGCTGATTTGGATGAGCAGGAGGATTTTTTCAGGCGTGAATTGATCCGGATCAGAAAAGAACAGAATTTACCTGAAGACGTCTTTTATCATTATGACACACCTCTGACCGTTGAACATGAAAAAGAAGCGCTTCTTTTGGCAGGATTTGCACGGGTTGAGGAGGTTTGCAGTTGGGAAGTGACGCATACGCTCAGGGCAGTAAAGTAAGAAAAGGAAAAAAGGATAGATCATGCAGACAATACTTATAACTCTTGATTCTTCAAAAATGGATAACCCGGATCTGGATATAAGATATATTTTGCCGGATCGCATAGCTGAATATACAGATGGGGCGGCAACAGACAACGGCTATGATTATCTCGATAATGATGTAATGGCAATCTGGCTGGAGACCGAGGATGCGGCCGGAAATGTAGAAGACATTATGCATACCTAGGGAAAAAATCATGGATCATATATCAAGATGGCAGAGTCATGAGAAAAAAGAATGAGCCATCATATTATCGCGAAAGGAAAATCATATATCCCGATGGTCGGCGACAGCAGGGCGAATAATAAGGACAATGTGCCGACAGAGCATATTGATTTTAAGAAGCCTACAGACTGGAAGAAATATGTGGATTCAAGACGGTTGGAGATCACTTGCGGAGAAGCACCGTATCTGGTGAGCCGATATGATGTGGAGACAGGGGAATACATACCGATTCCTAAGCGTATCGGGATCCTTGACCGAAAACTTCGAGTGGTGAATGAAAATGCAGTAGATGAAAAAGAATGGCTAAAATGGCTATACGGGCATATCAGGCACCATACCATACTGTAAAGCTCAGGAACAATACAGGCAGATGACGCTTTTTGATATGTTTGGAATGCAGGCAGAAAAAGAACCTGAGAACAGGCAACCACCATGCAGAATATATGACTGGCGACCTGATAACAGCCTTGAGTTCAATTCGTTAAACAAGAAGAGCTAACCGTATGGGTTTACAGACGGTTAAGATACGAGGGGGTGAAACGTTATGAAAAAAAATAAAATCAATGCTAATGGTACAGAGATAAGCGTATTGGGAAATGTTGTGGACGAAGAAGCTTACATTTCCCTGACGGACATTGCAAAGTATAAGAATCCGGATAATGCTTCGCTTGTAATAGGCCATTGGATGAGGAATCGTTCCACCATCGATTTTTTAGGCCTCTGGGAGCAATTACACAATCCTGATTTTAAACCCACCGAATTCGGTAGGTTTAGATTTGAGTCCGGAGATAACGCATTTACACTTACTCCACAACAGTGGATAAGTACAACCGATGCAATCGGGATAATATCTAAATCAGGAAGATATGGTGGCACATACGCTCACACGGATATCGCTTTCGAGTTTGCATCATGGATATCTCCGGAGTTCAAGCTGTATTTGATAAAAGATTACCAGAGGCTGAAAAAAGAGGAGTCTCATAGGTTGTCTATAGGCTGGGATGCGAAGAGGGAGCTGTCGAAGATCAACTACCGGATTCATACGGATGCGGTAAAGAGGTTTCTGATCCGTCCGGATCTTACGCCGGAAGAAATATCATATAAATACGCATCTGAGGCCGATGTGCTCAATATGGCTCTTTTCGGGAAGACGGCATCTCAGTGGAGACGGGAAACGGACACAAAGGGGATGTCACCGAATATCAGGGATTATGCCTCTGCTGAAGAACTGGTGGTGCTGATAAATCTGGAAGATACAAACGCTGATCTTATTGCACAGGGGCTGTCACAGACAGAACGGCTTAAAATACTCAGGGAAAAGGCATACAGGCAATTGGAGCTTCTTAGAAATAACGGAAAAGTGATTGAGAACTTGAAACAGTCTCTGATCGAGACAGCAAAAGACGCTGAAAATGGAGGGAACGCAGATGAAGTTTGATTTTATTATCGGGAATCCGCCTTATAATGATGAATTTGGAGGCACAGGAGATAACAAAACATATGCCGCCCCCCTTTCTACATTTTTATTTTACAATAAACATTCAGAAAGAAAACCGGAACGTCTCAAGCGTTTAAAATAATTATGATATCAGCAACAGGATTGGCTAAAACAGCTTATAATTCATATATATCAGATGGTATAACCCTTGATGATCTGTTTGAGGGGTAAGAAAAGGCATGAAGCCGCCAAATGGCTTGATGCTCGTACGATAGACAGTGTGGATTGGCTTCCGGCAGAAGTCGGGTTGATAGATAAGATTAAGAAACGGATAGCATGAGGTGACAGGAATGGATAAGGCAGGAAAAAGATTATGCGCAATGGCAATGGCTTTC
>JAILBP010000280.1:0-5930 GCA_024680835.1 Lachnospiraceae bacterium | reverse complement strand
AATTGATTTCGGTGAATTCGCCTCTCCGATCCCGCCGTATACAGATGGGCGGCACACAGATAGCGGTATAACCGCACATTATCCGCGGGTTTATTTCAGAAGAGGGAGCCCCCTCTTTTGAAATAAGGCTGCGGATGAACCACAGCCTTTCGAATTTGTACCTTGGCAATTGCATATCTTATCCGAGATTCTGATTGTTTACAGCAGCAAGGATTACATCGGTATCGATGCATTTCTTTTCCTGCTGGGCACCGAGCATTATGGCATCGCTCATAAGGTTATCGATGAGCCTCGGGTTTCCATGGGTGTGTCCAGCGACGGCATTTAAAGCGGCTTCATCTATGATCGCTTTGGAACTGCCTGCGCAGTTGAGCTTATGGATGACATAGTCTATGACTTCTTCATCGGAAAGTCCCTGGTAATTATAGTGGATTGTAATCCTTTGTCTTAAGGCCTCATGTACGGGCTTTCTTAAGATAGCATTCAGGTGTGATTCTCCGCAGAGTATCAGGGTAAAGCAGTTAACGGAATCATAACCGTAGTTCATGAGCATCTTGATATCATTAAGGACTCCGTTTGAAAGATACTGTGCTTCATCTATTGCTAAAAGAAGCGGTTGGCGTTTTTCGCGGTACAGGTAGTAGATCTGTTCCTGTATTGACTTGAACATACCGGTCTTACCACCTTTGTCACTTACGCCGAGAATACCGCAGAGCTGCTTGTAGAACTCTGCGACACTTACGGTTGAAAGACAGATATATTCCATGTGATACAGGTTAGGATTGATCTCTTTGGCAAAGCACCTAAGGGCAAATGACTTTCCCATTCCCGGGCTTGCGGTAAAAAGGCCTATGCCCCTGGTATCCTTTAAGAAATCGAGACGGGCGGTCATTTCCTTGAAGTCATTGGATCTGAAGCAGTCTTTCTCAGGAAGTTGCTGTTTGTCAAAAGGGTTAAATGACAGCGAGTAAAAATCGTTATACATGGGAGCCTCCTAACTTTGAGTAATCTATTGACGGAGTGTTGTTACGCTTGGTTCTGCAGTTTTCATTCTTATCAGTGGGACGCAGAGGGAACCTCTCATTCTCATAAAAGATGACAGCGGAATCCATTTCGCTGGGACGGAACCTGATCTCAACCTTCTGGTCAATGAACTGCATGGGACAGTCATATGATACCTTGTCGATGCTTACGGTGGCATCCTTCCTGACCTTGCGGTTTATACGGTTTAAGAAACACTCGTCGAGCCATTCCCTTGACTTAGCAGGTTTTATGGTATCTTTAGTGACCTGATATCTGTCAAAGGGGGTGCAGTTGATACCGGAGTGTATGGTGGTGTTGTAGGAACGTATATACTCCTGAAACATCGTGTTGAACTGTTCAAGTGATGTTATGGAATCGATATCCAGACCATAGAGCCAGCGTTCCTTTGTTGTACGCCAAAACCGCTCGATTTTCGCTTTGCTGGCGCCGTCCCTTACTTTCGTGTGCAGAAGCACGGTGCCTATGGCTCCGCAGATCATTGAAAGCTGGTCGTTTGCGTAGGGGGCACCATTGTCAGTATAGAGTTTCATAGGTACGCCGTGGGTTGCGACAGCTCTTTTGAAGACAGCCTGAAAGTTTGCGGCAGAGTCATGGTAGAAAAGACCTCCGGCTACGATATACCGTGAGTGATCATCGATGATACAAATGGAATACACTCTGTGTGATCTGCCGTTTTCAGTGATGTAAGGAAAGTAGCAGGAATCCGTTTGCCACATTTTTCCAAAGGAATCTTCTTCAAAAGCCTTACGGTCTCGCATGTTCGGGTTCCGGGCTGATTTGAGGTCGTTTCTTTTGATGAAACGCTGGACAGCACATACATTGACTGTCGCCGGTATAAAACCGTTTTGGATCAGCTGCGCATGGATTTGCGTGGCGTTTAGTCTTGGGAACTCTCTTTTAAGACGGAAGATTTCCTCTATGGCTGTGTCAGACAGTGCTCTTGTGGTTCCTTTGTCTGATCTTTCAGTAGGCATCAGGGCATCGAAACCAAAGCGCTGGTACTCTGACACCCACTTTTCCACGGTTTTGTAACTGATCTCTTTTATGGATCCATCAGGCAGTGTCAAAGGCTTTTCAGTTACCCGCTTGTAATAAGCGGTGCGTGAGGCATCAGGAAATAAGCCCTGGACCACCGGAGCGATCAGAGCAAACCTGAATTGTGCGATCTCAGTCGCGGTTGCAAGTGTTTTTTCTTTACTCATAATGAATTTCCTCCTTCGAGGACATCATAAACCGGTAAGGAGCACAATACTATTAACCTGTCGTGTGGTCACCGAAAAACAAATCATGGCGGTGCGGCTATCCGGGGAGAGTGCGTCGGATTTTTATGAGACTGCATGAATGACTTTCCGATTTTCTGAAAGAAAAAGGTGGCAAAGTCACTGAATGGATCTTTGCGAATCAGATTCTTTAGGGAATCGAGTACATCCTGCTCTACGGAAGTGAGTAAGCCCTGCCATTCGCGGCGGTAATCATTGTAGAGACGGATCCAGCGATACAGCGTTGTTGCAGGTATCATAAAGACTTCGCAGATCTTGTTGACGGTTTCAAGCCTAAGATGGTATTCCGCAAGTACCCGGAGCATAAAAATCAGGGTGTATGAATCATATGGGATTATGGGATCAGGCAGAATGGCATGAGTATGACCACAGGAACAGATGATTCGGGGGATACGGATCTGATCAATGACCGGTGCCCCTGAGATGAAATCTATGATGAATCTGTTGTAGTAAGCATGGATATGGCAATTCCCCATCCGTTTACAAAGGGGACAGGTTTCCATTTCAGGCTTGAAAGACTCCATACAGGAGTCAAAAATAGATTTTGTTGAACTTTTTATACGGATAAGGTTGCAATTTAACTGATTCTTTCTTATCATAGTGATGCGAACTTAAGATGACTGTTTTCGTACAGGCAACCATAATTAGGGCTATGACCCTGCAACGGACCTGTCTACAGCTCTTAAGCGTGTTTATGAGAGGAAGAACCGGTCTTTGCTAGGGATGGTCTTCCTCTTTTATTTATGGACAACAGGAAAAACTATACAGGAAGATAAAGAAATATACAAGAAAAAAACGTGCCGTGGTACACGGCGCGATACTATAGACATAAATCTGAAATTCAGAAATTAAAATGAAGGAAATTTGCGGTAGGAGGGAAATTCAATCTGCCGCGGGACATCTCTTTTCCTCCTTTTTCGTATTTTGCTCTTGGCAAGATCGGGAAGTTTTGCCTTCCTACTCTCTTAATCAGGTGAGTGGGGTGATTTTCCGATGATTTAGCATATTTTTTTAATATACGGAAATACTATCGATGTTGAGATGAAGTTTAAAACGACATTATTTACCATTTAGAGGCTGTATTTGCAGAAAAATATGCAAAAACGCTTGCTAAATAGCAAAGCACATGCTATAATAGCTTTGTTGTATCTGTATATCTGAAAGGAGGGATGATTGATGTTGCTTGAATTCGCTTGTTCAAATCACAAGTCCATTCGTAGCGAAGTTCTTTTTTCCACCTTAGCCGGAAAAGATAACACATATGAGGATAGAACTTATAAGCTGGATGGAGTTCGTGTTCTGAAGTCTGCTGTTATCTATGGAGCAAATGGATCTGGAAAGAGCAATTTTATTGATGCGATTTTATTTGTAAAGAACCTTGTGATGAGTAGCATCACTCATCAGCCGGGGCAGGGAATCAGGCAGATTCCACATAAACTGGATGGATTTGAAAAAGAGAGTTCCTATAAGATTCAGTTCGTTACAAAAGGAGTCAGATATGTTTTTGGATTTTCTCTAACAAATATGTTGGTATCCGAAGAATATCTTTACTATTTTCCTAATAACAGGCAGACAAAGATATTTGAGCGTTCAGGAAATACATTCAGCGCAGGCAGTTATTTCAGAGGGAAATTCTCTGCTTGCAAAGAGGTGTTAAAGCCAAATCGCTTATTACTATCGTGTGCGGCAAATTTTAGTTCTGTTCAAGAGGTTATTGATGCATTCACCTTTTTCAGTGATGAGCTTGTTATATATGGTCCGGGGAATCAGGATAACTGGATGAACTATTCCATGTATCAGATGAATCGGGATCCAAAAATAAAGGCGGCTGTCATCGCATTTTTATCTGAACTTGGAACAGGAATAAAAGACATTCAGGTATCTATTGATCAGAAGAAATTGGATTCGGCTGAGTTGCCACCTTTCCTGTCAGATGATTTTAAAGCATTCTTGCTGCAAAACAGTGTAGATGCCATTACTGCAAGGGTAAAGTATGATAGCTTTGAAACAGATCTGATTCAGGAAGAATCAACCGGTATTAAGAAATTGTTTGCTATACTGTGTCCGCTCATTGATATCATTGTTAATGGGAAAGTGCTTGTCTGTGACGAACTGGAATCCAGTTTCCATGAATCCTTGGTGTATGGTCTTGTAAAGCTGTTTATAAATACGGACGCAGAAAAATTTGCGCAGATGATATTTACGACACATGAAACCGGCCTGCTGAATCTTGACCTGTTTAGGCGTGACCAGATATGGTTTACGGAACTGACGGAAAATGAGAGGTCTACAGATCTTTATTCACTTGCTGAAATCAAAAATGTCAGAAAAGAAGAGAATTTTGGTAAAGGATATATTGCAGGAAAGTATGGTTCCATTCCAATGCTAAATCTCAACTTTGCAGACATTGTATCGCATATGTAAGTGGAGGTGATGAGTGTGGCGACAAAACGAGATCTCTCATTATCCCCCAGAATAGAAAATCAAAGAGACGCGCACCCGATTGAGCCTCCGGTGCAGTTTTCCTTGAATGAAATAAAGCAGCATTTTGTTGATAGCTTAGATTCTGTTAAGGCACAATATGATGTGGCAGATGCTTTGTTGGCTGAGGGCAATACAGATGGATGCAAGACTATTTGGCGTTCACAGGTGGTTTTGGCAGAAGGATTAATGGACTTTTATATTCACGAAATGAGTAAGCATTGCTTATTCAAAATGTTTACCGGAAATTGGGATAAGTCGGAAAAATATGCATCATTTATGGTTCCAATGGGAAGGGTAGAAGAGGCTATTACAGCAACAGAGTCAAAGGATTGGTTCTTCGGTTATTTGAATGAGCGATTTAGTCGGGATGTTTTTATTTCAAAAGAAAGCATGAGGGATCAGTTGAATCTGATTGGTATCGGCTTTTCTGCGACAATGTTTAAAGCGTTCCCGAGTGAGAATGAAGGAGTGTCAACAAAGCAGGGTGCTCAAATTGTTGAGGAGCTATTTCGCAGAAGAAATATCATTGCACACCAGAATGACAGGAGCCATTCATCAGCTGTTCAAAATGATATTACGAAGGAATTTGTATCTGACTATATCTCAAAAATCGAGGCAATTGTGAATTCAATTCATGAAATAGCAGAGGGGAAAGGATAAGAGATAAAACGATATACATACTGTCTACTCAACTAGACGAAGATGAGAAGGAATTGTATTTGCCAATTGTAGAGTATTTAAAAACGCATGATGTCATTAAGAATTCAGATGTTAAAGATATTGTAAAAAAATCGGCTCCAACAGCCAATAGATATCTAGCGCGATTAGTTGAGCTGACGATTCTGATTCCAGAGGGCGAGAAGAAAGGCAGAATATATCGTCGGGTCTGACGAGCGATATTTTCAAGGCATGAGCGATAAACTGGTCATGATAAGCGATATATTTCAATCATGAGCGATAAATCAGAGGAGATGAGCGAAATGACGCTTTTTCAATCGTAAGCAGTGTGGTTATCGGCACAAAGTGCCGCAGATGATGGTAAGTAATATGTCACTGTTGACATGCGTTCCGCCAGATACCATAACTGCATTTTATACATTATCAATAGTATTGCCGGGACAA
>JAILBP010000248.1:0-5093 GCA_024680835.1 Lachnospiraceae bacterium | reverse complement strand
TGTTCAAATTGAAAGAGATATGGGGATATATAGGACAGACCATGACAGGTGTTGAAAAGGAATTGAAGGTCATAAAAAAGAGTACGACATTGACGCAATACGATGCAGCGGTGAGGTCAATTTTAAGGGAGGAAGGATCATGAGTGAAACGATATCTGAAATGGAAATGCTGCTGAAATGATTTCGAAAAAGCGGTTTGGAACTATGGGGACGAGGTTGATGGCTCATTTCCTCAAGGGAGGTATATACAAAAATGAACCACTAACCCCGTCCCCAAGAGATCATTACAGACCCAGAGACTTTTCTGCGTTGGCAAGCCAGTCCGGTTTGCCTTCCTCGTATCTGATATCTCTGTTAAGAGGAGAGTTGACAAGGTATAAATGCAGGTTATCTTCCGGTGCACTGTTTTCTATACATGGAGCCAGGCAGAATACATAGCCGTTATCGTCAAAAATATACTCTGCGCACTGTGGTTCTCCGTTATTGCATCCGACCACTATTACATGGCGGACTCCGTCTTCGTCATAATACTCGTGAGCATAGAAATTATCTCCTGTGCATGTATCGGTGATATCATCTTTGATGTCTTCAAAAACAAAGAACAGCCTGCCGTCTTCCTGCGTGAAATATTCAATATCTTCATTGCCCTTAAGCTCTAAAGAAATAAGCGAAACATCGTTTATCTCGTCTGATGTATACTCTTCAAGGGCTATTTCTCCGCCGTTTCCGATCTTTGTGTTAAAGGCATAGGATAACCATGTTTCACCGGTCATGGCATATGTCACGGCATTCGAGCCTAAAAATAACATCGCACATGCTGCAAATGCATATGCTGCCATTTTTATACGACGTTTTTGCTGAACTTTCTTCCTCTTATCCAGTGAGTTGACTGTGATCACTGTGTTGCTTTCGATCATATCGAAAGCTTTTTTGTATGTCTCATTTTCATTCATATGTTTTTTCCTCCAGGATCTCATTTTTTAGCATATTCCGGGCACGTGACAGCCGTGTTTTTACGTTGCTTTCGCTTAATTTCAGAACCTTTGCGATCTCTGCAACGGAAAGGTCTTCATAATAAAACAGATGTATCACAATGCGGTACTTGGTCGGAAGCTTCATGACATCTTCCAGGATCCTTTTTCCTTCGTCTTTTTGCTCGAGGGATAATTCTTCATTGTCCGGTGAAGCTGTCATAAGCTCTTCAAAAGATATTGTGTTTCTTTTCCAAAAGCTCCGTAAATGATCTTTGGCTTTATTGATCGCTACGCGCAGCAGCCAGGCTTTGATATGTTCCTGCGATGAAAATTCTTTTTTGGAGTAGTGATACTTTAAGAAAGTATCCTGCACAACATCATCCGCATCCGCAATATTCTGACATACACTGAAAGCTGCCGCAAATACATGCTTCTGGTACTGTTCTATCAGTTTTTCAACAGGTTCTCTCATAATAAATGTCCCCGAAATATAATATTCAGAAAGGCCTTTCACACATAATACGATCCATGGGACAAAAAGGTTACAAACAAAAATCAAGATTTGTTTCAGTATCTCATAAGTTCGATAAGTACCGGCCATACGACCATAAGCCCAAGAGGCATAAGTACATCCCATACCGTAGCCGAGCCGTGTACTCCGAAGGATATCAAAAGGCGAATGGTCACAACTATAGCGGTTGAGATAAGGCAGGGCTTTAGGATTTTTTTGATCCTAAATATTGTAAGCTGCATCCTGTTTACAGGAAGATACTTTGTGAGTTTTGCGATACTCGTCATCTTTTTGGTCAGGGGTTCGGTAAAGGTCGCATACTTTGACGCATAAATGAATATTCCCTGCGCAAAGAGTATGCATCCGTAAATTGCAACCTTGATAAAACCGTCCTCGTATTCCAGACAGGGTATGATATTCAGCATCGAAGATACCACTATCAGGAATATGGCTACAAAATTCAACAATACATGGTTTGGAAAATATGTGGTTTCTTCCTTATAGAATGCTGCGATCCGATCCTGTTGTTTTCTATCTTCTTTAAATGCTTTCATTGAATTCTCCCAATCTGCCGTCTTTCATGATGGCTACGTAATCCGTGTTCTTCTCTATCTCTGTCATATTGTGACTGCTCATCAGTACTGTGACGTTTTCTTCCGCCATTAGTTTTCTGAGTGCATTGAAAAACTCTATCCTATACACCGGATCCAGACCGGCTGTTGCTTCATCCAGGAGCAGAAGTCTTGGTCTGTGTGCTATAGCGAAAGCCAGCTGCATTTTAATCTTTTCGCCTCTGGACATCTTCATATAGGTTTTGTTCTCCGCGATATCTACAGACTTGAGTGTTTTCTTATAAAGCTCTATATCGAAGTTATAATAGAAGACACCGAGCAGTTCTCCAATCTGTATTGCGGAGCGTTCTTCGAAAAACACGTTGTCCTCGGATACAAAGCCTATGGCGTTCATGATATCCGCATGACGTCCGACGATCTCTTCTCCTTCAAATAATATGCTGCCGGTATATAAGATTTTTTCGCTTAAGATGTATTTCATGAGAGTCGATTTTCCGGCGCCGTTCTCACCTGTGATCGCATAGATGTATCCGGGTTCGAGCGCAAAGTTCACATCCTTAAGCGCAAACTTTTTGCTTTTTCCGCAGACGTTTTTAAATTCAAGACATGTATCACTCATTGCGGTTACTCCTTGTATAATTTGTATCGGCACGATTCGTAAACGAATCCTGCCATATCGGTCGAAACGATTACAAATCATGACTTCGTCATGATCGTTTCTCCCTCATACAGTGTTTCGGCCATTTCAAGAAAATCCTCTTTTGAGATGCCTGCATGCTTTACCTCGTATATGACTTCGCCCAGACGTTTCTCGATCATCATCAACTGCTTTTCCATCAGGTAATCCGTGTTGTACTCACATACGTAAAAGCCTTTGCCGGCAACGGATCTGATGAGCCCTTCTTTTTCGAGTTCTTCATATGCGCGCTTGGTCGTGATGACGCTCACCGACAGATCCGCCGCAAGATTTCGAATGGACGGCAGCGCCGCTCCGGCTTTCAGGTCATCGTTTACGATTGCGTTCTTTAGCTGATTTACTATCTGTTCGTATATTGCAAGCGTGCCCTGGGGCATTATATTTATTTTCAGCATTTATACAGTTCCTCCTCACTTATAGCGATACATTCGATATCATTTTTTACGGCTTTCATATTCGATACGAACATCGGAAGCTCTATCAGCAATAGGAAAGCAAAGGAACAGGCGATAAAGAAATAATCGTCTTTCTGTAATTCCGTTGCGGGAAGTACAAACTGCAGATAAGCCGATAAGAACAATACCGGTTTCAAAAACACCGCTCTGATAAAATCACGTTTTCTGTCTCTTACATTACTGAGAAAGCAATACATGATACCGTCGAGCAGGATGTACACGATGGCGATCACATTTACTCTGAATGTAAAAAACAGTATAAGGCAGATCGCAACGACCAGCATCGTATGCAGACAGCCGCGGAAGACAAAGGCGTTTTTTAAGTAAGCGCCTCGTTCCTTTTCATCCATCGGGCAGAGGTAATGCATTCTGTCAAGCTTCAGGGGATGCTTGATCTGTGAGACCCAGATGAAGAAAAAGCCCAAGAGCAATATGGTATCACGTATCATCTCGAATCTGTATCCCATGATGCCTCTGATGATCACCATTAGCTGAAGACACAGGGGAAATATTGCTATATCACCAATTCCTAACGGAATACCGTTTCTTTTCATATCTTTCAGATGTGTGTTTTTTCCTGTAAGGATATAATCACTAAATTGTTTTCTGATCATTCTTGTCACCTCCGATGTCACTAAACTCGTACTTCGTCTTCGACTCGTCCTCGTTAAGTGATCCTGTAGGGACAGATGTAAACTCATCCTTCGTTTTACTCGGATTCGTTAACATCTGTCACCTCGTGCGAAATAATACATAAATTCTTCTATCGTAGGCGGAGCGCTTATCAGCCCCTGCGGCAGATTGCCGTTATTTATCACCAGAGCCTTCGAGGAATACTTTCCTTCCTCCGAACCGAGTACATACTTCTTATTTAGATTTTTTATCATATACATTTCGCCGCTGAGTATCCGGTAACTCTCTCTGAAGTTTTCCATGTCGCCGGTGTACACCGTCATGCCTTTGTCGAGGAATATCAGCTCGTCTGCCATGCGGTCCAGGTCGTCGGTAAGATGTGTTGCCAGCAGCACGGAATGTTTTCCGTCGTTTATGAATTCCTTTATCAGTCTCCAAAAATCTTCCCGGAATTCCGGATCGAAGTTGGCGGTAGGCTCATCCAGGATCAGGTACTTTGGCTTTGTCGAAAGAGCGAAGGCAAACTGGCATTTCAGCTTCTGACCTTTCGATAATTCCCGGAAATGTTTTCGGCCGGCAATCCTGAACAGCTCCAGGTAATTAAGGTATGCTTCATTATCATAAGCACTGTAGAAACTGCCGAAGTAAGCGCCGTTGTCTTCCGGTGAAAGCTGCGGTATGAAGAGTTCATCCACAAGCACGCAGCCGAGGAGCTCTCTGATCTTCTTTTCATCTGCTGCGTAGCTCATCCCGTCGATTGTAAGCTCTCCGGTATCTGGTCGTAAGAGCCCCAGAAGTAGATTCAGTATCGTGGTCTTTCCTGCTCCGTTCCTTCCAACAAGCCCGCAGATGCAGCCTTCGTGGATCTCAAAGGATATGTCTTTCAGCTCGAACTTACTGAGTTCCTTATGGATTCCGTTAAATGTGATCATATTCAAACCTCATTTCAACTGTTTATCAACTGTATATATGGCAATATACAGTGCGTATACAGATTTGTCAATACCCAAAATAAAAAATTTAAAAATTTGTTGCGTTGTGCTAAAGTTAATTCGGAACCATGAAGGAAGAGATTTCTTTATTACACCGTACTGCTTTGAGGCGAAGTCTTAGCCAATGACCTTATTTCCGTTAAAGCTGAAGGTTATGAAGATAATATAAACATACAGGGAGCTGTTATGCAGATGATAATGTGACATTTATAACAGGAGATGAAATAATAGGAATCACATCGCCGGATCGGATTGTAAC
>JAILBP010000247.1:0-7760 GCA_024680835.1 Lachnospiraceae bacterium | reverse complement strand
TTTTTTATACACAAAAAATTTCACTAATAATACCTATGATTTTTATACTATGATTTGAGGATCAAAAGGGAATTCACTGATCACAACATAAAAGACCTGCCGCATCCGACAGGTCCTTTTCTTATTTTCCGGTGTCATATATGACCGGAAGTTTTATTGTGATCTTAGTGCCTTCACCGGGCTTTGAGTCCATCTCAACTCCGAAGCCGTCACCGTACAGCAGATTGATACGCCCGGAAACATTACGTATTCCGATGTGCGAATTGTCGGCGATCTGCGTGTTTCTCAAAAAGCCTCTTATCTTTGAGAGAGTCATCTCATCCATGCCGTGCCCGTTATCTTCTATTTCTATAGATAGATACTCTGCCTTTGTCACGGTCACTGTAATGCGTCCCCCGCTCTCAAGCTTTTCAAGCCCGTGAACATAAGCGTTCTCCACAAATGGCTGGATACAAAGAGGTATCATATACAGATCCTTGATATCCTCTTCATCATACACCAGTTCATAGGAGATCCTGTCCCTGAAACGGTAATCCTGGATCTGCATATAATACTCGACCAGTCTCAATTCCTCGGACACCGGTTCCAGTGAGTTCTGAACCTTAAGGTTATGTCTCATGATGTAAGCTAACATCTTGGCCAGCTTCGCAGCCTCCTTATCACCGTTCACCAGAGCCTGCATCCTGATGGTCTCCAGCGTATTGTACAGGAAGTGCGGATTTATCTGGCTGGAGAGCATTCGAAACTCCACTTCCCTCTCCCTGGTGTGCAGCATCTCCGTCTTCAGCTTTTCTTCCATAAGATTTCTGGAAAGCTCATGGGATTCCTCTCCGAGGCGCTTTGTCTCCTGCATAATAGTGCTCAGATCCCTGGCCAGCATTCCTATCTCGTCCGTGCCCGTAAACTGATCCGGAAAAACATCACGCCCCACCGCAGCCTCGTGCATCATATAGCGGAAATAATTCAAGCGCTTTGAATAAGATCTTGTAAACCATGATATGAGAAAAAACGCTATGAAACTGAATATAAAGAAGGGCACAAAATTCAGCAGCGACAAAAACATGGTGTTTCGCATGATAGCACCGTAGTCCAAAACACTCACCAATGTCAGATATTCATCCGCACCCTGCGGGAGCATCCGCGAATAAAACAGCAGACTGTCTCTTTTATTGTACTCGGTACGAACTGCGGTCCCCGCTTCCCTGCGCTCCAAAACCTTTCCTTTTCCGTTATCCATAATGCTGTACAGAACGTCGTCGGTATAAAGATAATCCGGGTTATTGGAAATGATGGTGATATTATCAAACAATAAAAATGTGTTGAGCTCCATCCTGCTTAACAGCTCCTGGCTGGTGGAGAGATTCATGGTGATACTTACAACACCAAACCTTTTTCCGTCCGCATCATAGATCGCACGGTTTAAGCATATCCCGGACTCAAATGTGTCCGGATCAAGATAGTAATACCAATAGGGCTCGCCTTTTCTGGCGACGGTTTCTATATACCATTTCTGTGCCTTGATATCGGCCCCGGCGTAACAGAGATTATCCGTATCCTCACAGTTCACGTTGTAATGATACAACACGATATCAGCCACCTCGCGGCTGTAGTTTCTCTCGTACTGCGTCAGTATATTATTGTCCGGATAATCGAATATATCCGAATGACCTACTCTTTTATCCAGATAAATATAATTTGACACGGCGCTCAAAACTTTCACGCACTCCGAAAGGTTAGAGCTGGCCAGCTCCATCTGCCCCAGTCCCCTGTTTATAGCCTGGTTCAGACGGTTCGAGCTCGCGAATGAATATACCATGATCTCCGAGATGAACAGGGGTATAAATCCACCCACGATGAATATGATAAGCATGCTGGACCGCAGGCTTATGTTTTCAAACAATCTGTCAAGAAAACTCTTTTTTTTCATTCTCACTCAGTGGTGACCCTGATGACAACCGGAAGACCGGATCTGAAGCCGGGCGCCTCGATGCGGAGCCTTTTATCGTCCGCATTCCATTTCACCTCACCGTCATATCCCAGTATCTTTACATCCTGTATTATACCGTGAAAACTGCTGATACCTTCACCCTTGTTGTCACCCAGGGTCTTTATCTCATAAACACCGTCGTCGGAAGCCTTTATGGCTATGGCATAAATATTGGCTCCTCTGCATGTAAACCTGTAATCCGCAGATGTGTATTTTGAGAGATCCTGTGTTTTGAACTGACCTTCCTCATAACCGGTCGGTCCCTCAGAGAACACTCTCCAAACCTTTGCGCCCTCTATAGCCTCGCCGTTTATACTCATCCAGTCCGCAAGACCCTTCAGAATGTTAAGGTCGCCCTCCGGCAGCGTACCGTCTGCCTTCGGTCCCACGTTGAGCAACAGATTTCCTCCCTTGCTCACCACATCCACCAATGTAAATATTATATCCTCTATAGATTTATAATCAAGCGAATCCGTATAGCACCACGAATTGTGAGCAACAGCGGTGTCAGTCTGCCAGCTGTAAGGTCTGGAATCCGCGAAGCCGCCCCTCTCAACCTCCACAATACCGCTGCCGAAAGCAAGTGCGTCATGCTTGTAACATATCATAACGTCCCTGCCCCATTTTTTGCCCATATTGTAATAGAAGGCAGTAAGCTTTTTGAGATGCTCCTTAAACGCCTGATGTTGAATCCACCAGTCAAAATACAGAAGCGCCGGCTGATATTTTACAATAATCTCGGCAGTCCTGGCAAGCCAGTCATCCATGTATTCCTTTGAGGGATACGGCTCAGAGAAAAGATCGTTATTATCCGGCTCCGGCATTGCAGGCCAGTAGAAATCTCCCTTCTGCATCGGATCCTTGATATCGCTGTCAAACTCTTTACCATGCCCCATGAAAAACCAGTGCTCGGCCCTGTGGCTGGATGTACAGAATACAAGCCCGTTATCCTCAGCGGCTTTTTTCAGTTCCCCGAGGCAGTCCCTCTTCGGTCCCATATTGGCTGCATTCCAGATCGAGAGATCACTCTCATACATCTGAAATCCGTCATGATGCTCAGCCACCGGGAAAACATAACCTGCACCGGCCTCCTTAAACACCTTCATCCAGGCATCCGGATCGAACTTTTCCGCCTTGAACATCGGTATGAAATCCTTGTAGCCGAAATCTTTCTGCGATCCGTAGGTCTTTATATGATGCTCGTATGCCGGCATCCCCTTGATATACATATTCCTTGAGTACCATTCGTTGGAATTTGCAGCCACCGAGTAAAGTCCCCAGTGCATGAATATTCCAAAATGCTTTTTCCTGAACCACTCCGGCACAGTCGCCCCCTGAAGCGACTCCCAGTCCGCATCATACGGACCTTCCGCAATAACCTGCTCCACCATGTCGAGATAGTATTTTTCATCTTTTCCCATAATCATACTCCTTTAAAATGTAATACTAAAATCTATTCACAGCTGTTTTAATGTGTACTCCGGCATAGGATATGGTAGCACATCCACCCTGAAATTCTACCCGCAATATTAGCTAATAATCGCAATAATATTGCGGAACCAAATACAGTCATCTCGTGCAGGCACTATTGAAACGCGCTCGCCTCGTTATAACATAAAAAGACCGGAAGAAATCTTCCGGTCTGAAAAAACATGTAAATGTGATACACACGTTACCTCGGCAACAATGTGATCATCGGGTCAGCAGATCCTGTCCACCATCATACCCGCGTAAGGAGATGTGGCATACGGTGCTGAGAATGACTTGCCGGGGATTTTGTACTCTACCACAACCTTGTCAACGTATGACATAGGATCAATAGAAGCTTTGTTTGCGTGGCGCCCCAATGCATCTCTGAATGAATTCAGCGTACCGAAGGCACGGCTTGAATCTCCGCCGTTTTCATCGATGGAGCTGATCAATGCCTCCCTGTCCATGGTGATGGATGCATCATCCTCAACATTGAGACCTATCTCTGCAAACTGATCCTTGAACCTTCCTGCTATGGCTGAGACATCCGACAACAGCTTCGCGCTGGTCTCCTGCCTGTCTGCAAATGAGCTGGCGGTATTGATGATGCTGTTATATGCGGAGATAAGATTTTCCACATTGTCTGCAACCGCATCGGCGCTGGGCTTGAATCCTATAAATGCCGCATGACCTTCCTGAGACACTCCGTTCAAAGTCACCGAAAAACGGTTATTGACTGTAAAAGTATTTGCATATGAAGAATGCTCATTTCCGTTCAATACAAATCTTGAGTTCTCCGCTTCCGATGTTACCTTATCAATCCCCAGCACAGACATTGCATCCGACGAACCCCTGTCGGAAGCAGGCACTATCTGGAACAGGAACTCTTCACTGCCTGAGAGTCCGGTCTGCTTGGACTCGATGTGCAAAGCTTTTCTGGTGTTATCCGCATTGGATACAAGCTCCGCCGTAAGCCCTATACCTGCGTTATTAATGAGCTTTCTGACCTTCGCCTGAACCTCTTCATCGGAATCATCGTCATTGACATTGTACTGGAATTCATATGAGCCGTGGTTGGTATTCAGATCAAAGCTGTAGCTTCCGGGTCTGAAATCTCTGCCGTCGCGTCTTAAGTAATTGCCCTCATTGATCTGCGGTGTTGCAAGCTGTTTTACCTCCAGTGAGAAACCTGTGGTATTCTCATCGGATGCATCACCTATGTACTCTGCGGTCACAACATCGGGATCGTCAGATGCAGCGATCTTCTTGCCATAGACAGCTTCCATGCCCTCTCCGTCCTCAGAGAGAGATGCCACCACATTCTTCATGGCCTCAGCCTGTTCCTTGACATTGATGGCAAAGCTTGCCACATTGTCATTGTCTTTCAGTCTGTAAAGAGGGGATTCTTTGTTGGATTTCACGATACGATTGTAGGTATCGCGAAGATCGCTCTTTTTATGGGCATCGTAGCGATTGCTGGTGCCAAAGAGCGTTTTTCCGTAGATGTCGGATATTTGATTGTATGCAACAGTCATTGCATTACTTGCCATAAGACTTCCCCTCCTTTCTTCCATGATGTAGGGGACAGATGTAAATCCTTTTACACCTGTAAATATAGTTTTATGAATGCATGATAACACAGAAAGAAATAAATGTCACTATGTTTTTTAAATTTTTTCAATATTTGTATGCTTTTTTCGGAATGATCCATATGATGCGGATCACTCCCGGTCAAAAACACAAAATAAAGATCCGGCGCCCTGCCGCGCCGGATCCGGATATACAAATTTCACAAAATATTCAGCAAAGCACAATCACTGAAGTCTGAACCTTCCTACCTCAGCCTTAAGTCCGTCGGAAATCTCGCTGCTGGCAGCCGCATCCTCATCAATGCGTGATATGTTATCAGACATCTGAACAGTCTGCTCCGCAGTTCTTGATACCCCGTCGGCAGCCTCCTCTACCGCACGGTTCACGGCATCCGTAGACTCACGTATATGATCTATGTTCATACCGATCTGTGTTGTGGATGTTGAGAATCGTTCCATCATCTCCGCCACACGTTCAGCAGAACCAAGGTACTCATCGCTCATCCTTGCAAGCTCATCAAGGCTTCCCAGAGTAGTCTCGTTTACAAAACTGATCAGCTCCTCTGCCTCGGCAGACAACTCATTGACAGCCGAGATAACTTCTGAAGAAACATTCTGGATCTCGGCGGCTGCCTCCTGTGAATTGCTGGCAAGTTCACCTATGGCTGATGCCACCACTGAAAATCCGCGACCGGCTTCACCGGCTCTCGCAGCCTCAATGGACGCGTTGAGCGCCAGCAGGTTCGTCTGTTCCGCAATACTGATGATATCTCCTGTCAATCCCGCTATACGAGATACCGTCTTCGACCGTTCAATCTTCTCTGATACAGCTTCTGCCATCCGTGTAACCTTGGACTCTGTAGTGTTACGCTGCTCTGATGCGGTCTGCCCCATCTCAATGGCCGAGTTTTTAACATTCTGTGCAAGATCACGGCCACCCTGGATCTCTTCCACTATCTCCCCAAAGGAGTTGTTGATATCTGACACCAGCGTATTGATCTCACTGATAGAAGCAGAAGTTTCCTCCATGGTAGCGCTCATATCCGTCATGGTATCGGAGATGGACATTGCATCCCCTTTTGCTCCCCTGACATTGTCCGCAATATGGAGTGAAGCATCATTAAGCCTTATGGATTCGTCATTGATAGACAGCAGCATGGT
Organism: Lachnospiraceae bacterium; assembly: GCA_024680835.1. Lineage (GTDB taxonomy): Bacteria > Bacillota > Clostridia > Lachnospirales > Lachnospiraceae > RGIG6904. Next base: position 1,553 of record JAILBP010000247.1, on the reverse strand, counting down.
GCGTATAAAATCTATCAGTTTGTTGACGTTTCCTCCTATGACCTCAAACTCATCACCGGAGTATATCTCTATCTGTTTGGTCAGATCACCGTCACCTGCAGTGAGTTCCACCACCTTATTATTTAGCAGGGCAAACTTGCGTTTTAATACCGTGACAAGCACGAGCAGTATCACAATCCCGGCGACGGCCACAACAGCACCCACCAGAATGATCTGTTTTAACAGAACAGACGCCTGTTCATTCACCCAGTCCATGCTGACATCGACACCTACAGCCGCAACGACCTTGCCTCCTGCATATATCGGACTGTAAGCCGACATATGGGCACCCCATTCATCCGTATAAGGCTCACAGCTGGACACCGTCTTGCCGCTCCAGACATCTCTTGCGGTCTCATCCTCAAAAACATCACCTATGGCAGCAGCCTCATCTATCTGTGCATCGATAGCGAATTCCATGCCACCTTTTCCATCAGGTCTTATGGTATATATAAACTCCAAACCTGACCGCTCCATATATCTGGTGATTTTATCACTGACAGACAGGTAATCCCTGGTGTCCTCATCCCCCGGCTGAACTCCTGCGATCAGGACACCGCCGCTGCCTCCGATACCCTCAGCCACGGTAGAGGAAACGCTCTCAATAGTCTGTCTGATCTGACTCATCAGTATCTGATGTGCCTTGTTATACGTGACAACACCCAGTATAACATCAGAGAACAACAACAGGGCAACAACGCCAATCACAAGCTTACTGGTAACACTGATCTTCCTTACTTTCATAACTATCCCCCCGTTCGATAACTGCCCCCTCAGTCAGCTTTATTATACCACAAAGCAACGAGGAAAATGCAAATTTATTTGCATTTGACGACTGCCAATGATAACAACAGCTCTGCTGTTGTTATACCATATTCCCCCACACCTGTAAACAACAGCATCTACCTCTTCCCGAGTCTTTCGAATTTCTTCAGGAAAGGTCCTGCCGTAAGCCACAGGAATATAAATGCCGCCACTCCCTTCACGATATCCACCGGAAGACCTGACAGATAGTATGCCGCCAAAAGCTTTATATCCGGTTCTGCCACAGACAACATCATGGCAGCAGGGTTCATGATCCCGCCGTACACAGCCACAGTCACGGCGAATCCGTACAGACTGAGGGTTAATCGTCTCCGCGGTATAACCCCCGCCTCAGAAAGCGCTCCCGACAGAAATCCCACCATACCCAACGCCAGCATCTGCCACGGTGTCCACGGTCCCTGGCCAAAGAGGAAATTACTCACCAGCATTGAGAATGCTCCCACCATGAAACCCGGTATGCTGCCAAGCGCAATACCACTTATGATAGTGAATGCAAAAACCGGTTTGAAATCTGAGAACATAAAAAACGCCGCTCTTCCCACCACATTTATCGCCACCATTGAAGCGATAATCCCCGGCATCCTCTTACGCCCCTCTTTCTCATACCTTGCAAAAAACAGGATCTGCAGCACGAACACCATCAGAACACTGACCATGTAATAGATCCTGCCCGAAAACAGTGTGCGTAA
>JAILBP010000234.1:0-24913 GCA_024680835.1 Lachnospiraceae bacterium | reverse complement strand
AGTCACTTTACATACATGATACAGGCAGCCGCGATAGCGGCAGTAGAGCCCGACAAGGCAATTCTGCCAGCTTGGCTTCGCAGATTGCCGATGTCAGGGCGAGCCTGTAGAATGTATGTAAAGTGGCTGTGAATAGTAACCCTGTAATATAACCCCTCAGTCAGCCTCCCCCTATGTGGAAGGTAGCCACAGACCGAAGGGGCATAAGAATATTAAAGATGCAGTACCCTCTCCTCGATCTCCTGGGTTCTGCCCTGGTTCCAGAACTGGGTTCCTATATATCCGCAGGTACGTCTTGCCACGTTCATCTTGGACTGATCACGGTTTCCGCAGTTGGGGCACTCCCACACCAGCTTGCCGGACTTATCATGAACTATCTTGATCTCGCCGCCGTAGCCGCACTCCTGACAGTAATCTGATTTTGTATTCAGCTCGGCATACATGATATTGTCGTAGATATATCTCATGACTGACAGCACCGCCTCCAGATTGCCCTGCATATCCGGAACCTCCACATAGCTGATGGCTCCGCCCGGAGACAACTTCTGGAACTGTGCCTCAAACCTAAGTTTTTCGAAAGCATCGATCTTCTCAGTAACATGCACATGATAAGAGTTTGTGATGTAGTTTTTGTCAGTAACTCCCTCTATGATGCCGAATCTCTGCTGCAGGCACTTTGCGAACTTGTATGTGGTAGACTCAAGCGGTGTACCATATACGGAAAAATCGATATTGGATTCAGCCTTCCATTTTGCACAGGCGTCGTTAAGTTTCTGCATAACCGCAAGGGCGAATGGCTTTGACTGCGGATCGGTGTGACTCTTTCCGGTCATATATCTGGTACATTCGCAAAGTCCGGCATATCCGAGTGATATGGTCGAATATCCGTTAAACAGGAGCTTATCGATGGGCTCACCCTTCTCAAGACGGGCAAGCGCACCATACTGCCACAGGATTGGTGCCACATCACTGGGTGTTCCCTTAAGTCTCTCATGGCGCTTCATCAAAGCCTTATGGCACAGCGCAAGCCTGTCATCGAATATCTTCCAGAAAGTATCCATATCTCCGCCGGAAGAGCATGCTATATCCACAAGATTTAAGGTTACAACGCCCTGATTAAAGCGTCCGTAATATTTGTGCGACTTTTCGTCGTAATTGCCTGCCTTTGCGATATTGCCGACACCGGCATCCGTAAAACGATCCGGTGTCAGGAAGCTTCTGCATCCCATGCAGGCATAAACATCACCGTTTTTGAGCTCGCGCATGATCTTTGCGGAAATGTAATCCGGTACCATACGTTTTGCGGTACATCTTGCTGCAAGTCTTGTGAGATAGTAATATTTTGAATCCTCGTGGATGTTGTCTTCATCCAGAACATATATGAGCTTCGGGAATGCGGGGGTAATGTAGATTCCCTTTTCGTTCTTGACACCCTTGATGCGCTGGTAGAGCATTTCCTCTATGACAATGGCAAGGTCATCCCTGAGCCTTCCCTCCGGAACCTCATCAAGATACATGAACACAGTCACGAAAGGAGCCTGTCCGTTGGTGGTCATGAGGGAGATCACCTGATACTGTATCATCTGAACGCCCTGTCTGATCTCGTCTCTGACGCGCATCTCAGCGATCTCGTTGATCTGCTCTTCTGCGACCTCAAGACCTGCATCGGCGAACTCCTGAGCCACCTTTGCGCGGAGCTTTTCTCTGGTGACCTGTACAAAAGGTGCCAGGTGTGCTAACGTTATGGACTGACCTCCGTACTGAGCGGATGCGATCTGTGCAATGGACTGGGTAGCTATATTGCAGGCGGTAGAAAAGCTCTTGGGCTTCTCTATCATGGTCTCTGATATGACCGTTCCGTTCTGCAGCATATCTTCAAGGTTTACCAGACAGCAATTGTGCATATGCTGTGCAAAATAATCAGCATCATGAAAGTGTATCAGACCTTTCTCATGGGCTTCCACAACATCCTCAGGCAACAGGAATCTTTTCGTGATATCTTTGGAAACCTCTCCTGCCATATAATCGCGCTGCACGGAATTGACAGTGGGATTCTTGTTGGAATTTTCCTGTTTTACCTCTTCGTTATTACACTCGATAAGACTTAAGATCTGCTTGTCCGTAGAATTTGACTGGCGTGCAAGACTTCTCTTGTATCTGTATGTGATGTAATTTCTGGCAACGCCGAAATAGCGTATATCCATAAGCTCATTTTCCACAAGGTCCTGGATCTCCTCCACTCCCATGGCACGATCCATTGACTCACATGCGCTCTTTACATTGTCAGATATCATGAGTATCTGATCCTTGTCCAGACGATCAGCCTCCGGAACCGAAAAATTGGCCTTCTGGATGGCTGCGATGATCTTGGTAATGTCAAAATCCACTTCCTTACCGCTTCTCTTGATGATCTTCATAATCCTTTCCCCTTGACTTTTTACTATTATGATATTGGTAAAACCGTTACTATTCACAGCCACTTTACATACATTCTACAGGCTCGCCCTGACATCGGCAATCTGCGAAGCCAAGCTGGCATATGCCTGTCTGTATGATATTGGCTGTGAATAGTAACAGCAAAGAACATATGATGGATGGATATTCGGGCGGACCAAGCCTTGAAAGAGATGAAAACGGACTTTATCTGACAGACGGGGAGCTTATGCTGAGGGTTGATTTCTGTGAGATGAAGGATCGCATAAGGCAGGCGAATCTTGAGAGAGAGCTTCTGGTCAAGGCAGTGGCAGTCAAAGGGTTCAAAGACAGACTAAAGGTTTTGGATGCGACGGCAGGATTGGGGGAAGATTCCTTTTTACTGGCTGCGGCAGGTTTTGAAGTCTATATGTACGAGCAGGATGAGGTAATAGCGGCCCTGTTAGATGACGGGATCCGTAGAGCACAGGACACCGATGATCCGGACATACCGGAGGAGATCCGGATCGCTGCAGAAAGGCTGCATTTCTCCAAGGGTGACAGCATATCTGCAATGCACACTCTTGCCCAGGACAGAACATCCGGATCAGAACCCCGCACTGACACTCCGGCTCTGAAAAGAGCATCCGGATCGGAACCCGGTCCTGACACGCCGGAAACTCCGAATGACAATATAACAGAAGACTTTTTCGATGTGATATACCTGGACCCCATGTTTCCCGAGAGGAAAAAGAGCGCTGCGGTCAAAAAGAAATTTCAGCTTCTGCAGCAGCTCGAACGGCCCGAAATGAGGGAAAAAGAGCTGTTGGATGCTGCTGTTTCCCTGAAACCGCGGAAGGTCGTGATAAAGCGTCCCATAAAGGGGCCTTTCCTGTGCGGCATCAAGCCGGAATATTCCATAAAAGGGAATTCAGTGAGATATGACGTGGTAATTCCCCGCGGTTAGAAAGTCGGATGTTGAATTATTGGTATAAAAATCAGATTATTTATGGGGTGTTTTACCGCTGCGGCGGATGATAATATGTGCACAAAATGCGTAAAGCATTTATAGGATGATACTATAATATGAGAAGGAGAAAGCCATGGAATTTATTAAGGACGGGCATGCGCTGGTCGTAAAGCGTGCCGGAGAAACCCTCAGGATAGAGCCTTGGGGGAAAAATGCATTAAGGGTCAGAGCTACCATGTTTCCCACATTTACAGACCGTGAGTGGGCGTTGACCGAAAAGGTAGATAAGGAATGCGGTGAGATCAACATTTATGATGAGAAATGCTATCTCGGTGACGGATGGTTCGATACCCGCACAGTCGCCACCATTACAAACGGAAAGATCAAAGCACATGTAAATCATGTGGGTATCATCTCTTTCTTTAAGGATGACAAACTTGTACTGCGCGAGTATTTCCGTATGTACGGCGGTACCATCTCCAAGGAGAGCAGATGCCTTAAGGTCATAAACCGCGAGTGGAAAGGCATTATAGGCGGAAGCGACTATTCACTCAATCTTAAATTTGAGAGCAATGAAAGCGAGAAGATCTTTGGTATGGGACAGTATCAGCAGCCGTACATGGATCTGAAGGGCAGCATCTTAGAGCTGGCCCAGAGAAACTCACAGGTTTCCGTTCCTTTCTATACTTCTAATCTCGGATACGGACTGTTGTGGAACAACCCGGCAGTGGGTCAGGTTACCTTCGGACGCAATTATACCGAATGGATCGCCCGTTCCACAAAGGACATGGATTACTGGATAACAGCAGACGACACTCCAAAGCAGATCATGGAAAACTACGTGGATGTTACCGGACATGCTTCGGAATTCCCGGAGGATCTCATGGGATTGTGGCAGTGCAAGCTTCGCTACAGAACTCCGGCTGAGCTTTTGGAGGTTGCTCACAAATACGCAGACATGGGCATCAAGCTCGATCAGATCGTCATCGATTTCTTCCACTGGCCTGTTCAGGGCGACTGGAAGTTTGATGATCTCTATTGGCCGGATCCGAAGGCTATGGTGGACGAGCTTCATGAGATGGGTATAAAGGTCATAGTATCCGTTTGGCCGTCCGTAGACAGACGCTCGGAGAACTTCGGTCCCATGATGGAGAAAGGTCTTCTCATAAAGACAGAGCGAGGCGCCGCACAAACCTACGATTATCAGGGTGACTGCGTTGAGATCGACCCGTTTAATCCGGAGACCAGGGATTATGTTTGGAATGTCTGCAAGAAGAATTACTACGATTACGGAATAGATGCTTTCTGGCTTGACAATTCCGAGCCGGATTACGGTGTATATGACTTCGATCATTACAGATACTATGATGCACCGGCACTTCAGGTCAGCAATATGTACCCGCAGATGTACAGCAGAGTCTTCTACGATAAGATGAGCGAGCTTTCTGACAAACCGGTAGTCAACCTGCTCAGAAGCGCATGGGCCGGTAGCCAGAAATACGGAAATGTGGTATGGTCAGGTGATGTTCCGTCCACATTCGAAGCCTTCTATGATCAGGTTCAAGGCGGCTTAAACATGGGTATGGCAGGAATTCCATGGTGGACCACAGATATCGGTGGTTTCATGACAGATGATGTCAATGATCCCGATTTCAGACAGCTTTTGATACGCTGGTATCAGTTTGCCGTATATTCAGCAGTATTGCGTATGCACGGCGACAGAGGTCCCTTCAATATTCCGCCTCTTGATAACCGTGATTTTGGCGGCGGATATCTGCACACAGGTCAGCCTACAGAGATCTGGGCTTACGGCGAAGACAATTTTGAGATCATGAAAAAATATCTTAACATCAGATATGAGATGCATGATTACATAAAGAGCCTTTACGATGAGGCTACAGCCAACGGATCACCGCTTATCCGCACAATGTTCTACGAGTTCCCGGATGACGAGAAATGCTGGGAGCTTCAGGATCAGTACATGTTCGGAGCAAAATATCTGGTAGCTCCTGTATTCAAGCTTAACCAGTTTGAGAGAGAGGTTTATCTCCCGGCAGGACAGTGGAAGCTCACCAGCGACGGAACAGTATTTGACGGCGGCCAGACCGTAAAGGTGGCCTGCCCCATAGAGTATATGCCGGTATTTGAGAAGATCTGAGTTATCACAATTAGTAATACATAAAAACAAGAGCTCCGCCTCATACGAGGCAGAGCTCTTATTGTTTGGGGACCTTTTTAGCCCCTTTGCGATGCTTTTTTATTTTGCCAGCAACATCATGATCTCATTGGATCTCCTGATGAACTCTGTCATAGCTTCCGGCTTCAGCGGAGCGTTAGCGATCATCGCAAGATCGTACAACTGCTTGCAGAAGGTGTCCGTGTGCTCTGACTCCTTATTATCCATAATGTATTTTACGAGAGGATGATTAACATTCAGAGTGAGTGTTCTGTCCTGATACATAGAGAAATCCATATCTCCCATGCCGCCCATAGAATACATCTTCATCATGTCGGCCATACGTCTGCCTTCCTCCGACACGGTGATAACAGATGCTATGGAATCGTTCTTCAGCGATTCTGCTTTTACTTTAAGCTTGTCATCTCCGAGCGCTTTCTTGAAGATCTCAGTCAGAAAATCCCCTGCCTTTGTAAGCTCTTCAGCATCCGCCTCATTTTTCAATGCGTCCGTCACATCGGCATCGATGCGCATGAACTTGTATTTTTCATTGCGCTGCTCCAGCTGTGAGATAAAGGAAGTATCAATGCTGTGATCTAAGATCACCGCATCCATGCCCTGCTCCTTGAACATAGCAATATACTGACCCTGCTCTACCTTATCTGTAACATAGTATATAGTCTTCTTTTCCGGTTCTGCCTCATCTTCCTTGAAGTCGTAGCTTGAGCCGACATCACCTTCCTCAGTCTTATCGGTGTCAGATGTTGTCACGCCACCGTCTTCAGCTGCTTTATCCTCAGCCTTTTCAGCATTCTCAGCATCACCGGCTTCTGCAGTCTCCTCTTTCTTTTCCTCCTCTTTTACCAGGAGTTCCGGCAATGTGAGGTATTTGTCGTCAATGTTCTTGAACAGGATGTAATCATTCATCTTGTCGCAGAACTTCACATCCTTCAGGCAGCCAAACTTGATGAAGGGTGAGATATCATCCCAGTATTTCTCATAATTCTCCTTGTCTGTCTTGCACATTCCGATAAGCTTCTCAGCCACCTTCTTGGTGATGTAATCAGAGATCTTTGTGACAAAACCGTCATTCTGCAAAGCAGACCTGGAAACATTAAGCGGCAGATCCGGACAGTCGATAACGCCCTTTAAGAGCATCAGAAACTCCGGTATTACCTCTTTAATGTTATCGGCGATGAACACCTGGTTGTTGTAAAGCTTTATGGTACCCTCTATGGAATCGTACTCTGTATTGATCTTCGGGAAGTACAGTATTCCCTTTAAGTTGAAGGGGTAATCCATCTTCAGGTGTATCCAGAACAGCGGCTCTTTGTAATCGTTGAATACTTTGCGGTAAAACGCCTTGTAATCCTCGTCCGTGCAGTCCGAAGGATTCTTCATCCACAGAGGATTTGTGTCGTTGATGGGCACCGGACGCTTTACGATCTTCAGCTTGTCTTTTGCGGGGGAAACCTCAACCTGCTCTTTTTCGCCGTTCTCGTTTTCTTTTTCCTCGAATTTGGCTTCCTCGTGGATCGTCTCTCTGACGATATCAGTATCTCGCTTATCCGCAGCGTCAATGATCTCAGTCTCTTCCTCTGCATTTGCCTTATTGACATATATCTCTGTGGGCAGGAAAGAACAGTATTTCTCTATAACCTCTTTTGCCCTGTATTCATTGGCATATGCAAGACAATCCTCGTTCAAAAACAGAGTGATGGTCGTGCCGACAGTATCCTTGATACCGTCAGTCATGGTGAACTCGGTTCCGCCGTTGCACTCCCAGTGAACCGGTGACGCATCCGACTTATATGAAAGAGAATCGATATGAACCTCGTCAGCCACCATGAATGCAGAATAGAAGCCCAGACCGAAATGACCGATGATCTGGTCTTCACTGGTCTTGTCCTTATATTTGTTGATGAAATCCGTCGCACCGGAAAAAGCTATCTGATTGATATACTCCTCCACTTCATCGGCGGTCATACCTATACCGTTATCTGTGATGGTAACCTTCTTGGCCTCCGGATCCAGCACGATCTCTATCTTCGCCTTGAAATCCGCCGGAAGCGAATACTCACCCATCATATCAAGCTTTTTAAGCTTTGTGATGGCATCGCAGCCGTTTGACACCAGCTCTCTGTAAAAAATATCCTGATCCGAATACAACCATTTTTTGATTATCGGAAAAATGTTATCGCTGTCGATGGACAGATTTCCTCTTCTCTCGCTCATTGTGATACCTCCTGGATTAGCTTTTATTTCTGCGAGCCGCAACCGTATGTTAACGACTTTCTGTAAATAACCTACAGATGCTATTTTACACCAATATTTTTTAAAGTCAATAAAAAATTAGCACTCAATTTTGTCGAGTGCTAATAAGCGAACTGTGTAATCGCGATAACCTATTTTTCAAGAACATATCCATCTAAGGAAATGCTCCTCAATTCATAGGTATTTTCTTTATAGTCGATCGAAAGATATGTAATATACAGATCCAGACTATCGTTAATGTGTATCAGAGGATCATCTTCCAGATTAAAATCATAATAACTGCCCTTCTTATGAGTGTTCATGATCTGCGTCAAATAGCTGCTCATATCAACATCTATAGTATCATCATAATTGCTTTTGACCCTGATAGTGACTTTACCAATCCCGTCTTCTCTGTCGTAATATGCCTCATATATCCTTTTGTACGGTGAAATATCCAAATTTGATATATCTGCAGACCCGTGAACATAAACATCATTATCTATTATGTACTCATCCATCGCTTCGATCTTCGCAATCTGATCCGGTGTGAGTTTCTCCTTCAACGTCCTCTTTCCCTTAAACCCGGAATAGTTAATCGCTCGATACGCGCTTTTTACCGATGATGTATCTGCATTGTCCTCCTCCAGCATTGTGGTCAGGCGGGACATCTGCGAATGTATCACCACGTCATCAACCGAAGTTCCGGGGCACAGTACCACAAAGAAAGCAACTGCTATCAAAACATACAATATATCGGCAATAGCTCCCTTTCTGCCTCTGCGATGCCACAGGTAAAGTGCGAAATATACCACCTCGCAGAATACAAGAGTACAGGCCAGATAACGGCTGGATGTTACACCGTACCCGGCAATCCTGACACCTATGCTCCAGCACTGCAGCAATACAAAGGGTATGAATACATAAGGGATAAATACTATAATGCGCTGCAAAATGCTCTTTTTCTGCTCCATTCCATGCACTACTGTCCACACAGGCATGCCTATGGCGAAAAGGAAGGCCAGTATATTGAATATCCTGTTGGACGGGATATCATTAGTGATGAATATTTTGAAAATATAGAGATATATTATGGCAAAAGCCACCAGCAACATGGGTTGCAAAACATAAAGGAAACAAACTCTGGCAAATTTACCCGGCTCCTCGTTTTTGCCGGATATTGCTTTCAGGCACATTGGAACATATATTCCACCTGCCAGAAACAGCTCTACCTGTGACAAAAAATCGTCCGTATCAAAGATCAGTTCATTGAAGATCCATATAATAGCGGCAAGTCCCAATGCAAACAGCCCGTATATTACGGTGGACTTAACCAGCTCCAGAAAAGCCCTCGCAGCATAAACCTCAAAGTCCTCCTCCAGACGCTTGAACATATGATGAATACTGATGCCGATAAAAGCCGCGCCATATACAAACAGCACCCTTGCGGTCATCTCACAGAAGATATCCCTGGTATCTCCGGTCATCCCAAACAGAGACTCTCCCTGAGATGATAATATGTAAACGAAAACAGCCGATATCAGTGCAGAAACACCGTATCCTGTAAACCGTACAACCTTCTTTTGCGGAAATATCTCCTCGAACAGTACAGTCTGAAGTGCCAATATAAGGCAGAATACTGCAGCTCTCTCAAGATAGATCTCACTGGCACTGTCATTCCATTCTATCAGGATCGCACCTATCAATGCAGCGATCACTATGGATATCATGGTAACCGGATAATCCCTGAAAACACCTATGATCCTCTGTCCCAGGTTTTTAAGGCCATCCAGCAATCTTATTTTTTTTACAGGATTCACGGGATTCACCGGGTTCACAGGATTCACGGGATTCACGGTATTCACAGGGTTCACGGAATTCACAGGATTCACCGGGTTCACAGGATTCACGGGATTCACGGGATTCACAGAATTCACAGGATTCACGTGAACCTCCGGATTTACCGGATCAACGGGCTTAGTGTCATCCACTTTCTGTTCAACGGTCTGCCCGGTTAATTCAATCTTTTCTTCTGTATTCATAAAAAGCTCCTTTCTGTGCACAGCTTTCGCACAAAATCTCTTTTCACCAATGATGATAGCTTTTTTACACTGCTCATTCAATGTGATAAATGTCATTATTTCGTTACTATTCACAGCCAATATCATACAGACAGGCATATGCCAGCTTGCTGGCAAATATGACTGTCTGTATGATATTGACTGAATAGTAACAAAAAAAATGACAAATGTCATTGAACAATCAACTAACTCCTGTTAAAATGTCTTTGTTGCTGAGGATTGTTCTTCCGAACCGAAAGGATTCCGGACATGAATAACGGTATAGACATAAGAGCAGTCATAATCGCAAATACCATGGCTATCATGCTGAACCTGTTGTTGTACACAGGTATTTTTTGGCGCAAAAATACCCGAAGCCGTGAGGACAAGCTGCTGATCCGCCTGATAATCGTATGTATTTTCACATGCATTCTGGAGCCTGCCACATTTCTTTTGGATGGGGTTCCGGGTCTTGCGGCTCACATCCTCGGCTTCCTGTGCAATACCGGAACTTACGCCACAAACATCCTCATAGGCCCGCTCTGGTCTTTCCTGATATCAGAGCACATCGGTTACAGAATAAGCCGCCGTCACGTTATCATATCTCATGCAGTTGCCATAATCGGCGCTTCAACGCTTATCGTCAACATTTTCTATCCGATAGCTTTCACTATCACCGATGAAAATGTTTACGTGCGCGGCCCCGTCTACATGCTGTTTCTCATCATGATGCTATTCTACATCGCGGACGGACTGCACATATACATCAAGGTCAGATGTAAAAGCAAGAGTCTTCGGTTTTTCCCATTATGGCAGTTTCTGATCCCTATTGCTGCGGGCATCGCGATCCAGACCTTTATGTATGGCGTATCCACCATATGGCCATTCTTTTCCATAGCCATGGCCGGTCTGGTGCTGAGTTTCCAAAATGAGAGTGTATTCCGGGACGGACTGACCGGTCTTTACAATAAAATGTACCTCGATAATCTGAAAAACAGGCTGACACACAAAGGTTCGGGAGAGTACATCATCATGATGCTGGATATGAATCACTTCAAGAGCATCAATGACGGCTTTGGTCACTCCGAGGGTGACGTTGCGCTAAAGACCATTTCCCGCATACTGTCCCGCGCTATAGGTCTGGATGGTACGGTAATCCGCTATGCAGGAGATGAATTCGTCATCCTGATGAGCACCAATAACATGGATCTCGCAGAAGAAAAGATAAAGGACATCCATTCGCGATTGCTCAAATACAACGAGACCTCCGGCAAGCCCTATCAGCTATCTGTTGCCATAGGCTGCAGCAGTGTCGATCTGAAGCATCAGACCATCGATGAGATCCTGTGCGATGTAGACCAGAAGATGTACGAGGACAAACGCGAGTTCTACACTCGCCATGCCGAGTTCGACCGGAGAAAAAACTGATAATATCGCAAAATATAAGCCGGAGCTTCCACTCCGGCTTTTTCATATTTCATATAAATCCGTTTCGATCTGTATGATCAGCCACCCAAATATGCTTTCTTGATCTCCTCGCTCTGCGCCAGCGCAGATGCATCTCCGCTGGTGGTTATGCGTCCTGTCTCCAGAACATACGCCCTGTCTGCTACAGAGAGAGCCATCTGTGCATTCTGTTCTACCAGCAATATGGTGGTGCCCTGTTTATTCATGTCCTCTATAATGCTGAATATCTGATGCACCAGGATAGGCGCAAGTCCCATGGAGGGCTCGTCTAACATCATAAGCTTGGGTCTTGACATGAGAGCACGTCCCATGGCCAACATCTGCTGCTCACCGCCGGACAAAGTTCCTGCCACCTGGCGGTATCTCTCTTTCAAACGGGGGAAGAGCTCGTAAACCTTCTCCAGGGTTTCTGCGGCTTCTGCCGCAGTGCGGGTGAAAGCGCCCATCTCAAGGTTCTCCAGAACAGTCATGTGTTGGAACACCCTGCGCCCCTCCGGGCACAGCGCCATACCTCTTGATACCACCTTATCCGCGCCGACACCGTGGATATCCTTACCCTCAAAACTGATCTTTCCGCTGCGGGCTTTTAAAAGGCCACCCACAGTATTCAAAGTGGTGGACTTTCCGGCTCCGTTGGCTCCGATCAATGTCACTATCTCGCCCTCTTTTACCTCAAAAGACACACCCTTTATGGCATGTATACTGCCGTAATATACCTGAAGGTCTTCGACCTTTAACATAGTCTCCATGTATTAGTCTTCCTCCTTCTTTCCGCCAAGATATGCCTCGATAACGCGGGCATCATTCTGGATCATCTCCGGAGTGCCCTCTGCTATGATCTTTCCGAAATTAACCACTACGATATTCTCGCATATGCCCATTACGAGATTCATGTCATGTTCTATCAGCATTACTGCTATCTTAAAATCATCACGGATCTTGCGGATATTTTTCATAAGCTCCTCTGTCTCCGAGGGGTTCATGCCTGCAGCCGGCTCATCCAGCAGCAATAACTTCGGATCTGTTGCAAGGGCTCTCACAATCTCAAGTCTTCTCTGTGCGCCGTATGGAAGGCTGTCCGCACGCACATCTGCCTCATCGGCCATACCGAAGATGTCCAGAAGTTCAAGCGCCCGCTCGTGGGAACGCTTCTCCTCTTTCCAATAGGACGGAAGTCGCAAGATTCCGGAAAACATTCCGTATTTTACATTCTCATGGAGACCGATTTTCACGTTCTCTTCCACCGTAAGCTTGTCAAAAAGCCTGATATTCTGGAATGTTCTGGCTATGCCCGCATGGTTGACCTGCACTGGGCTCATGTTCTTAGTATCTTTGCCGTTTAAGGTGATGGTACCGCGGCTCGGGCGATACACGCCCGTCAGCATGTTAAAGATAGTAGTCTTACCCGCGCCGTTGGGTCCTATGAGTCCCTTGATCTCCGTAGGCGCTATACTGATGTTAAATTCGTCAACGGCCGTAAGTCCGCCGAAATCTATCCCCAGATGCGAGGTTGTCAGGACGGCATCTTTTTGTTCTTTACTCATTTGCTCCATCCTCCTTCTTCGCAGATTTTCCGATACCCCTTATGAAAGAACGTATCTTTTCGTTGTTGGTAGCTATCATTACCAGTATCAGCACTATGGCGTATATGAGCATACGGTAATCCGCAAACTTTCTCAAAAGCTCCGGCAGCATGGTCAGCAACGCCGCTGCGATGATGGTGCCGGTCATATTGCCGATACCTCCCAGTACCACGAACACCAGGATCAGGATCGAGGTATTAAAATCGAATTTCTTGGGAGCGATGGTGGAGTAATTGAGCGCATACAGAGCACCCGCAGCACCTGCTATCGCTGCCGAGGTCACAAATGCGATAAGCTTATGTTTTGTGACCGGAACACCCGAGGCCTCCGCCGCGATACGGTTATCTCTGATAGCCATAATGGCAAGTCCGGTGCGGCTGTTCACGAGGTTTTGTATGATCACCAGCACTATCACCAGCAGTATGGTACCTGCCATAAAGGTGGAGAGCTTTGTGATGCCCGTAGCTCCCATGGGTCCGTTGATCAGGATCTTTCCGTCTGCGGCCATGCCCAAAGATGCTGTATCCTTAAAGGAAACATGTATGCCCTTTCCGTCAACGCCCACATACAGACAGTTCATAACGTTTTTAATGATCTCTCCGAAGGCGAGGGTTACTATAGCGAGGTAATCTCCGTTTAATCGCAATACGGGGATTCCTATTACAACACCGGCCACACCTGCCAGCGCAGCTCCCACCAGTATTGCTATCACAAGCCGAAGCCCCGGATTGGGAATGCTGTCAGCTACCGACATGGACACCACAACACCAGAAAATGCACCCACAGACATGAAACCTGCATGCCCGAGGCTCAGCTCTCCGGATATTCCCACCACAAGGTTGAGAGCCAGCGCCACTATAACATATGACACGATGGGTATTAGCTGTCCTTTAAGGCTGTTGGAAAGATGCCCTGTCACAGCCATGATCTGTACCGCAAAATAAAACGCTATCACTATCCCGTAATTTAAGAAGGATACCTTTGTATGCTTTTTCAGCTTCCTGATGAATTCCATAGTTTCCTCCTATACTTTCTCTCTGACCTGATGTCCCAGCAGGCCTGTAGGTTTTACCAGCAGGACTATTATCAACACCGCAAAAACTATGGCATCGGAAAGCTGGGTTGAAACATAAGCTTTTCCGAAGATTTCTATAACACCTAACAGCACTCCGCCCAGCATGGCTCCAGGAATGGATCCGATACCTCCGAACACAGCAGCCGTAAATGCTTTGATACCGGGCATCGCTCCTGTTGTCGGCATCAGCGTGGGATATGCTGTACACAACAGTACTCCCGCGATAGCGGCCAATCCCGATCCTATGGCAAATGTCATGGAGATCGTACGATTGACATTGATACCCATCAGTGTAGCAGCGCCCTTATCCTCAGAGACAGCTCTCATGGCCTTTCCCATCTTTGTCCTGGATGTGAACAGTGTGAGTGCCACCATGATGACTATATTTGCCAGCACTGTGATCACAGTGACGGGAGCCACCTGTGTTCCGCCCATCTGTATAGCGGGCAGGTTTGCGAAAATATTGGGGAACACCTTTGTGTTGGATGTCCAGATCAAAAGTGCAGCATTCTGCAGAAAATATGAAACACCTATAGCGGTGATGAGCACCGCAAGGCTTGTAGCGTTGCGAAGAGGCTTATAAGCGAGTCCTTCTATCACGATACCCAGCACCGTGCAGACCGCCACCGATGCCAGCACTGCCAGAGCAGGCGGCCATCCAAGATATGTGATGGAGCAGAAAGAAATATAACCGCCCACCATGATAACATCGCCATGAGCAAAATTAAGCATCTTCGCAATACCATAAACCATGGTATAGCCTAATGCGATGATCGCATATACACTTCCCAAACTGATACCGTTTATCAAATTGGCTAACATAAAAAACCCTCACCGTAGTATGAAACATCCGGACTGCACCGTAATGGCACAGCCCGGGTATTATCTGTTAATATCGATTAAAGACCTACATATACACCGTCTTTGATCACAACTGCCTTAGGAGCTTTGTTTACTTCACCGCTTGCAGCCCATACCATGTTGCTGCCGGTAACGCCGTCATATGAGAATGCGGGATCTGTGAATACCTGGATCAGGATACCGCAGATCTCCTCTGCGCTCTTACCTGTCACATCAAGATCACCGTTCTTGTCAGCGTAGTACTGCAGAGCCTTGTAGATAGCGTACGGGCAATCATAACCGTCTGCTGCAAACTGGTTCGGTGTCTCACCGTAATCAGCGTTGTATTTTTCAACGAATTTCTTTGTAAGCTCATCCTCTGCATCTGCTGAGAAAGGAGTGAGGAGGATAACGCCCTCTGCAAGGCTTGTATCAAATCCGTCCATGGTCAGGATACCGTCCATACCGTCCACACCGAAGAATGTGGGATTGTATCCCATGTTGGCTGCCTGCTGAAGGATAAGTGAAGCCGGCTGATAGTAGATTGGCAGGAATATGAGCTCTGCACCTGCGTCCTTGGCATCACTGAGCTGTACAGAGAAATCATTGGCTGTATCGTCTGTGAATGTTGTGGTAGATACAACTTCAAGACCGATCTCAGCAGCCTTTGATACGAATGTCTGATAGATACCTGTTGAATATGCATCAGAGTTGTTGTAGATAACAGCAACCTTTGAAGCCATGTTATTGTCTACGATGTACTGTGCACTTGCAAGTCCCTGGTTAGGATCTGTGAAACATACCTGGAAAACATTGTCTTTTCCGTTGATAACATCCGGAGACGAAGCGGAAGGTGTCAGCATAAACACTCTGTCGCTGTTAGCCTCTGCACTGACTGCGATACATGGTGTTGTGGTAACTGTACCTGCGATAACCTGTACGTTCCAGTCCTTAAGGTTGTTGTAAGCATTAACGGATTTCTCTGCGTCATGCTCATCATCCTGTGGATTGTACTCGATCTTGAAATCTCCGCCCAGTGCGTTGATCTCATCAACCGCAATCTGCTCACCGTTCTTTACTGCGTTGCCGTAGATAGCTGCGCCACCGGTAAGAGGTCCGATCATACCGAGGTTAAGCGTTCCTGTAAGCTTGCCGCCTACTGACGGAGCATCTGTTGTAGCGGCTGCATCCGTACCGGCGTCTGTGCCTGCTGCAGCTGCGCCATCGTCTGTTGTCTGCGCTGCGCCCTCAGTGCCGGCTGTAGTGCCACTGTCTGCTGTTGCGTCTGTACAGCCTGCGAGCATTGACACACTCATAACGGCTGCCAGAACCATTGTTACTAACTTCTTTTTCATTTTCATTTCCTCCTGTATCTTAAAGATATCGACACGACTGTCATGTGCTCTTCCCTTTGTCACATGAACTTACGCGTCTGCGATCACATAGAAAAAAGGGTCACAGGATCCGATGGCGAATCTCTGAAACCCCCTTGTTCCCGCAATCTGTCGTAGTGTAGCACATCAGACACTATATTTCAAGCCATTTGCTATACAAATAAGTAAGTTTAACTCAGTCTTTTTTGGGCATTTTCTCCAAAACACCGTATTTTACCCTCAGATAATCCACCACGATCTCTACGCACTGCTCATAGGAAAGCTCTCCCGTATTGAGGCAGAGATCGTAATTGTATGGGTCGTACCACTCCTTGCCGGTGTGATACCTGTAATAAGCCCTGCGGTATTTGTCCATTTCCTGAATGTGTTTTTCCGCTTCCTTGCGTGTCATGCTAAGGCGTTCCATCTCAACCTGCACGCACTTTTCAAAGGGTGCATACACGAAAATGCTGACCACATTCGGATAGTCCTTCAACACATAGTTGCAGCCTCTGCCTATGCACACAAAGCTCTCCCGCTCCGCCAGCTCCTTTAATACCTTGGCCTGAAAAGCAAAGAGATTGTCATTTTTGGTGAAATCGGGGCTCTCCGGAGGGATCACCTCACCGTTGTACACCTTTCTGGTAACGCTGTACAAAAGGCTTTTCTTCGTAGTCTCGTCCGCCCTTGCGAAAAGCTCCTCGCTGATACCACTGTCAACGCTGGCCATGCGCAGGATCTTTTTGTCATAAAAACCCACACCGTATTCCTCGGCCAGCATCTGCCCTATTATGGTGGCTCCGCTTCCGCAGGTACGTGTCAAAGCCAGAACAAATCTTTTATCTTCCATAAGCGATCACCCCACCTTTCCACGCTGTCTGTATATTCTCAAGTATATTACAATCCCCAAAATATGTAAACCTTTCGGCCGGTAAAACTTTTCTCTTTATTTTGCTGTGCTTTAGGTCTATAATAGGTACATTCTCACAACACAAAGGATCGATTATGAAAAAACAGTATTCCGTTAAAATCACTGAAAAAACTGCCCTTTCGGGTTTTGCCGCCCTTACGGCGTTCATCTCCGCATTCATCGTTTTCTTCTTTTTCTGCGTTCCCCGTGTTTACGCTGATGAAACGCAGAAAGATGACACATCCCGGGCAACAGCACAGGAGGAAGGCACCGTACTGTCCTACTCCCGTGATTCCGACGGCTATATAACAGGTCTCACCTGCACGACAGACGGCGAAAAATATACGGACGGATGGCTTGAGTACGAAGGCAATACCTATTATTTCCGCGGTGGCGGTCAGGCGATACTGGATGAATTCAGAAAGCTCACCGGTCCGGACGGAAATGAGGGATATTATTACTTCAACAGAAAAGGGCAGATGTTCACCGGTGGCTTCAAAAAACTGGCTGTAAACGGCATCGTGGCTCAGTATTACTTTGGTGAGGACGGCAGGGCTTATACCGGCGGAGTCCGGGCCGCAGCCCACAAAAAAGGCGGCGTTTCATACTACTATTTTGGAGCAAAAGGCAGAGCAACCACCGATTTCTATATCAGCGAGCTCAATGATACCATAAAGGACCGCATAACCGGTATCTCCTATCCTGCAGATGACACAAATGCAGCCGTGCATTACAGCGATCTCAGATATGTTCATGTTCTGCATTACAATTTCAAACACAAGGTAAAAGAAGGCGAGATCATCTGCAATAAAGCCATCGCCGAGGATCTTCTGGAGATCTTCAAAGAGCTTTATGAAAACGAGTACGAGATCGCAAAGATCCGCCTAATAGACGAATACGGCGGAGACGACGACGCTTCCTGCGAGGATGACAACACATCATGTTTTAACTACCGCGTGACCACCGGCGGATCCACCCTCTCAAGACACGCCTATGGCATGGCTATCGACATCAACCCATATGAGAATCCATATGTCACCAAATACAACGGTGACAGACCTTACGCAGACCGCTCCAAGGATTTCGAACACAAGATCACCACATCCGATCTTTGCTATAAGCTCTTCACCGAGCGGGGCTTCAAATGGGGTGGATCGTGGATCAACATTAAAGATTATCAGCACTTTGAGAAAAAATGAAATCATCTAAACATACAGTACCACACAACCAAAAATCTCCGGTAAAGTCATCATTTACGATTCCGCCCATGTTCAGGGATCACCTCTTTTTCCGGATCATACTGGTGATGTTCATATCCTGCGGCGGTTTTTATGCGGCTCACAATTTTTTTATGGCCGTTGCCCTATGTTCTTATGCAATATACCTTTTTGCATCCCGGAAAGCCCTGTCATTTACCCCGGGGTTCACAGATTACGCCGTCTACGCGTTAGTGGCAGCATACTGTATCGGCATTCTGACTGGCATAGACAAAGGCATGGCTCTCACGGGTGCATCTAAATTCTTCTGTCTCCTGCCCTTCACTTTAATCCTGATGCAGCTTAATACGGAGGAGAAAAGATCCCTGATCGGGCTCATCCCTTTCTCCGGTGTTCTGTCCGTGATCGCTTGTACTGTTTTGCTGATCACACCGTTACGTGAATATGTGTTCATAGCCAACCGTATGAGTGGCTTCATGGGATATGCCAATACTTTCGCTTTGCTGATGCTGGCCGGCATTATGTGTGAATATTTTTACGGACGCAAAAATCCTTTTGTTCTGATCATACTGTCCATCGGTCTCTTCTGGAGCGGCAGCCGTACCGTGTTCGTGATGTTCATAGCTCTTGTAGTATTCCTTGGAATAAGGCTTTTTGTGATATATGATCATTATAATATAAAACATATTATATTCGCTATTATAATCTTTGCCATCATCGTGGTCATAAGCCTGTTCATCCCCGCAACGTCCGGGATCTTCAAGAGACTTACCGATATTTCCTTCAATTCCAGCACTTTTCAGGGAAGACTGCTGTATATGCAGGACACGCTTCCCCTGATAAAGCGCTTTCCCATGGGACTTGGTGCCTTCGGTTACTCCTATGTCTGCAGGCTTACAGCCACAGGGCTTTACAATGTCAAATATGTCCACAACAGTATTTTACAGCTTACAGCCGACACCGGAGTCATACCGGCTCTCATGGTAATGCTGATCTCCCTTGTCGCCTGGTTCAAAAACAAAAACTACACCGTTCTCTTCCTTTTCACGCACACACTGATGGATTTTGATTTTGAATATATTTCCGTCATATTTTTCCTCATCATGATCATGGAAGGGACAAGGAAGGTTCCGGATTCTGTGCCGGAACATAAATCCGATGCTAAAGCCCCCAAAAAACAGGGACCTACAGGGGGCATGACTTGGATTCCCACGGCGATATGCTGCGTTTTCACTGTTGCTGCTGTGCTGCCCGGCTTGTCTAATATGCTATTCCTCTTTGACGATCCTGCAGCTGCCATCCGCGTTTTTCCTCTTAACACAGAAGCCCGTGAGGAACGCATGACAAACTCGTACGATATGAATGAGATAATCGGTGATGTCGCATTCCTTATAGATCACAACGCCTACAATGCAAGAGCTTATCAGATGGCCGGAACCCTTGCCTACCTGAACGGCGACGCCGAGCAGACGGTCAATTATCTCACCAGAGAGATCGAACTTGCCCCATATGCAGGCGTTGAATACAGATCTTTTGCATCCTATCTTTATGATCTCGCCATGCAGGCTGAGGAAGCCGGCGACAAAAAGACATATGATTATTGCGTTGAAAACTTGAATATCCTGTATAGCTTCATGAAGGAAAAGGAGGCAAACATCAGTTTCCTGGGTGGGCGTATCTCAGAGCAGCCTGCTCTGTATCTTGATCAGAATGCCATGTCACTTATAGAAAACTCAGATTGATAATTTCCTGAATCTGTCACCTTCAGCCCATGAAATGTTCAGCATTTTTATGGGTTGTTTTTTTTGCCATTTCGTACTATGATTTATGAATGTACTAGTTTTAGCGTAAAACGCTTTTTACACAGATCACGTTTCATAAAAAGGAGGAATACCATGAAAAAAAACACACTTCGATTTCTGTCGGTAGTGATGTCTGCCGTGACAGCGTTCACATTCGCAGGCTTTACCGCACCGACTACAGTAAAGGCTGCCGGAGAGACTGTTGCCATCAATGCGACAAACTTTCCGGATGAGGAGTTCCGTAATGCAGTGAGCGCCAATCTCGACACTGACAAAAACGGATCTCTGAGTGAAAGTGAGCTCGCTGCTCTTACCGATCTCTCCATATATTATCAAAGCTGGGAGCAGAGCGAACCATACTTTGATTCAAGTCAGTGGGGCACCAGTTTGTATCTTTACAATACTTCTGATGCTACCGGAATAGAGTATTTTACCAATGTTTCAAGTTTGTGCCTTTCCAGTGTGATCAATACTAACATTGATCTCACTAAGATGACCAATCTCAACTACTTATATGTTGAATACTGCTCGGAATTGACATCATTGAAGCTGGACGGACTCAATAATCTGAGCTCTATCAACATATATAGTTGCAGCAATCTTCAGACTCTTGATCTTACAAAGAATCCGAATCTCGGATATTTTGATGCTGAATGGTGTGAAAGTCTTCAATCTATAGACACCACCGGTTTATCAGAGTTATACAGTATTTCCGTTGACAACTGCTACAATTTCAAATCTTTGGATGTATCTACGAATCCTATGGTTTATTATGTAAGCTGCGCAGCAAACTATAACTTTTCATCATTCAAGACCGGCAAAAACAACAAAAACCTTTCCAGTGTATATGTTTACGGTCCCTCTTTAAAGAGCCTTGATCTTTCAAAGCTTTCATCTCTTCAGTACCTTGCATTGTGCGATTGTGATATCAACCTCAATAAGATCGGCATCAAGAACAAGAACAAGATTCAGGGTCTCTACATCCGCAACAACAAAAAGAGCGGTTTTGTTCCATCAGAATACAAGAATCTTTACGAGCTTGAGTATTCGGAGAACGGTGCAAAATCCATCGATCTCTCTAAAAACAAAAAACTCCAGATGTTAAATCTCAGAGACAACAGCCTGAAATCAATAGATGTTTCCGGTCTCAAAAAACTCTGGTCTCTGGATGTAAGTGCCAACAAACTTTCAAAGCTTGATGTTACCAAGAACAAAAACCTTGGTATTCTGTATTTCAATAACAACGGCATCAAGAACATAGATCTTTCAAAGAACAAATCTCTCTATGAGATTAACGCATACTCTAACGTGCTCATGGATAAACTTGATCTATCAAAGTGCAAATTCATTTACTCTCTCTGGATAGATAAAGATTTAAAGATCACTCTTCCAAAGGACAGCTATACTATAAACTACTACAACTACAACGCAGATAAAAGCATCACTAAGAAGCTCAAGAAGACAACCTTTAGCGGTCAGGGTCTCGGCGTTGAAGGCTGGGTTACTTTCACCGGAAAGAAAGGTCACTACATTGAAGCTTATCTTGCGTACTAATACAACGCAGCACAATCTTTAAGTAATTACAAATAACTGCAAGACCGCTGTCTTCTCTATGTAAGACAGCGGTCTTTTCGACTAAACAGACGTGTTTTGCACTCTGATAAAAACAATAAAAAACGAACCCACCCGGGACTGTTCCTCAGGCGGATCCGTTTCTATGACTGATTGGTTTGTCAATTATTTCTTGCCTTTTTTCTTGGGAGCATTAACAGCCTCTTTAAGTGCCTTTCCTGCCTTGAATGCCGGAGCCTTAGATGCTTTGATCTTGATCTCCTTGCCTGTCTGCGGGTTACGGCCTGTTCTGGCTGCACGGCTTCTGGTCTCAAATGTACCGAATCCGATAAGAGTAACCTTATCACCTTTCTTCAACTCTTCTGTGATAGCTGCTACAACAGCGTCAACTGCTTTACCCGACTCTGTCTTCTTAAGTCCTGTCTTCTCTGCAACTGCAGCGATGAGTTCTGTCTTGTTCATTTTTTATCCTCCCTTTGTATGCAACGTTGCACATCAAAACTACGATTTCATTATATCAAAATGGATAAAAAAGAAAACAAAAAAATACCAAATTTTGTTATTTCTTGCATTTTTACTACATCATGTTGTGGTTATATATCGCAAATGATATATTTTGCGTGGGTTTTTATGCAAAAAGACGAACAAGCCCACTGTTTTCAAGGGTTTTACATCATCTCAAGCTCCACCGGGCAGTGGTCCGATCCTAATATTTCCGTTTTTATCAAGGCATCCTCTATCCTGTCTTTAATCCTGTCTGACACAAGGAAATAATCTATACGCCATCCGGAGTTCTTCTCCCTCGCTTTGAACCTGTAGGACCACCATGAGTATATATCCCTTGCCTCAGGGTATTTGTAACGGAATGAATCTGTAAATCCCGAAGCCAGAAGATCAGTCATCTTCCCTCTCTCCTCATCCGTAAAACCTGCATTTTTGCGGTTTGTTTTGGGATTCTTGAGATCGATCTCCTGATGGGCAACATTCATATCTCCTGTCACTATAACCGGTTTATTCTCATCCAAAGCTTTCAGATATGCTCTGAAGTCATCTTCCCAAACCATGCGATAATCCAGCCTTGTAAGCTCGTTCTGGGCATTTGGAGTATAAACCACCACCATGTAATAATCCTCAAACTCAAGGGTGATAACGCGTCCCTCGTGATCATGCTGATCTATTCCTATTCCAAAAGTCACGTTTGCCGGCTCTCTTTTTGAAAAGATCGCCGTTCCTGAATACCCCTTTTTATCTGCAAAGTTCCAGTAAACATTCCATTTTGTACTTCCGTTATTGTAGATTCCCCTGCCGTAATCCGTAGCAGTATATCCTTCAAATTCGATCTGGTCGTTTTGAAGCTTCGTTTCCTGCAGGCAGAATATATCCGCGTCTGCTTCATTGAAATATTCTAAAAATCCTTTTGTCAAACACGCCCTCAACCCGTTTACATTCCATGATATAAACTTTTTATCCATCTCCTGCTCTCCTGTTTCCCATGTTTTTTTCTATTCACAGGTAAAATCATATGTGTTCATTCGGACCGGCCATTCGTGGACAGATCTTACCGAATATGTAAAACCGGCTATGGATAGTCCGGTTTTCAACCTGCTCTGACATTATAACAAAACCACGCCGCAGACTCAAACTCTTTATTCTCATACTGTTAAGAATTACAGCCGTGAATAGTAACTTTTTATTCTAAACTCAGAAAATTTCCCTTTAAAATATTATATGTCCGTAGTAGAATACTATATAGCCGTCGCGTTGCAAGCTTATTGAAATACATGTCGTCTCAACAAGCTTGTTTATACCGTCGCATGGGCTTACATTTTTGTTTTTTTCTATTTTACCTGGAGGACGTTATGGAAATAAAAGGTTACACATACGGATATCACGGCGTCAGAGGAGTATATCCTTCGGAAGCTGCCATTCAGAGTCGTGAACTTTTAATGGAGACAGGCATCAACTGGGTTTGTCTTGCTTTTTCCGTAAAGCAGGAGCACTACTACTCTACCGATATACTTTTTGATTACCGCAATAATGTGCCGGATCTCGAGCTTATCAGCACCATAAAGCATTTCCACGACAAAGGAGTCAAGGTATGTCTCAAACCCATGATCGACTGCAAAGACGGTGTTTGGCGTGCACTCATCTCATTTCCCGAACAGAATATGTTCAATGAAGACGGTTATTGGGGAAAATGGTTTGATTCTTACCGCGGATTCCTGACTCATTACGCAGAGATTGCTGAATATACCGGCTGCGAGATGCTCTGTCTGGGTTGTGAAATGTTAGGAACAGAATTGCAGGAAACACAATGGCGCAGGACAATTGAGGCTGTAAGAGCTGTATATTCCGGCGAACTGACCTACAACACCAATCACGGAAAAGAACACATCGCCAAGTGGTACGATGCTATCGATTATGTAGGAACATCCGCATACTACCCTGTTTCCGACCACGCAGGAACTTCTGCAGATGAAATGGCCGAGAAATGGGAACCCATTGCAGATAATCTTGAGGCCATCAGTAAAAATCTCGGTAAAAAGATCATATTCATGGAGATCGGCTGCCGTTCTGCCGCAGGCTGTGCATCTATGCCCTGGGATTTCATGCACAGAGAATTCCCTTACAGCGAAGAGGAGCAGGCCAATTTCTTTGAATCCTGCCTTAAAGTATTTACAAAGAGAGACTGGTTTGCCGGTTTCTTCTGGTGGGATTGGAGCCCCAGGATTTATAATACCAGAGAAGATGCTTCAAAAGACCTCGGTTTCAATATTCATCTGAAACAAGCTGAGGAAGTTATAAAAAAATACTACAAGCAGTAATAAATAATCGATCCACTCAGGTTCCGGCATGAGAAAATTGTTTTGTGAAACACAGTATTTTTCATGCCGGATATCTTTTTACCACGTATCCCGCACTATAGTTTTTATTGTTTTTCGCTATATTACTGTGTTTCCCGTCTCTTAACTTTTTCGTCTTCTGTTTTTTGTTTCACATCTTTTTCCGGATGTTTCATGTATTTTTCTTTTATCGTTGTTATCTGATTATTTTTCTGTATATAGTTGTAATTTTGTTTATTATCGAATATGTTGTATAATTGTTTATATATTATATGATGTAATATATTACATATTATATTATAATCTATTATGATATTATTCTCATATTTGCACGAATATTATAGCATATATTATATCTTA
>JAILBP010000225.1:0-12446 GCA_024680835.1 Lachnospiraceae bacterium | reverse complement strand
GCATGTATCACATAAGGTTTTTCTGCAGAAACCGTCTTCGCATCTGCTCTTGCCGGGGTTACCGGTAATATCAATGAAAGAGTGATACCAAACATCAAAGCCTTATATAATACATTCTTTTTCATGTTTCATTTTCCTCCGTGTACCTGTGTTGTATATTCGATACTATTAACAGCCTGTTGAGCCGGTGGGGCACGATCACATGCGAGCATCAGTGTATATGGTCGTTCCGGTATACTGGCCGGATCACAGCCTGCAATGTTGATATTGTAACATTGCAGCATCTATTATTCAATGCTTTTGAGTTGTTTTCTCTTTGACGCTATCAGCGTCATGTACTTCGCATATTTCTAAAATCTAAATTTTCCAAATAAAAACATTGCTATATCCTCTTATCTTTGATATCATGTATAAGCCCGGGTGAACAAGAACGCGCAAATCTCTGACGCTATTAGCGTCAAGTTATATGTAAGATATGCTATACAGGGAATGCTATACAAGATATGTAGTACATACAAAAAGAGCCCTAAGACTATGAACTCTTTTTATGTATATGACCCGAGATTTTATGTATATATCCGGGATTTTATGTATATACCCGAGATTATTGGAGGATTATGATGAAACACTTATCACTGAAACTATTATCGGAGATGGTTGCAGGCAGACGCAAGGCCATGAAGCTCTCCCAGGCCGCCCTTTCACAAGAGACCGGTATGCACCGTTCGATACTGTCACGGCTTGAACTGGCGGATTTTAAGCCGTCCGTCGACCAGTTGCTGTTGCTTTCTGCCGTGCTGGATTTCAATATATCAGATGTCCTGATGGATGATGAAGCTGAAGACATAAAGGTTCAGCCGAAAAAGATCGCCGTTGCAGGCACCGGCTATGTTGGACTATCCCTGGCAGTTCTGCTGTCTCAGCACAATGAGGTGACAGCTGTGGACATTCTGGAGGAAAAGGTTCAAAAGATCAACAACTGGCAGAGCCCTATCGGAGACGAGTACATAGAGAGGTATATGGCCGAACACGAGGAGCGTGGATTAAAGCTCCATGCCACCATGGATGCGGCCGCTGCATATAAAGATGCCGATTTCATCATAATCGCAGCACCCACCAATTACGATCCCAAGACAAACTATTTCGACTGTTCGGCTGTTGAGAATGTTTTATCCGTTATAAAAAAGGCTACGGGCAAGAGGAAACATAAACCCACCGTCGTGATCAAGTCTACCGTACCTGTGGGCTACACCGCTCAGATCCGCGAAAAGACAGGCATGGACAGCATCATATTCAGCCCCGAGTTCCTGCGGGAATCAAAAGCTCTGTACGACAACCTGTATCCCAGCCGTATCATAGTGGGAGCGGTCGAATCAAACAGAGAACAGGCAGAGGAATTTGCTGCTCTTTTACAGCAGGGCAGTATTAAGACTGCTGTTCCCGTACTGTTCATGGATACCACAGAAGCAGAGGCCACCAAGCTTTTCGTAAACACATATCTTGCGCTCCGGGTCAGCTATTTCAACGAACTTGACACCTACGCGGAGGTCAAGGGGCTGAAGACCGCTCCCATCATAAAAGGAGTTTGTCTTGACCCCAGGGTCGGAGATTATTACAACAATCCATCCTTTGGATATGGCGGCTATTGCCTGCCCAAAGATACCAAGCAGCTTTTAGCCAATTACAGGGATGTTCCGGAAAACCTCATCGAAGCCATAGTGGAATCCAACCGCACCAGAAAAGATTTTATCGCATTCCGTGTGTTGGAGATAGCCGGAGCCTACCGCGGAAACGAGTCATACTCAGCCGCCAGGGAAAGCGACCAGAAAAGCGTTGTAGTGGGGGTTTACCGCCTGACCATGAAATCAAATTCCGATAATTTCCGTCAGTCCTCAATACAGGGAGTCATGAAGAGGATAAAAGCCAAAGGCGCTACCGTCGTGATATACGAGCCCACCCTGGAGGATGGCTCTACATTTTTCGGTTCCGTCGTGGTCAACGACCTGAAGAAATTCAAGAAAATGTGCGGTTGCATTATCGCAAACCGTTACGACCCGGTGCTGGATGACGTTGAAGAAAAGGTATACACCAGAGATCTTTTCCGAAGAGACTGATTTTTGCCAAATCTATTGACTTCTTTGACTCCGGATTATAAAATACCTTGTTGTGCAGGATTTACATGCATAATACAGATCAACAATCATATATTAAGGAGGTTGGATTTTTATGAAGTTAGCAATATTGGGTTACGGTAACCTTGGAAAAGGCATAGAGTGTGCCGTAAAGCAGAACAGCGACGCAGAACTGAAATACGTGTTTACCAGAAGAGATCCCTCTTCGGTCAAGATCCTGACCGAGGGAGTAGCTGTTAAAAATGTCAGCGAAATTGAATCTTATAAGGATGACATAGACGTGCTCATCATCTGTGGTGGAAGCGCTACCGATCTTCCGGAGATGACACCCAAATATGCGAAATATTTTAATGTGGTAGACAGCTTTGATACCCATGCCCGCATTCCGGAGCATTTTGCCAATGTTGACAAGGCGGCAAAGGAATCCGGCCATACAGCCCTTATCTCCGCAGGCTGGGATCCCGGCATGTTCTCGCTCAACAGGCTGTATGCCAACTGCATTTTGCCTGAGGGCAATGACTATACATTCTGGGGCAAGGGTGTTAGCCAGGGCCATTCCGACGCCATCAGACGCATTGAAGGTGTTAAAAACGGAAAGCAGTACACAATACCGGTTCCGGAAGCTTTGAATGCAGTCAGGGCAGGCGAGAACCCTGAGCTTACTACCAGACAGAAACACACAAGAGAGTGTT
Organism: Lachnospiraceae bacterium; assembly: GCA_024680835.1. Classification (GTDB taxonomy): domain Bacteria; phylum Bacillota; class Clostridia; order Lachnospirales; family Lachnospiraceae; genus RGIG6904. Next base: position 9,622 of record JAILBP010000225.1, on the reverse strand, counting down.
TTGTGGTTCCTGAGGAAGGTGCTGATCTCGCAAAGATCGAAGAAGAGATCAAAACCATGCCCAACTACTTTGCAGATTATGATACTACCGTTCATTTTATCACTGAGGAGGAGTTGCAGCGTGATCATGCAGGTATTCCCCACGGCGGTTTCGTGTTCCGTTCGGGCGTGACCGGCTGGAATAAGGAAGATAAAGCCATCATCGAGTACAGCTTAAAGCTTGACTCAAATCCGGAGTTTACCGCATCGGTTCTGGTGGCTTATGCGCGTGCTATCAACAGGCTTAACAAAGAAGGCTCTGTGGGATGCAAGACTGTATTTGACATTGCGCCTGCTTACATGAGCCCGCTTTCAGGCGAGGAGATCAGAGCACATCTTTTATAATATGATGATAATTCTTTACAGGGATATCGGCGATAACGTTGATATCCCTTTTTTATTGCAGCAAGCCGCGTACAGATCATGCGCATACACGTCCCAATCCGTGTTATAGGCGGGGCCTATAACAGCCGATAATTTTTAACGATTTTTCAAACACCTTTTATTGTGATAGGATTGCATCAATCGAAAGGGAAAAAGAAATCAGAGACAAAGGAGGCAGAAGAAAATGAAAAGAACAGTTTTTTCCGAAATGAATAAAGTCATGTGCTGCTGCCGAATGTTGCAGCATCGGGCATGTCAGACGGCTTGTTGTCGGAGTTATCATTCTGACCGCAGATCCATGTGATACTGTGTTTTATACAAGTCACTGTTGCCCGGGATCATGATACCGGGATTTTTTATGCCAAAAATCATCTGTGCATAAGATTGATCACAAAATAAAAACGAATTAAGGGAGAATGAAGATTATGAAAAAGAGATTGATAAACAGGATAATAACAGGAGCCTTAACACTGGCTTTGGGAGCCGCAGCTCTCACGGGATGCGGTCAGACTTCGGCTAAGACAAATGATAAACCCGTGGGAACGACAGATACAGCGACGACAGCAGAAACACCGGATGCTTCGGACCGGGTGTACAGAACACTTGATGAGATCAAGGGCAGCGGAGAGATCAATATCGGTGTATTCTCCGACAAAAACCCATTCGGTTATGTCGATGAGAACGGTGAATATCAGGGATATGATGTGTATTTTGCTGAGAGGATCGGTCAGGATCTTGGACTTAAGATCAATTATGTATCCACCGAGGCAGCCAGCAGGGTTGAATACCTCGAGACCGGCAAGGTCGATATAGTGCTTGCGAACTTCACGGTGACAGAGGAGAGAGCACAGAAGGTTGATTTCGCTCTTCCTTACATGAATGTTGCTCTGGGCGTTGTATCGCACGAGGACAATGTTATCGAGGATCTTTCACAGATTTCTGCTGATGATCAAGTGATCGTGATCTCAGGTACAACAGCAGAAACCTATCTTGAGAAGAACAACCCGGAGATCACACTCCAGAAATTCGATACTTACGCATCTGCAAAGACTGCTTTCGAGAATGGAACCGGTGTTGCATGGGCAAACGACAACACCGAGGTTATCGCATATGCCATTGAGAATGCAGGCTATGTTGTAGGCATTCCTTCACTGGGAAGCCAGGATACCATCGCGCCGGCTGTTTCAAAGGGCAACAGCTCACTTTTAGACTGGCTCAACAGCGAGATTGAAAGCCTTGGTAAAGAGAACTTCTTCCATGCGGATTATGAGGCAACACTCCTGGATACATACGGCGCAGACTATGAGGATAATCTGGTAGTGGAAGGCGGCAAGGATGAAGGCTCAGCAGATACAGCAAATGCCGCAGACACAAGCGCAGCATCGACAGGCGCTCTCGATATTGTGCCCGGAAACGGCGAGACCATCAAGATCGCAGCTTCACCGGTACCCCATGCTGAGATCCTCGCAAAAGCAGCAGAGATCCTCAAAGATTACGGATATGAGCTGGATATTGTAGAATTCGAAGATTATGTACAGCCTAACTTCGTGGTAGAGTCAGGAGAGTTTGACGCAAATTACATGGAGCATGTTCCGTACCTCAACAGCTTCAACGAAGAACAGGGAACGCACATCGTAAACGCAGGTGGAATACATTATGAGCCCTTTGGAATTTATCCCGGTACAAAGGGAAGTCTTGATGAGATAGCAGACGGAGACAGAATAGCAATCCCCAATGACACCACAAACGAGGCAAGAGCACTTCTCCTGTTACAGGATAACGGTCTCATCAAATTGAAGGATGGCGCAGGACTTACCGCCACAGTGAATGATATTGAAGAAAATGAGCATAATATTGAGTTTGTTGAGCTTGAGGCTGCCCAGGTTGCAAGAGTTGTGAGCGAGGTGGAATATGTGATCTTAAACGGCAATTACGCTCTTGAAGCCGGTTATTCCGTAGGAAGAGACTCCATTGCATATGAGGCCAGTGATTCGGTTGCCGCTCAGACTTACGTTAACATCATCGGTGTACTGGAGGGAAATGAGAACACCGATAAGATCAAAGCGCTGGTGACAGTATTACGCTCGGATGATATCAAAAAATTCATCGAGGATACATATGACGGAGCAGTTATCTTCTTTGAGGAGTAGTTATTTTATATGTTTTTTGCAGGGAGAGGTTGCTTTAGCTTCTCCCTTCTTTGCTTTTATTTATCACGATCACATGGAGACCTGTATATGAGTGCAATAGAGATTAAAAACCTTACCAAAGTATTTGAGATAGACGGAGACACCGTGACAGCACTGAAGGGTGTGAGCCTAAACGTGGAGAAAGGGGATATTTTCGGGATAATAGGAATGTCCGGAGCGGGCAAGAGCACATTGGTCCGTTCCATCAATTACCTGGAGAGACCTACAGAAGGCAGTGTTTTCATAGACGGTGTTAACCTTAGCGAACTATCTCCAAAAGCGCTGCGTAAATTGAGAAGCCGGATCGGCATGATCTTCCAGAATTTCAACCTTTTGGAACAAAAAAACGTCATCGATAATGTGTGTTTTCCACTGGAGATAAGCGGTGTAAAGAAAAAGGACGCCCGGGTCAGAGCGAGGGAACTTCTGAATCTGGTGGGTCTGTCGGACAAAGAGAAAGCTTATCCTTCACAGCTGTCCGGAGGACAGAAGCAACGCGTAGCAATAGCCAGAGCCCTTGCCACGGATCCGGAAATACTGTTGTGCGACGAGGCCACCAGTGCCCTTGACCCGCAGACGACGGCGGGAGTACTGGGGCTGATCCGTAAGATCAACGAAAAGCTTGGTATTACCGTTGTCATCATAACACATCAGATGTCGGTGGTAACGGATATATGCAGGCACGTTGCCATCATAGACGGCGGAAAGCTGGTTGAGGAAGGTCTCGTGGAGAGTATTTTTTCCGATCCGAGGTCGGATGCTGCAAAGGAGCTTCTATCGGGAAAACAGATAAAAGGAGTGCATCGGGATTCGCTTGAGGCAAGGCGGAAGATCCGCATTGTCTTCAGGGAGAATTCAGCTTACGAACCGGTGATAGCCAATCTGATATTGAAGGTTCAGTCCCCGGTGAACATCCTGAGAGCAGACACCAGGAATGTTGGCGGAAAAGCCGTGGGAGAGATGATCCTGGGGCTTCCCGAGGACCGCTCAAAACAGGAAGAGATCATAGACGAGTTGAAAAAAGCAGGATTATCGGTAAAGGAGACAGAAGAAGATGAATGAGAGTGTGATCAAAATGCTAATAGAGGGTATAGGGGAGACTCTGTACATGACCTTCGGTTCGGTGATCGCAGGCTATATCATAGGGCTTCCTTTAGGTATTCTGTTGTATGTATCAGGAGGAAAAGGCTTAAGACCCTGCAAACCTGTGTATAAACTGATCGATTTTATCTGCAATATCATACGCAGTATTCCTTTCCTGATCCTGCTCATACTGCTGATACCGGTGACGAGAGCCATAGTAGGACAAAGCTACGGTTCAACGGCCACTATTGTACCACTGGTGGTATGTGCAGCGCCTTATATAGCCAGAGTGGTGGAATCGTCGCTTACAGACGTGGATGCCGGTGTGATAGAGGCTGCCAGGGCAATGGGAGCAGACAACTTCCAGATCATCACAAAGGTTTTGCTGGTGGAGGCAAAGACCTCACTGATGACCGGATTTACCATTACCACAGGGCTTTTGCTGGGTTATTCCGCTATGTCCGGAACGGTAGGCGGAGGAGGACTCGGAGATATCGCAGTGAGATATGGCTACTACAGGTGGCAGACGGATATCATGATCATAACGGTGATACTGTTGATCGTAATATTCCAGATCATACAGAATACAGGCACGAAGCTGTCTGCAAAACTTGATCACAGAAAGCGGTAAACATTATGGATTTTGAAGTTATCACCTCATATCTGCCAAGATACGAAAAGGCATTTTTTCTCACAATACGGATAGGGTGGCTCGGGATACTGCTGTCTTTTGCCATAGGCATCCTGTCGGCATTTTTGATTCATTTCAGGGTGCCAATATTGTCCAAAATAATGGACGTATACGTGGAGGTTTTCAGAAACACCCCGTTGCTGGTTCAGCTGTTCTTTATATATTTCGGGTTACCCAAGGCGGGTATTTCTGTTTCGGCGGAAAGCTGCGGTATAGTAGGGCTTGGACTTCTGGGAGGAAGCTACATGTCTGAGGCAATCAGAAGCGGACTGGATTCCATCCCAAGGATGCAGACGGAGAGCGCTGTTGCATTGGGTCTGACAAAACCACAGGTCTTTTTCAGCGTTATATTTCCCCAGGCACTGACCCTTAGCGCACCTGCAGTGATCGCCAACGTGATCTTTCTGTTAAAGGAGACCAGCGTATTTTCGGCTATCAGCCTTATGGATCTGATGTTCACGGCAAAGGATCTGATCGGTCTTTACTATAATACGACGGAAGCCCTGTTTTTGCTCGTTGTGTTCTATATCGTGATGCTGCTGCCGGTTTCGGTACTGGGAAGTGTAATAGAAAAGAAAGCAAGATTTCGGATGTTGGGAGATTAATATGGGATTTGAAGTATTGCTGAAAGGAAGCAACATGATAAGGCTTTTGGGCGGACTGCTGGTGGCTCTCCGCATAAGCCTTGTATCTGTTTGCATCAGTATAATATTGGGAACGGTCCTGGGTGTTGCCATGACCTTTAAGTCGCCGGTAGTCAGAGGAGTCCTGCGGGTATACCTGGAGATAGTGCGCATCATGCCACAGATGGTACTGCTGTTTCTGGTGTATTTCGGTGCAACCAAGGCCATGGGTATAAACCTGTCTGCCGAGGCAGCCTCAGTCATAGTGTTCACCTTCTGGGGAACAGCAGAGATGTCGGATCTTGTGCGCGGAGCTTTGAAGGGTATCCCGAAGATCCAGTATGAGAGCAGCGTGGCGTTGGGGCTTTCTAACGTGCAGACCTATGCTTATGTGATCGTGCCTCAGATCATACGGCGCATGATCCCCCTGTCCATAAACCTGATCACCAGGATGATCAAGACTACAAGCCTTGTGATGATGATAGGTATCGTGGAGGTCTTAAAGGTAGGGCAGCAGATCATAGAGGCCAACAGGAAAAGCTCGCCCAATGCCGCGTTCGGAGTTTTCCTGACAATATTCGGACTGTATTTTATAGCATGCTGGCCCATCAGCCGGCTTTCAAAACATCTTGAAAAGAAATGGAGTGCGTAACATGGGCGAGATCTTGAACATTAAAGGGATCAGCAAGAGATTTGATGATCTTACAGTATTCAAAAATATCAGCATGAAAGTCGCCGCAGGTGAGGTTGTGGTGATAGTGGGCCCATCCGGCTGCGGGAAAAGTACCTTTCTGCGCTGTCTCAACGCATTGGAGGCGATAGACGACGGCGAGATATCACTGGATGGCGAAACCATAGGCAGCGACAGCAAAAACCTGAACAAGATCAGGGAAAAGATAGGTATGGTCTTCCAAAGCTATGATCTTTTTCCCCATAAGACTGTGCTTCAGAATCTTACCCTGGCACCTGTCAAGGTGAAAAAAGCCGACAGAAAAGAAGCTGAGAAGGAGGCGCTCGCTCTGTTAGACAGAGTGGGGCTCCTGTCGAAAAAAGATAATTATCCAAGGCAGCTTTCGGGCGGGCAAAAACAGAGGGTTGCCATCATCCGGGCTCTCATGATGCACCCGGAAATACTGCTGCTGGATGAGATCACTGCTGCTCTTGATCCCGAGATGGTAAGGGAGGTGCTGGATGTGGTACTGTCTCTGGCAAAAGAGGGCAGGACCATGATCATCGTGACTCACGAGATGCAGTTTGCAAGGGCTGTGGCCGACCGGATGGTGTTCATGGACGGAGGCAAGATCATAGAGGAGGGCAGTCCGGAAGATTTTTTTGAAAAACCTAAAACAGATCGCCTGAAAAAATTTCTTCATTCTTTTACTTACGAAAAATAATTTTTTCGTTGCATTACTGGTGCAGTGTGTTATAATACAGTAAATCATAGCAGTTTTAGATCAATGTATAAGGGAGGGAAAGACTATGATCAAAAAAATTTTATCTGCTGCACTTGCAACTGCAATGGTTACTGTATTTTGCGCAGTGCCGACCTTTGCCGGCGTACAAACATCAATAGATAATGCCTGGATCGATAACGGATCACTGTTCTACGATCTTGTTGCAGCCGGATATGACCCGGAATCTGTCAACGGTCAGACCGTTGTTGTATCATTTACAGCAGACGAATCCGAAGGATTCGGCGGCGGTATCATGTTCAATTCCGGCGAGAACGGCTGGCAGCAGTCAGAAGATTACTACTGGGCTAATGAAGGCAAGCCGCTTACTACATCCGGTGGTGATGGTTCGTACACATTGACATTCACTGTACCGAGCGGTGCATTTACTGCCAATGATCTCTCAGCAAACGAAGGCACCTGGGGTCAGATCTGCTTACAGCAGTGGTGGGGCAAAGACATGACCGTTACCGAGTTCAAGGTTGGAAGCGGCGCTCCTGCAAAGGCTGCTGAGGAGACCACGTCAGACGACTCAGCTGCTGCAGATACCGATGACGGAAATTCCTCAACAGAGACTGCAACAGACGACAGCTCTTCTACTACTACAACCGGCACATCTGATTCTTCTACAGCATCCAATGCATCAGAGTCAGCATCGACCACAGTAGCGAAGACAGCAGATGTTACACCTGTAGCAGGCATCATCCTCGTTATATGTGGATTGTCTCTGGTTGCTGTTGCATTAAAAAAACGTTCTGCGATCCAGTAATATCAGTGAATCGATAACACATTCAGGAACTCGGATGATCCGGTCAGTTGCGATCATCCGGGCTCTTTTTTCTTAATCGGGAGAAAAACATGAAAAAGATTCTCAAAGCCTCATTTCTCTTTATCTTATGTCTGGCTCTTACAGCAGGTATGATGCCTCTCAATACAGCGAAGACCGTAAATGCAGCATCCACGAAAGTTTCGGCAGAAGATGCGGCGGATTCCTTTAAGCAGATACATGATATGGGGCATGGTGTAAACCTCGGAAACACCATGGAAAGCTGCGGTACATGGATCAACAAATCCGTGACAAGCTATGAGACCGCCTGGGGTTCACCGGTCATCACAATGACTGCCATAGACGGCTACAAAAAAGCCGGTTTCAAGACCGTCCGCATACCGGTGGCATGGTCTAACATGACATCTATATTTCTTTCAGCGGAGCCGAGGCATTTAGCGGTAAATTCACTTTGATTTTCGAATGATCAAAAGACAGAGGACCACGGAGACGATCTCATCATGAACGGCAAGAAAAAAGGATCTCTTAAATACATATACAGAGGCTTGTGTACGGTCATCCTGACCATATTCGCCGAACTGTCTTTTTACCTGTGCTGGCACAGTCTCGTGCAGAATGTTGTCATGGAAAAGATGGAGCTTAATGTCTATCTTTTCGGCATGGGTAATATGGGTATGTCACTGCTCATCTACCTCGTGTTGTATCTCACCATAGGCAAGGTTTTGTATGCCTTCAGGATAGGAGTGGAGAGAACCGCCAATATCGCGGCATCCCAGGCGCTGACTTTTTTGGTGGTGGATGTGCTGGAAGTTTTGATCTCCATGGCGATAGCCGGTAACTTCAGATTTTTCCTGAGTTTTACGGTGGCATATTTCCTGCTGTTTTTATTGCAGACTGTAGTGGCAGGTATCGTGGTGATCTTTATGATACGCCTGTACCGCAGATGTTTTCCGCCGCTTATGATCCTGGAGATCGACGGCGAATATAATAACGAACTCACGGAAAAGGTCAACGGTCTGATCCACAAATACAAGATCATCAAAAAGATCAACGTGGACGTGGGCATGGAGGCCATTGAAGCCGCGCTTCCCGATTATGACGCAGTGTTGATAAACGATGTGTCCGCAGGCAGTGAAAACCGGATCCTCAAAATGTGTTTTGAAAAAGATAAAAGAGTATATTTCGTGCCCAAGATTTCGGACATCATAGTGAAAACATCGGATGAGCTGAACCTTTTTGACACTCCTCTGTTTTTGTGCAGAAATATCGGCATGAGTGCCTTCAGGCGATTCATCAAAAGAGTGATGGACATATTTTTTTCAGGTATCGCCCTGGTGATCTTAAGTCCTCTCATGCTGATAACGGCGATAGCCATAAAGCTCGATGACGGGGGGCCGGTATTTTTCAGGCAGGAAAGATGCACGCTGAAAAATAAGAGATTCATGATCTTAAAATTCCGGTCTATGATAGTGGATGCCGAGAAAGACGGCCGCCCCAGACCGGCAGGTGAACACGACGACCGCATCACCAAAGTCGGGCGTATCATCCGCGCCACCAGGATCGACGAGCTTCCGCAGCTCATCAATATCCTGAAAGGCGAGATGTCCATCGTGGGACCAAGACCGGAGCGCGTTGAAAATGTTGAATATTACACCTCAGAGATTCCCGAATTCACTTTCAGATCCAAGGTCAAAGGCGGGCTGACCGGATACGCCCAGGTTTACGGAAAATATAACACTACAGCCCTCGACAAGCTGAAGCTGGATCTTATGTACATCATGAATTACAGCGTGCTGATGGATGTCCAGATCATATTTGAAACACTGAAGATCATATTCCGCAGAGAGAGCACGGAAGGTTTCAGCGAAGAGCGTATAAAAGACATGTCAGGCGAGAGGTAAGATATATGACGAGATTTTTTGATATTTTGTTTTCCTTTATAGCCATCATCATACTGTTGCCATTTATGATACCCATCATGATAGGCTTAAAACTCACCGGAGAGCACTATATTTTCTACGAGCAGCTCAGAATGGGAAAAGGCAACCGCCCCTTTAAGCTGTTAAAATTTGCTACGATGCTCAAGGATTCCCCCAACATGAAAGGCGGGATCTTCACTGAGAAAAACGACCCCAGGATCTTGCCTATGGGGAGATTCCTGAGGAAGACCAAGATCAATGAATTACCCCAGCTTATAAATATTCTGGCGGGGCAGATGAGCATTATCGGTTATCGTCCCATAGTGCCGGAGCAGTTTGCTCTCTATTCACCCAAAGTCAAAAGAAAGCTTAAGAGGATCCGCCCGGGTCTTTCCGGCATAGGCTCCATAGTCTTCAGAAACGAGGAGGAGCTTCTGCAGCAGATGGAGGACAAAAC
>JAILBP010000204.1:0-4746 GCA_024680835.1 Lachnospiraceae bacterium | reverse complement strand
TCCATTGTCGAAAGCCTCCTTGTATAATGTGATCGATCGTCGCTATCCACAGCCGATATCATGATATTGACCGGAACAGTAACGAAAATATTTATATTATCGTTACTATTCACAGCCACTTTACATACATTCTACAGGCTCGCCCTGACATCGGCAATCTGCTAAGCCAAGCTGGCAGAATTGCCTTGTCGGGCTCTACTGCCGCTATCGCGGCTGCCTGTATCATGTATGTAAAGTGACTGATTCCAGTCAATATCATACAGAAAGTCATATTTGCCAGCAAGCTGGCATATGCCTGTCTGTATGATATTGGCTGTGAATAGTAACAGAAGAGTGAAAAATATTCTTGAATGACGGGGCGAATGGTGATAGAATTGCGTTTATGGGATTAGACATATTCTGTTAATCATTTGATACATCAAGGAGGGATAAGACAATGGCAAAGAAAGACATCGACTGGTCAAATCTGGGATTTGGATATCAGCCGACAGACAAAAGGTATGTTTCCTGTTTTAAGGACGGCAAGTGGGATGAAGGCGGTCTGACCGATGATCCCAACATCACATTAAATGAATGTGCCTGTGTTTTCCAGTATGCGCAGACATGTTTTGAGGGACTTAAGGCATACACCACAGAGGATGGACGTACAGTATGTTTTCGCCCGGACCTTAACGCAGCCAGGATGAAAGATACCTGCGAGCGTTTGAAGATGCCCGTTTTCCCGGAAGAGAGATTTATAGATGCTGTAAAACAGGTTGTCAAGGCAAATGAGGATTTTGTACCGCCATACGGCTCAGGTGCTACACTTTACATCCGTCCGTATATGTTCGGTTCTAATCCGGTCATCGGAGTTAAGCCGGCTGATGAGTATCAGTTTAGAATGTTCTGTACACCGGTTGGTCCGTATTTCAAGGGCGGCGCAAAGCCCATCACCATCCGCGTTTCGGATTACGATCGTGCGGCACCTCGCGGAACCGGATCTATAAAGGCAGGTCTTAACTATGCTATGAGTCTTTTCCCAATCGTAGATGCGCATGAAAAAGGCTTTGATGAGAATATGTACCTTGATCCGGGAACCCGCACAAAGGTTGAGGAGACAGGTGGCGCTAACTTCATATTCATCACCAAGGACGGCGCGCTCGTAACACCGAAGTCTGATTCGATCCTGCCGTCTATCACAAGACGCTCTATCTGCTATGTTGCAGAGCACATACTGGGTATGAAGGTTGAACACAGAGAGGTATTCTTCTCAGAGGTTAAAGACTTCGCGGAGTGCGGTCTCTGCGGTACAGCAGCCGTTATCTCACCGGTAGGCAAGATCAATGACCATGGTGAGGAGATATGCTTCCCCAGCGGTATGGATGAGATGGGACCGGTTACCAAGAAGCTTTATGACACACTTACCGGTATTCAGATGGGACATCTGGATGCACCGGAAGGCTGGATCGTAGAGATCTGATAGATAAAGAGATTGATGATAAAAAACAGGAATCTGACGGATTCCTGTTTTTTTATGTAAAAACCTCCCCCGGGAGTCCGGAAATCGCAAAAAGGCCCCCATTTTGGGGAGCCTTGGAATCAAAAGATGCCCGGAAGATCGAAAATAAAAAGGCTCTCCCCCTTGGGGGAGCTTAGGAATCGGAAGATGCCCGGAAGATCAAAAAAAGGCTCCCCCTCTGGGGGAGCTGTCGGCAAGGCCGACTGAGGGGGGACCCAACTAAGATAACGGCACATGATACCCGTCTTTATAGAAGGCATCCTCTTCCTTCATATAATAATCCGTAGAATCTGTGGAATCATCCCATGTCACATCCACATAATAAACTGTTTTATCAAGTGTCACGCTGTTCCATGTGTGAAGGATGCGTGTACCTATGTTCTGGGTATTGTACCCGGTTACTGTGCCGGATTCGATGCCCAGGGCGGACATGAACAGGCAGAATAGTTCCGAATAACCGGTGCTGACAGCCAGGTTGTTGGTCAGCGGGCCGTAGAAGCCTGCGCTGTCCTCATCTCCTTCAAAGTCATAGCTGTATGTTTTCACCATATAATCGTGTACTGCTTTGATCTTGTCTTTGTCGGTCTTTTTGCCGGATACGGTGGTCTTTAAGATCTTGCTGATCTTTGCCGCATATTCCTGTGCATCCGGGGATGCGGCTTTCTTTTTTGCTTTTTTTTGAAGCAGCATCGAGGTTTCGTAAAACAGCGTGTACAGAGGGTTTATGGTGAGAGTGTAGGTCGTGTCCGTCGCCTCGTTGCCGGATACTGCAGGATCATACGTTATGTCACCGAATTCGGTTATCTCTCCTGTATAGGATTCACTATCGAAATACTCGTCATATAAATCCTGTGCTTCCGAGCTCTCTTCCGAATAAATTACGGCTGCCTCTGACTGAACATCAAAAGCTTTTCCGGCGAACCACTCGGCGCTGTAATGCTCGAATGCAGCAAGAGTTGCTTCATCCACGGTCACTTCAATGGTAGTGTTGAGCTTTGAAGAGGCGTCGTTGACTGCCGAATACAGATCGTGGGGGTCTGTTATGAGCATATTCCTGCTGTAGGTTGTGCCGTTGTCCGCAAAGAAGGAAAAATCATCCTCGGAATAGCGTTGCACCATGCTTGTTTTTTTTGAAACTTTTTTGGATACGAAGATGTTTCCGGTTGTGTTCTTTTTGGTGAGCAGCTCGGGATACCCTTCAGGTGTGGACAGGGAACCGCCTGTAATGTTCACGTCAACGTTTTTGTTCATTATGATGGCGTTTCCGTAGGGACCGTTTATCTTTATGTCACCCTTGGACATGTCAAGGCCTGCGGGTGAGTCGGCAGATGCACCGGTCAACACGATACCCCTGTTGGTGGATGTGATGGAGCCTCCGCTGATATTCACTAGACCTCCGCTGCGGACGCCGATACCGGTGGACAGTGTTCCTCCGGACTTGATCTTACCACCCGAAATATATGCCTCTCCGCCTTCGGCCAGAAGACCGTAGGAGTGGGCTTCCGTACATTTGAGAGTCCCGTTTTTAAGATAAAGGGAACCGTTCTTCATGGTGATGCCGGTTGCATATGTACCGGATGATGACAGGGTGCCGCCGGAAATCTCGGCGTTTCCGTCTGCCATATAGAGGGCGCAGCCCGTATCACAGGTGGTCTGCGCTTTGCCACCGGTCATGTTGAGGGTTCCTTTCTGCATGTATATGGCCTCGGAATCGCCTTTTACGGTGCCTCCCGATATGTTTAGTTTGCCGTCCGTCATCTTGACGCCGTATTTTACTCCGTAGAACGTTCCTCCTGATATGTTCAGTGTTCCGCCGTAACAGCCCACGGCTTCCTGATTGTTTTCATTTATGATGGAGCCGCCGCCCTTTGAATCGGTTATTGTCAGGGTGTGTCCGCTGCCTACCTTGAACAGCGGCCCTGCAAATGAACTTCCGCTGATCTTGTGCCCGTTTAAGTCTATCTTCACATCGCCGGAGATCGAAATACCGGTAACACCTGTGATGCTCTTTGTCAATATGTAGTCGCCATTGCCATAGGGCATGGTAAATCTTATCTGTCTAAGGTCGTTTAAGTCGGTAGCTGCTTTTATGTATCCCGCGCTGCCCAATGGCGAAAAGATAAGCGCTGCGGTTAAGAGTCCGGCTGCGAACCGTTTAAATATTCTGTTTTTCATCTTTTTTTCCTCTGAATCCCAAAATTTATCTTATAGGATTTTACAGTATTATGGGCATTATGAAAAGAGAAAAAGTGTTAAATTTTTGTGACCGTGAAACGTTACATTTTTTGCATTTTTGTATTTTTTGTAAAAATACTGCTGTAAGCATTGAAAAAATAGGAGATTTATTATAAAATCATAAGGAGTTATTTAAATCCGAACTGCTCATTATATAAAAAGCCGGGCGCATTACCGGCAATACGTATGCCTGTTATTTATCGGTGATATCAGAGTGGTTGTCTGAAAGGAGAATATATGGGTGATTTATTAAAGGAGATCGAAGTTGATGCTGACGATTCCATGCTCGATGAGGTATTGGAGTTTTTGGAGCAAAATCTCGAAGATACCGACTGCTCACCTAAGGTGAAGATGCAGATATGCGTGGCGGCAGAGGAAATCTTTGTCAATATAGCACACTATGCTTACAATCCTGAGAAAGGCAGGGCTACTGTGAGGGTTGAATTGACGGGAAATCCGGTCACTGTGACCATTACCTTCATGGATAACGGCGTGCCTTTCGATCCGTTAGCAAAGGAAGACCCCGGGGATGACATTGTCTCGGATGAAGATAAGATCGGCGGACTCGGTATATTCATGACCAAGAAGATGATGGATGATGTAACCTACGAATACAGAGAAGGCAAGAACATCCTCAAGATGAAGAAAACACTTTGATAGAGAAATCTGTTTACCATGAAAAAAACCGGACTTAACCGACGAAAAATAATCGCCATAGCCGTGGCAGGCGTTTTAATCTGCGCTGCGTTGTGTGCTTTGGCATTTAAATTGTATTATATAACCGGAGAGCTGTCCTTTGACAAGAGCTCCGGTTTTTATGATGCTCCGTTTTATCTCAATATTCAGGGCGGAGGCAGGATATTCTATACTCTGGACGGGAGCGAGCCGGGAGAAGATTCCAGGCGTTATTTTTTCCCTGTAAAAATATCCGATGCCAGCTCAAATCGCAATGTTTACAGCATGCTAAACCAGATCTCGCCGCATATCATGCCGGAGTTTGCTGAAGTGCCCGG
>JAILBP010000190.1:0-3021 GCA_024680835.1 Lachnospiraceae bacterium | reverse complement strand
ACTTTCAAGTGTGCTCTTGGTTTCGGACTGTTCATGGGCATTGCGGTATGTCTTGCAGTCTGGTTCGGAGCGGATTTCTTTGCGGGGACATTATTAAAGACGCCTTATGCGGTATATGCCGTGAAGGTTCTGGCTCCAACGCTGGTCATTGTGGCGGTGTTAGGCGTTTTACGGGGTTTTTTCCAGGGCCTGGGTACAATGTTACCCTCTGCGATCTCACAGGTCATTGAGCAGATTATAAATGCAGTGGTATCGGTGGTAGCGGCATACATACTTTTTGGCAGAGGACTTGTGGTAGGAACGATCTTAGGCGATGCTGAAGGTTATTCCGCCGCTTACGGTGCAGCCGGAGGAACACTGGGTACCTGCATAGGTGCGGTAGCCGGCCTGTTGTTTGTGGCATTTGTGTTTGCGGTCTTCAACAAACCAATGAGGAAGATGTTCAGGAAAGACAAGGTTTCAGTCAGAGAGTCTTTCGGCGTGATATTGAAAGCACTGGTGCTGACTGTGATACCTGTGCTGCTCAGTACGACACTTTACAACCTGAACTCCATCATCGATCAGGGTGTATTCAAGAATCTGTCCCTGGCAAGAGGAGTATCGGGAGATGATATCGATGTGTGGTGGGGCGTTTTCACCGGTAATTTCAAGGTGCTTATAAACGTCCCCATATCCATAGCGGCAGCCATGGCTGCATCATCCGTTCCTGCCATAACGGCTTCATTTGGTAACGGAGATCTGGATGATGTGAGAAGCAAGGTGGCGCTGGGCATCAGATACATCATGATAATCGCATTTCCGTGTACCGTGGGATTGTTCATATTGTCGACTCCGGTCATGCAGTTCCTCTTCCCGAAGAACTCGGTCGAGCTGGCGGGCTCCATGATGAGGATGGGTGTTATCTGTGTTGTATTTTACTGTATGTCATCCCTCACCAACGGAATATTGCAGGGTATCAACAAGATGATTAAACCTGTCATACATGCGGTGATAGCCCTTGTGGTGCAGCTTGTTTTCATGGTGATACTCATGCAGTTCGACATGGGTATTTACGCTTTGATAAACGCCAATACATTTTTTGCGCTCATCATGTGTGTACTGAATTCCATCAGCATCTGGCGGGAGCTTGATTACAAACAGGAGTTATTGAACACCTTCTTAAAGCCGCTTGGCGCTTCAGCCGCCATGGGCCTCGTGGTGTATTTTGTATACGCCGGGCTCAATGCTATACTGGGTAACGCCATTGCGGTATGCGTTTCCATTGCGGTGGGAGCATTGATCTATCTCGGTGTGATGTTACTGGTCAGAGGAATGGATGAGGACATACTGGCCGCATTCCCGGGAGGAACACGTCTTATCTCTCTGTGCAGAAAGTTAAAGCTTTTACAATAACAGGTAAAATATGATCAGGATTTCTGAATTAAAGCTGCCTTATGACCATGATGAGGCAGCTTTATTAAAAAAGATTAGAAAAAAACTCAATATAAAAGATGATAACGCGTTCGAATACACCATAGCCAAAAGATCTCTGGATGCCCGGAAAAAACCTGAGCTTTACTATATCTACACTGTGGATGTAAAGACAAAGGATGAGAAAAAGATCCTGAAAAAGATAAGGGATAAGGATGTCAGGGAGTATGTTCCGGTCGTGTATCGCTACGAAACGGATCAGGAGTATGCCACAGCATCAGCTAAGGTTTCGGAGAAAACTCAGCCTGTGGTGGTGGGAGCGGGTCCTGCGGGTTTATTCGCAGCCCTGTTACTGGCAGAACACGGTCTTGAGCCTTTGCTCATAGAGCGCGGCAAGAGCGTGGATGAGCGGACGGCAGACGTGGAGGCGTTTTGGAATACAGGATTGTTAAACCCCGGGTCAAACGTACAGTTCGGTGAGGGCGGAGCCGGAACCTTTTCCGACGGAAAGCTGTCCACAGGTGTCAATGACAAGTCGGGACGCAATGCGTATGTGCTGAAGACCTTTGTAAAATACGGCGCCGATCCGGATATACTCTATGATTTCAAGCCACACATCGGAACCGATGTTTTGAAGACTGTGGTTAAAAATATCAGAAATGATATAATACGGCTGGGAGGAACTGTGCGCTTCAACACTGCGCTCACAGGTCTTGACATAGAAAGCGGGACGGAAGGCAGCAGGCATCTGAAGGGTATTTTTGTAAATGAGACTGAATACATCCCCTGTGAAAAGCTGGTATTAGCCATAGGACACTCCGCCAGAGATACATTTGAGATGATAAGATCTGCAGGCTTACCCATGGAGCAGAAGAACTTCGCCTGCGGATTCAGGGTGGAACATCCTCAGAGTCTTATAGACAGGCTTTCCTACGGGGATGCGGATATGGCATATCTATCTCCTGCATCATACAAGCTGACATATAACGGGAAGCGTCCTGTTTACTCTTTTTGCATGTGCCCGGGCGGATATGTTGTCAATGCATCATCGGGAGAGGATCAGACTGTTGTCAACGGTATGAGTTACCGGGGCAGGGACTCGGGTGTAGCCAACAGCGCTATCGTGGTGGGAGTAGTTCCCGCTGATTACGGATCGTCTGATGTGCTGGCCGGAGTTCGTTTTCAGGAAAGGCTTGAGAAAGCAGTCTTTGATCTTGGGGGAGGAGCCATAGCAAGGCAGCTTTACGGCGATTACAGGGAGAACAGGACCAGCACATCCTACGGAGCCTTTGAAGGCGCCGTAAAGGGAAGAGCAGTCCTGTCCAACTTAAGAGGGCTTTTCCCGGAGGAGATGGAGAATGAGTTCATGTCCGCCATGTCATATTTTGACGGAAGACTTAAGGGATTTGCGGGAGATGATGTGATCTTAAGCGGCGTCGAGAGCAGAACATCCTCTCCGGTGCGTATCCTGCGCGGTGAGGATCTCCAGTCTGATGTCAGAGGTGTCCTCCCCTGCGGTGAAGGCTGCGGCTACGCCGGCGGCATAGTATCCGCCGCCATCGACGGACTGAAGGTTGCGGAGGAGATTATAGGCGGAACGGATATGTTATG